>NZ_BJBV01000014.1:0-146764 GCF_036245925.1 Shewanella sp. M-Br
ACTGGGGCGGTCGGGCATTCTAGGATGGACTTGAACAACATTCTTGTTTAACTGCCAGTTCGCTGTCCATGGCTCTCATTCATAAACTTAGAATCCCTAGGTTTCTATTCACCCTGTCGACGAGCAAATACGATGGCAAGCCAATATGAGTAGGTCAAACCAATAAGCGCTCCACGATTTAAAATGGCTGGCCTAATTTATTGCCCATCATTTTATCTGTCATATTAATTAGTTTTTATTGGCAATATATATCTATTAAAGCTATATCATTTAGTTTTTCACTGAGTCGCTTGGGACACTAAAAAATGAATTCTGAAGTTTTGAAGTATGTGAACGAGCATCAGCTTTCGTCTGTAATGAATAAAACAAAGTGGTGCGAGCTTGAAAAGGCATTAAATGGATCTGAAGACTTTATTCCCTATGTGCGATACAAATTGATTTATGATGAAAACCCTAATGCAGGTTTTACTGCTGTGTGGTGGCACGAGTTACTTGAAATAGCAGAAACCATTGAGTGGTTAGAAGTTAATCCATTCAAAAGAGAATGGCTAGGCCGATTAGTGGCGGATCGAGTGACGGACTTTTCTGATGTTGTAAGCGCACAATTAGCCCAATATTCAATTCCTTATTCGATAGAAAATGGCATGTTTCGGATTTGGGGTTATCTGAGGAGGGATGAATCTCCAGAATTTATCTAACTGAAGAGTTATATCTCTGTAAGTCACTTATTTTAAAGCTAAAACTACTCAAAACTGAGACCTCAATACTGATTATTGAGATTGGGCATAGAGACAAAAGACAGTAAAAAAGTGCTTTATTTTTCAATAAAGCACTCATTTTAAGCGAGTCAAGCACTCGTTAACCTATTGATCATATTACCGATTAAAGTAGCGGTCAAAGTACTATGTAGAGTGGCCAGCCGAGAAGGCCGACGAGACCTTCCTTGTGTTCGAATCTTTCTAAGCGTTCGGGTGAAGCGTCGCTGAGTAATAGTTCGCGGTAGCTTTTCGCAAAGTGCAGGGTACGCAGTAGGGCGGGGACAAAGTTTTTACCGAGATCTTTACTGATGGTTTCAGCGAGTTCTGCGGGTAATTCTGCTAACGCTTTCTGAGTTTCCAATTCAATATGCTCACGGGTAAACCACTCCTCTTTTAAGGTGATTTTGCCGATACGCTTTTTCAAATCTTGTCTGACTTTGGCGCCATCAAACAACAATCGATACAGTACCGCTTCGGCTAATACACTCTCTAGATTGAGAAAATCTAGCGGATCATAGCTCGATTGCGCGTAAAACTGTGCCAATAGGGCCGCAATTGACTGTTGGCGTTGATGCTCAAGCAGGGCATCTTGATAGGCTTCATAGCCTAACCATTCTTCCGCATCTGGCGGGCTAGACACTTGTTCTAGCAAGAACTTGTCGACATCACCGTACAGTGACTTGCCGTTGATGAGTTTATGCTTGCTGACAGTGCTGAGCATGCTCCAGCCTTTTTGGAAGCATTTGACTATGCCATCGGCGGTGATCAACAGGCGTATCGCCTGCTGCGGGTTTTGGTTTGACAATTCCATCAAACCAAGACTCACCACACCAATGACATCGTGCGCCGCTTGTTCGAGCAGGTGCATTTTATACTTGTTGTAAAACTTATCGGCCAGTTTGAGGCTCATCAAAATGGCTTTGGATTTGATTTGTGACAGCTGTTCACCGCTCAGCGTTTCGTCTGCTTGGCCTTGGATCAATACCTTGCTCAGGTAGGGTCCTTGATCTACATCACGCAGTACCAGTTGCATCAAATAATTCCTTAATCCAAAAAGCTAAACATATCATCGACTTCAGCGTATTCATCCGTCACTTGGTTTTTCTCTTTGGCTTGAATAACCAGCTCGTTGACAAACTTGCTGATGATCATTTCCCAACCTGAGCTTTCGTTTCGCAGCAGACTCTTAATGGCTTTTTCAACATCGGGCGCGAGCTCGTGGATCAAGGCCATTAGGCTGCGTGGGTCGTCTATGCTGAGGCTGTGTGCATCTTCACTGGCGACGCGGCTGTCGTAGCCGATGGTTTCAGTGTCTTCTTCGTCATCGTAGAGATCGGTGTAGCCGTCTTCATCTTCATGCTTTTCGCCTAACATCATTTCGATGAAAGGAATCGACAGGTAGAAGAGGCCCGCTGGATCTTCGGCGATACATTCTAAAATCGCAGTTTGTTTTTCTTCGCTATCTTGGATGCGAATTAAATAGGTCAAAAAATCAAAGGTATGCTGAATAAGTTCTTCGGCATTGTTTTTGATTTTTTCTTCCCAGTACAAAGGTTGCTGACAGACGATGTCGCGAATTTGTTCCGGGGTCATGAGTTCAGACATGATCGAAGGACAAGAGATATCATGGTGACTGTTGATTTGGGTCAGCGTGACGATATCCATGTGCTCGATAACTTCGACTAATTGCTCGTCGCTCATGGTATTTGCAATGATTTCAAAGCGTTTGCTCGCTTGTTTTGGCTCTACGTCCGCCAACTCTTTAATTTCGGCGACGGTAATCTCAATGAGACTAGTGTTCATTAGCGGTCCTCATCATCGTAGTGATCGTAGTAGCCATCTTCCTCTTCGCCTTCATCATCGTCGTCGTTATCTGAGGTGCCAACATAATCGTTGTCATCATCTTCATCGTCGTGATGCTTCGCTGCTGGCGTTGCTTTACCTTGAGTTTCAAGTAAATACAGTACGGCGCAGCTTTCAATCAGTAAGGTTTCCGAGTAACCACGCACGGCTAACACTAAAGGTAAATCAGCATTGTTAAAGCCAATCGTGACTTTAAACTCATCCCACTCGGGTTGAGTAGCCGTGTTTATCCAATGTGCCCACTTGAGTTTGGCTTCGGCGGGAAATTTAATTCGACCGTAAAGCGCGACAGGCAGGTACTCAGGCACAGTATCGAGCATCTTAGGATCGGCTTCTAACACCTTTTTGATTTGGCTAGTAAATTGCTCTAGCGCTTTAGGTGTATCGGGATCGTCGTAGGACTCGATATTGTCGTAGGCATTATTTTTAAGCTCATTAATGCGTGAGATATTCAGTTTTTTGACCATTTGACACTACTCTAGAAAACGCTCAAGGATAAAATTGATCCCACAGCTCGCGCATGGCGCTCGCGGGATCGGTCACTATGACGTTATTGAAATCTTTGATAAACGCGTTACGTCGCTTAGGATCGGACAACACATCATAAGCATTTTTAACGCGTTCAAGTTGTACGGCGGCTTGCTGCTTTTCCTCTTCCGAGGCGCCTAACAACTTGTCGGGATGATATTTGTTTGACAGCCGTCGATAGGCTTTTTTAATGTCGTCTTCTTTGGCACTGGGTTTTATACCAAGCACACTAAAGTGGTTAATCATACTTGTACCTGCAGGCGATGGGGCTGATATCGCGAGATAAAAAGGGTTTGACTCTGATTATCTTTAAATTCGTGGAATTATGATTAGTCAGCCGTGGATGATAGCAGAAATCCCCACTCAGCGGCAAACGCGCGAGCAGGAATTTGTGCTTTAGTGAAGGGTTAAAAATCCTTTAAACTTTAATCTGTTGTGGCGCATGGATTAAGTCTACCGCTATGCTGTTGAAATCCGGTTACCTAGCCAGATTGACAGCTAACTTAACCTTGTTTTTAGGCGAGATAATGGCCCTCGATTAAGGGCATATTTTAGCGCCGAACAGTGCCGAATCCTCGCTAAACTCACTCACACAGAGCTAACCCACACTCGCCTCGGCCACGTTAGGCTGAGCTAACGCCGTAACCGCTAAGTCAGACTCGACACTAAACGCAGGTTCATTCCAAGGGTGAGCATTTGTTTTTGTTCTCGCTGTAAATCTTTCATAAACAAGCTGATTTTCCGCTTATGGCTTGGTAGTACTAGCATGAGTCCATCGGGGATCACTTTAATATGATCTAAGGTCAGCGTCTTAGCGATACGGCCAAGATTGAGCAAGACAGCGAGCCTAAGCAGGCTGAGTAGGCGATTGAGCGTGAGCTTATGGTTGGGATCGAGTTCAGCGAGCATTAATTCGTTAGGCTTTTTTCTGTGATTGGTGATAAGCCGCGCTAAATCCAGCTGTAATGCTTCGCTAAATCCTGGTAAGTCACTGTTACTGATAATGTAACCGCCGTGTTTGTGCAGGGATTTTGAATTAATGTGTAATCCGATTTCATGTAAGGTCGCGCTATAGGCGAGCAAGCGCGCATGGGGCCTTAATTGCCATTCGTCGGCGACCTGTTCAAACAAGGCCATGGCAGTGTCGCGTACCTTAGCGGCGTGGGCCATATCGATATGATAAAGCTGGGCAATACTGTCGACGGTGCGGTGGCGAATATCCTGATATTGACCAATCTTTGCCAGTTCATAGAGTACGCCTTCACGCAGTGCGCCTGGGCTAAACTCAAGTTTTTGAATCGGTAAGCGCCTAAAAAAGCTGATCAAAATGGCAAGTCCGGCGGGCACTAAGGGAATGCGTTTATCATCGACGTTGGCAAATTGGATTTGGCTAATATGGGCACATTTGATCAACTTGATTTTGAGCTGTTTGAGTCGTGGCAGCGTGATGGTTTCATCGCCGTGCTCTTCTTGAATCGCTTCGCAGATGGCTTTCACTGTACCTGAACTACCCAAGGTGAGTTCCCAGCCGCCCGCGAAATATTCCTTTGAGAGCGACGCGAACTGCTTATCAGCCGCACTTTGGGCATCGCGAAATGAGGCTGGGGTGATGAGCCCATCAATAAAGAAACGCTCATTGAAACTCACACAACCGCAGCGCAGGCTAGATAACTGAGTTGGGGTATTTTTCTGGCCGATCACCACTTCGGTAGAACCGCCACCGATATCGATGACTAAATTACTTTTCCCTAGCACTTGGCTTTGGGCAATACCGTTATAAATCAAACGCGCTTCTTCATGGCCCGAAATGACCTCCACCGGATAGGGCATGATGGCGAGTGCAGCCTCGATAAACTGATCGCGGTTTTTGGCAATTCTCAGAGTGTGGGTGGCGACTAATCGCACTTGCGCTTGGTCGAGATTGGAAAATCGTTGGTTAAAATCCCGTAGGCAATTGAGCCCACGTTCTATGGCGTCATTGTCGAGAATATTTTGCGCATTGAGTCCAGTGGCGAGCTGAACCTGTTGTTTTTCTTTATGTAAAATCTGCAAACTGCCATCTTGCTCGCGGGCGATGACCAGATGAAAACTGTTCGACCCCATATCGATGGCGACAAAGTGACGCGATTTAGAGTTTGCGAGTACATTGCTGGGCGTAACGTGTGACTGTGTGTGCGAATATGTGGTTACCAATCGGATTATCCTTAGGCAATCAAAGCGATATAAAGCCAGCGGTTAGCTGGCTTTGGCCCGTAACTCTGGTGTTATGTCAGGCTGAGTTTTCACTTCTCGCTCAGCGTCACCCTCATGGGTGGAAATACGTAAGGCATTAAATTCTTGCAGTTGGCGCTTCTCATAATTAATCAGATATTGATAAATGGCAATTTGAGAACGCACTTTTCGTTTGTTACCGCGATTCCGATAAGGATTACTTTGTTCCTTGTTGATGACACGTGCTTTAGTGTTGTCATTGAATTGTAAGGATAAAATATCCATTATCATCTGTTTTAGGCGCAGATCATAAATCGGTACACTCACTTCAACGCGATTATCTATGTTGCGGCTCATCCAGTCGGCGGAGCAGATAAAGAGTTTGTTCTCTCCACCCGCGTGGAACAGCATCACCCGCGAGTGTTCGAGGAATCGGTCGACGATACTATAGACTTCGATGTTGTCGCTGATCCCCGGAATTTGCGGGATAAGCGAACACATGCCGCGAATAAGTAACTTGATTTTGACCCCAGCCGCCGAGGCTTCATAGAGTTTTTGGACCAAGGATTCATCGAGTAAGTTATTTAATTTTAAGGTAATCGCCGCCTTCATATGGCTCTGGGCATTAACGATTTCATTATCAATTAAGTGACTCAGTTTTTGTCTGGCATCGTAGGGCGACACGATTAAATGCTGGAAATTATCGCGGCGATACGGATGTTCAATCAAGTCAAATACTTGCTCTACTTCTCGGGCAATTTCTTGATTGGCGGTGAACAGCGACAAGTCAGTGTAGACCCGCGCCGTGCCTTCGTTAAAGTTGCCTGAGCCAACGTGACAATAGAGTTTGATTTCCCCTTGTTCTTCGCGGCCAATCAAGCACAACTTGGAATGTACTTTTAAGCTGGTGATACCGTGGTGAACTTTGACGCCCGCTTCGGCCAAGATGCGGGTCCATTCGATGTTGGATTGCTCATCGAATCTGGCCCTGAGTTCAATGACGGCGGTGACTTGTTTGCCGTTTTTCACTGCATCGATAAGCGATTGCATTACATGGGATTTTTTCGCCACTCGATATAAATTAATTCGAATAAAGCGCACCGCCGGATCGTAGGCCGCTTGGCGCACCATTTCGGTAAAGTGGGAAAACTTATGGTACGGATAATTGAGCATGATATCGCCCATCCGAATCGCATCGAAACTGTTGGCACTGCGGCCAAAACCTGCACTATTGAGCGCCGGTAGTTTTTCGTTTTCGAGGTAGTCGCGGCTCGGGTTGGGGAAGGCGATAAAGTCTTTAAAGCTGTGGTAACGCCCGCCTGGGATCAAACATTCGGTCGAGCTGATGTTCAGGTTTTCTTTGAGCATCACCAACATGTGTTCAGGCATTTCTTTGTCATACACTAAGCGTACAGGCTCGGCGGTAAGACGTTTTTTCAATCCCTTGGTCATTTTCTCAAGCTGGGTTTGTTCAAGCTCGTCAGTGATATCAAAATCGGCATCGCGGGTTAACTTCATCGAATACACTTCGATAGCATCGTACTCGAAGAAGGGACCAAAGAGTTCATCTACGCAGTGGCGAATAATATTATCTAATAAAATCAGATATTTTTTCGCTTTACTCTTTTCGGCTGGGAGTTCGATAAACCGCGGTACATTTTTAGTCGGCACTTCGACTAAGGCGTATTGGCGGCGAGCTTTAGTGAACAAACACACACACAAATAGGTGGCGTCGTCATTGATTTGCTTGATCAGATCGCGATTATTATTGACCATAAGCGGCGCGATATGGCGTTTGAAATGATCTCTAAAATGCTTTTTCAGCCAGTCGCTGTGGAACTCGCTTAATTGTTTCTCATTGATTAACAAAATATTACGACGTACAAGTTCGCGCATTAAATCCGTGTATATGCCATCGAACCTTTCTTGCAATGCCATCACTTTCGATTGGATCTTGGCCATTAAATGGCGGCTATTACTGCGACCTTCCTGCAGGGATGACAGCAAAATGGAGCGTCTGACCGCAGCCACACGCACCCTAAAAAACTCATCCATGTTATTGGAAAATATCCCTAAAAAGCGCACTCGCTCCACTAAGGGAACATTGTGATCGCAGGCTTCTTGCAATACCCGCTCATTAAAAGACAACCAAGAGAGTTCTTTATCAATCGAAAGTTTATCGGTATTCGGGGACACTGCACAGCTCCTTTAAGCAAGCGTCATGGCGCAATATACAATAGCATTCATCCGCCGTTGTGCAATCAGATTTACTGCCGACAAGTGAAGGAGTTTCAATGATAAATATTGCGTACACGCCAAAATCAGTCTGGGATTTATCTGGGATAAAGATACGAGGGAAATATGTCAACTTGATGACGAGTGTGACAGAAATATGACCTTATGATGATCATCTTGGATTGAGCTCAAACTCAGTTCGCGTTACTGCGATTTAAGTCTTGAGAAACTGTGCAAGCGCGGCTTACTGGGGATAAATCCGTCAGTGTTAACTCCTTGGGCATTATCGCAAACTATGTTATCTTGCTCGGCTTTTTTATCGCGGGAGTAAAAGGTATGTTTGTTGGATTTGATTATGGTAGTGCTAACTGCGCCGTAGGGATCATGCTGGATGATGGTGTGCAGTTATTGGCGTTATCAGAGCAATCAGCTTATTTGCCTTCGACCTTATACGCGATGGACAGGGAACTGATCGCCGAGGCGGTTTACCGTGGTCTTCCTATTGAGTTAAAAGCCGATTACGCCAAAAAGCGCGCCGCGCAATTGAGTCGTGCCCGTATGGTGCGCCATGAGTTAGATCTCGATGCCGATGTTCAGGCTGTATTTGTTGGCGAGCAGGCGGTGAGCGCGTATTTAGAAATGCCGGAGGAGGGATTCTATGTCCGTTCGCCAAAATCCTTTTTAGGCGCGACAGGGCTTAGACCCGAACAAGTGGCCCTGTTTGAAGATATTGTTACCTTGATGATGCAGCACATTAAAGTGCGCGCCGAATCTGTGTTAGTTGAAAAAGACCTTGTGAAACAGGGTAGCACTGCGATGATCACCCATGCGATTATTGGTCGTCCGGTGAACTTTCAAGGCATAGGCGGTGAAGAGAGTAACCGTCAGGCCGAAGCCATTTTGACCTTAGCGGCAAAACGTGCGGGTTTTATTGACGTTGATTTTCTGTTCGAGCCGTTAGCGGCGGGGATGGATTATGAAGCGACCTTGACCGACAACAAAACGGTATTGGTCGTCGACGTAGGCGGCGGTACAACGGACTGCTCTGTGGTAAAAATGGGACCCGCCCATAAACAAAAAGCGGATCGCAGTGAAGATTTCCTCGGTCACAGCGGCCAGCGGATCGGCGGTAATGATCTCGATATCGCCCTTGCAATGAATGCCTTTATGCCGCACTTTGGTTTAGGTTCCTTGATGATCAATGGCAAACCTATGCCCAGTAAAACCTTTTGGAATGCGGTTGCAGTGAATGATATTAGCGCCCAGCGAGAATTCAGTACCTTAAGTAGCCGTAAATTGATTGATGAATTGGTTAAAGAAGCCGAGCAGCCACAGTTACTGAAGCGATTGTTAAAGGTGCAACAGCAGCAGTTAAGCTATCAACTGGTTCGCCAAGCCGAGCGTGCGAAAATTACGCTGTCAGATACCGATAATACTGATGTTAATCTGGATTTTATCGAAGCGGCGCTGCACGCGGGTGTGAGTCGTGACTTGTTTGAAAATGCCATTGAGCCGTCGCTGACGAAAGTGGAAGCCCTGATGCACCAAGCGCTCACGCAAGCTGCAAAAACTTTGGCTGCAACAAATGTCGCGGTAAACCGCTCATCAACAGAGGATTTATCCGCTGAAGCAGAGTGTAAACCCGATGTGATTTACGTGACGGGTGGTACGGCACGAAGCCCTGCGATTTATGCGAAAATCGCTGGTATTTATCCCGATATTCCGGTCGTGGTCGGCGATCACTTTGGCTCTGTGACAGCCGGATTAACCCGCTGGGCACAAAAGCTATTCGCTACGCATTAATATATAAGCGCTAGCATATCAGCACTAATGTAAAAGGATGTATGAATGAAAACTCTGTTGAAGTGTGCGTTTGCGGCCTCTGTAGGTTTATTGCTTGCGGGTTGTGGTGACGATGTGGGTAAGGTGAGCTTAGGGCTTTTTACCACTAAAGATGTGATTATTGATGCTAAAAACGATCCTAAAATACCTGGGGTGACTTGCCATATCAGTCGTATCGAAGCCAATTTAGATTTTGCTGATCCGTCCGATATGGGGATCAGTTGCCGTCAAACTGGGCCAATTACTGCGGCCGATCTGGCGAAGATAGATATGGGGAAACACGGCGAAGTGATTTTCACTGAATCCCTGAGTATTTTATTTAAGTCATTAAAAGTGCGTAGAATTTACGATGCGCAAAATCAGACTCTGTTGTATTTGTCCTATTCGACGAAAGAGACCAATGGCAGCCATAAACATGCGCTCTCAACAGTGCCGCTTTATGGCTCTGCGGCTTGGGTCGATCCTGCATTAAGTATTGGAACGAAAGCGCATTAATCGCTGTAGAGTTTATGGTTTAGCGGTTTATTTGCGATAAGCATAATGATATTGCAGTAAACATTCGTATTTGTGTCAGTATCGATAAGAGAAGGGGCGGAATATTTATTCCGCCCCTTCTTTATATTCAGCTAGCACTTAGCACATTAAATATCGTTACTTAGCTTTGGCCGCCAATACAGCGTTAAAACGTTCAAACCCAGCACTGAGATCGGCGATTAAATCAGCGGGATCTTCTAAACCAATATGTAAACGGATCAAAGGTTTGCTCGCATCCCATTGAGTTGCTGAGCGGATTTTTTCAATACCGAAAATGCCGAGGATTAAACTCTCGTAGCCGCCCCAAGAAAAGCCCATCTTAAAGTGACTCATATTTTCAACCAGTGCGGTGACCGCATCGCCATCGCCCTGTTTTAAGATAAAGGAGAACAAGCCGTTGGAGGCACTAAAGTCGCGTTTAAAGAATTCGTGCCCAGGGCATGTATCAAACGCGGGATGACGTAGATGATCGACTTCTGGCCGGGTTTTCAACCAGTTGGCCACTTGCAGGGCATTTTTTTCATGTTGCGCCATACGCACGCCTAAGGTACGTAGGCCGCGGGCAGCAAGGTACACATCGTCTGGCGATGTGGTTTGTCCCATCAAATAGCTGTGTTCACGTAATTGTGGCCAGTATTTTTCGTTGGCCGTGGCCGTGCCTATCATCACATCCGAGTGACCGACGATATATTTGGTCGCCGCTTGAATTGAGATATCTACACCCATTTCAAAGGGTTTGCTATTGATGGGCGAGGCCCAAGTGTTGTCCAGCATAGTGATCAGCCCATGTTCGTGGGCGATGCGGCACAAGGTCGGTACATCTTGCACTTCCATGGTGATGGAGCCCGGAGACTCTAAAAACAACACTTTAGTATTAGGGCGAATGAGGTCGCGAATGCCTGCGCCAATCAGCGGATCGTAGTAAGTGGTTTCGATACCAAAACCGCCGAGAATATGGGTGCACAGATCCCGCGTTGGCTCATACACGCTATCAACCATTAACAGGTGATCGCCCGTTTTTAAAAATGACAGTAGCGCCGCACTGATCGCCGCAGCGCCAGAAGGATACAGCGCCGTACCGACGCCGCCTTCTAGTTCTGCAATCGCAGCCTGAAAGGCAAAATGGGTTGGGGTGCCACGGCGGCCATAAAACATCTCGCCATTGGTTTTATTTTTCGCGGCGTGGCGCATTTCATCCATGGTTTCGAAGACGATAGTCGAAGCGCGAAAGACGGGCGGATTGATCACGCCTTTGGTCCATTTTTTGTCTCGACCTAAGCTGACGATTTGGGTGGCTTGATGATGTTTATCTGTCATTGGATCATTACCTTGGCATTTAGGTTGAACGAATAGGTTGAACAATTTGGGAGAATAATTGGCGTTTCTTATCGATTGTTATGGCGGTCATCTTAGCATCTGCCCGCATAAATGACAGGAGGCGCGTGATGAGTTTGGCTCATGTTATTGGCCTCCTGTATTTTAGCTGTTGAGATTATGACGCAGGGCTTAAAAGCTGTAACACGCTTAACTTAAAGCCCGCATGTTCTTAATTTAAAGGTAAGGTAACAAGGATATCCACACCATTATGTTCGCTGCGATTACGGGCAAGGATTTGTCCTTGGTGGAACTCGGCGACCAATCGCGCGATATACAGACCTAAGCCTAGGTGGGGTTTATCTTGGGCTTGATTTATCCGCACCGACACCATGGAATCGAAAATCTGCTCCGACATATCAATGGGCAGTTCAGGTCCTAAGTTGCTGATAAGCAGAGTCGCTTGCTTACCCACTTGGGTGAGTGTGACTTCGATAGCACTGTCTTTATGGCAAAACTCAATGGCGTTGGCGATAAGTTTGTCCATTAACTGGGCGATATATTCTGGCACCCCTTGCATCATCAGTGGTTGCTCGGGCACTTTCACACTAAAGCCTTGTTCTGGATAGGTCATTTGATAACCTTGCATACAACCGCTGACCACTTGAGCGAGTGGGAACTTAGTGATATCGGCCTGCGTTAAACTCTGCTCTAAGCGTGTTGCCTCGCTCATGTTATTTAAAATCATGCTTAAGCGGCTGACACCTTCTTGGGCGCGGTCGACATATTTTTGCGTGTCTTTATCTAAGGTCTGCAGGTTTAAATGCTCAAGGGATGAACGCACCACAGCCACGGGCGTACGTAACTCATGGGACAGGCGCGACGACATGTTTTCTAGATAGTGAGTGTACTGACCCAGTCGCCCCACAATGCTAGAAAAGCTACGGGACAGATCGCCAATTTCATCCCGAGCTTTCGACGGTTTGAGGTGATTACGCACACGGCCTTGGCTGTCGATGGCATTTTCGGCTTCATCGCGCAATTTACGAATGCGGTTAGAAATACTCGAGGCGAAGAAGAACAGCGCCAAGGTGCCCATACTCATTATGGTCAAAATCACGTTAAAGAGTTTTTCCAGCGCTCGGTTGCGTAGGGTTCGAATTCCGTGGGTGGTTTCTTCGGCGACGACGGCACCCATCACATTGTTATCAATCCAAATAGGACTGGCGGCGGCGAGTACCACGGCTTTGTTGTCTGGGGTTAACCGCCAAGTCGAACTTTGCTGACCCGCGAGGGCTTTTTGGATATGACTGCCGTCAAGCTCGGTGGAATCTTGTAAGGAATCAATAAAGTCTTTGGGCGGTTTAGTGAGAATTTTATAGTACAGCGGATGCAGATAATCACGCTTGAAGGTATCCCACAGCGCGGTGCTCTTTTCATCTTCTAAGGTGCGGGTCCATACACTGTCATTAGCGCGAATGTCACCGGATTTTGCCAGTACGCGGCCGTGTTTATCAACCACCCAAATACGTGAGCTATAGTGGCTCATGCCTTTGATAATACTTTCTATTTCCGGTGATGGTACCAGCACAGTGCCGAGATTGTCGACCGTATCTAAAGCCGAGGTGCCGACAACTGCAGCGACATCACGGTATTTGCTGTCGTTGACATCGGCAATGGCAAATCCGAGTTTGCTGCCGACCATGTCTAAGGGAATACGCAGCTCGACATTGTAGCCCACATCTGTCGTTGCCCATTGTCCTTGGATACGCACCTCAGGTGTGACGGGCACAGTTTGCTTAGGATTAGCGGGTAATTCGAAGGCGCTGATCCAGCCGGGTTGAGTCGTGGCAACGATATAGCGTTTGAATTTATTGTCGGGCGCGAGTGTCGCAATCGAGAGATGATCGTTTCTATCAACACTTAGGGCATTTTTACCCCGCAGTACCACTGTTGGATCAATGACTTGAAAAAAAGCATACAGATAACCATCGTATTGTCCGACCATGTGGGTAAAGCTTAAGGTCAGGGGAGCGTTCGGATCGGCACGCATAATTTGGTGCGCCTCACCGTATTGGATAAATCTGTGCTGATATTCCTGCCATTCGTTGAGTTTGCCGTCGAGTAGAATCGCCCCCGCCAGTGGATAGGCGTATAGATCGCGGCTTTTTTCCACTTGCTTTAAAAAACTCGCTTGCCCATCGAACAATTTTGGCCGCTCGTGCAGCGCGGTGGCCAGTGCTTGAGTGGTGCCTTCTAAGGTGCGTTCTTGGCCGTGGCGAAGATACTTTTCCATTTCCCACACATATTGATACCCCAGCCAAGGTAGGCAGAGCAAGAACAGGCTAAGGCCGATGACTTTAGTGCGTAGACCAAAGGGGAAACGTGTCATAAGTTAAGGATCAGCATTAATGGGTTTAAAAGTTCATTCATCCAAGGTTATCTGGTTCAACGCCGCGCGCTTAAAGGTTGGTTAAGCCATAGATCAGGCCAAGCTATCCCAGCGATAACCCATACCATAGACAGTATCAATACAATCAAACTCTGGCGCGGTAGCGATAAACTTTTTGCGAATGCGTTTCACATGGGAGGTGATAGTGCTGTCATCGACAAAGATTTTAGCCTCTTGCATTAATTCATGGCGACTGCGTACATGGCCTGGATGTTTGGCTAACGCATGCACCATCCAAAATTCGGTCACAGTAAGCTCGATTGGTAACTGGTTCCAATAGACTTGCATGCGGTTGGCATCAATGGTCAGTGGGCCACGTTCGAGCAGGTTTTCCTGCGCCGTTTGGCTGGCCGCAAGTTCAGAGCGTCGAAACAATGCGGCTAAGCGTGCGGTTAAATGGGGGAAACTCACTTCTTTACTCAAGTAATCATCGGCGCCTAAACGCAGGCCACACACAGTATCAAAGTCACTGTCACGGGCGGTTAAAAAGATGATCGGCAGCGTGCTCGACATGGCGCGCAATGACTGACATAGCATAAAGCCGCCGTCAATTTCATTACCTAAGCCGATGTCGATAATGGCTAAATCCGGTAAACGGGTATTAAAGGCTAGCATGGCCGATGGTCTGTCGGCGTAGGTTTGCACGCTGTAACCGTGTTGTTGCAGCACGTCCTTGTAATTCTCGCGAATGGCCGCTTCATCTTCCACTATGGCGATACGCTTCATAGAGCCGTATTCCTATTGACTTGGGGGAGTAAGTTTTCGTGACTATACAGGATTTTACCCGAGAAAAAAGGCCACAAATGCAATTGCCATTTTGTTGCCACAATTGATAGTTGTATTGCCATTTTCCATCCCTGCTCATGCCATTCCACTTGTGTTTAATAGCCCCATTCAGTTTTGTACCCGTTTGACCTGATGTGGTGTTGAGTGGATTGCTTCAGGTACGAGTCCAAGCTCGGCTAATAATCAAAAAGGAATGAGATGATGAAAAAGACACTAATTAATCTATTGGTTTTGAGTTTATTAAGCGCACCTATAGCCAGTGTGTCGGCGCGGGTTTCACTGCAAAACCAAGTGATAGGACAAGACCTCACCCTAGAAAATGATGCCTATGCTAGCGGTATCGCGATGGATGACGAATACGCAAGCGAGGACGAACAACCGGAAGCCTTAATTGGCCTCGGTGGTGGAGCCTTCGTGGGGGCGTTAGTCGGTGGTCCAGTGGGGGCTATTATTGGTGCGTTCACTGGCACCTTAATTGGCAAATCAGTCAGCGATACAGACACACTGCACGTTCAGCAAAGACAGATCCATTTGCAAGAGTCCCAGTTATCCGAGTGGAGTGTAAAACAGCAAGCCGCCGAAAAACGGGCGAGCGAATATACCAAGGCGCAGCAAGAGCTTGATGAGTTGCTATCCGCGCAACGTCAATTGCTCAGTGAACTTGCCTTGGGGCTTAGCGTACAGTTTCGTACCGGTTCCTCTGAGGTTGAATCGCATTTTTTGCCTCAATTAGATGATGTGGCTGAGGTGATGAATTTATCACCAGAACTCAATCTTGAGCTGAAGGGCTATGCCGACCGCCGTGGTGATGAGAGTTACAACCAAGCCCTTTCTGAACAGCGTCTACTGGAGGTGCGTGGCTACCTGATTAAGCAAGGCGTCACTGCCGAGCGTATGACCACTCAAGCCTTTGGCGCTTTATCGCCTTTGCAAGCCGACCAAGACAGAGAATCGGATGTGTTCGACCGCCGCGTGACATTAACACTACAGCCTCATTTGGCCTTGACGGCCAGGCATGCTGCTGACTAGTGGTCAATTTAAGCAGTCCATTTTACGTCGTTCATATTAACGACAACTAACATCAGTTCATATTTGTTAATAGAGGAAGCCTTTGTGATGATCACAGGGAAAAGGGTAAAAGAAGTGAGTGAAGCGGTAGCGGTATTGCTGATCAGTGCCGCCGTGTGTTGGGGTTTGCCCTTTGTGGCATTGGCTTCGCCGAATAGTACCGGCACATTATCTGTGCCACAGAATATGGCTTCGGCATTGGTCGGGCAAAATAGTGCTCACAGAACGGCAGAGTCACACATCATTAATTACGATGATATCACGCAGGGGCTGTTGCTTTATCGCCAGCCGAGCGGTGCTTGGGTGCCATCTTTGCCGCTCGATACACAAGTGTCGATGCAAGTCTCTGGCTTAAGTAATCGCGTGAGCGTGAAACAGGTTTTTCGCAACAACACTGAATTTGTGTTGAATGGGCAATATTTGTTCCCGCTGCCCAATGAGGCTGCGGTGGATTCGTTGCGATTACATATAGGCCAGAGAGTGATCGAAGGGCAAATTCATCCTAAGGCCGATGCCAAGCAGATTTTTGAGCAAGCGAAAGCTGAAGGTAAACGTGCCAGCTTAGTGAGCCAAGAGCGGTCTAATATGTTCACGACCGAAGTCGCAAACCTAGCACCTCAAGAGGAGCTGATTGTAGAAATCAGCTATCAGGAGACCATTAAATATGAAGATGGTTTGTTTAGTTTACGTTTTCCGCTGGTGGTCGCGCCCCGTTATATTCCGGGATTAACATCGGATTCAAGTGTAAGCGATTCACATGATCCTATGGCACAGGTGCGCCAATCAAGCCGAGTGACAAGTTCGCAGGTGTTTGATGCTGACATTGTGGCACCAGTGCGGGACGGCGCCAGTGGACGCGATCCTGTGCTGAAGGCAGACATTCAAGTTTTACTCGCAAAGGGGGTTGATAAAGCGTCCATTGAGAGTCCTTACCATGACATCAAACTCAAGCAAGACAACAGCGGCGCGGTCGATGTATCGCTGGCGCAACGTGTGCCCGCTAATCGGGATTTTGTGCTGCAATGGCGAGTACAGCAGGGCACTAGCCCAATGGCTTGGGTGTTTAATCAGCAAGGTAAAACCCATAAGCTCGATGGCGAAAATCTGTCTCAGGATACACTTGAGACAAGTAAAACCAGCGGCGTAAATGATGATAATTACAGTCTCGTCATGGTGTTGCCTCCTAAGGTTGAAAAGAGTACTCAGCCGAGTTTGCCCCGTGAATTAATTTTAGTGATTGATACTTCGGGCTCTATGGCGGGGGATTCTATCGTTCAAGCTAAAAATGCACTGTTATACGCGTTAAAAGGACTGAAGCCGGAGGACAGTTTTAACATTATCGAATTTAACTCCAGTTTGTCTCAGTTCTCAACAGTGTCATTACCGGCGACATCGTCGAATTTGTCACGGGCACGTCAGTTTGTGAGCCGTTTACAGGCCGATGGTGGCACTGAAATGGCGTTAGCACTGGACGCTGCCTTGCCAAAATCTTTGGGCAGTGTATCGCTTGATGCAACGCAGCCTTTGCGCCAAGTGATCTTTATGACCGACGGCTCTGTGGGCAATGAACAAGCGTTATTTGATTTGATCCGTTATCAAATAGGTGAGAGTCGCCTATTTACTGTCGGCATAGGTTCGGCGCCTAATTCTCACTTTATGCAAAGGGCGGCTGAACTCGGTCGTGGCACTTTTACTTATATTGGCAAAGTGGATGAAGTCGATGAGAAGATCAGCGCCTTACTCAGCAAAATTCAATATCCGGTGTTAACCGATATTCAAGTGCGTTTTGATGATGGCAGTGTGCCCGATTACTGGCCATCACCGATTGCCGATCTTTACCGCGGTGAGCCAGTGCTCGTGAGTTTAAAGCGCAGCGCCCGTGAGCCACAGGAGTTAGTGATTTCAGGACGCCAAGGGCATCAAAACTGGCAACAGTCGCTCTCGCTGCAGGACAACTCCGCAGGATTGATGACCCATCAAGGTGCGGGTTTAGATTTGCTGTGGGCGCGTAAACAGATTGGTGCATTGGAGTTGAGTAAAAATGGCGCGAATGATGACAAGGTCAAACAGCAAGTGACGGCCTTATCAATGAATTATCACTTAGTCAGCGCCTATACCAGCTTAGTGGCGGTGGACTTAACCCCAATTGACTCAACTGCAATGAGCCGTGATGCCGTGGTTCGTCAACACTTGCCCTTAGGTTGGCAACCTTTTGGAGCCTTGCCGCAAACCGCGACGTCAAGCCGTTTGGATATGTTATTAGGTGCACTGACCTTGCTACTCGCCTTGGTTCTTACGGGATCGATTCTTCGACAAAGACGGGAAGAGAAGGCGGCCTTGGTGGCACTTACCAGTGAACGATGAGTTAAGCGCGATGAGCAAAAGCAGAACACAGCGATTTTTAGTGGTGGGATTATTTTTAATTGGCGCAACATTGTTAGGAAAGGGACTCTATATGCAAGCTAAAGCACACTTTGCCCAGTATTTGATTGAACAGGCGTGGACTAAAACCTTGGCTGATGGTCAATCCCATAAACCTTGGTCATGGGCGGATACCTATCCCGTGGCAAAGCTGTCTATTTATCGTGAGCAAGTGGCGGCGAACAACAATATTGAAGCAGAGCTTAATGACAGTTTATACGTTCTTGCGGGGGCTTCTGGGCGAAATTTGGCCTTTGGTCCGAGTCTGGTGTTGTCCAGTGCGCCAGCGGGGCAAAAAGGCAATACTGTGATTGCCGGCCATAGGGACACGCATTTTGCGATACTCAATGGCATGGCCGTGGGGCGTCGATTATCGTTACAAACGCTTAAAGGCAATCACATTATTTATGAAGTGGTGGCGACTCAGGTCGTACATGAAACAGAAACTCAATTTATGGCGCCATCCGATGATAATCGCTTAACGTTAATTACGTGTTATCCCTTCGATTCACTTCAAGGTGGTGCTGAACTGCGGTTTGTGGTGCAGGCGATACCCGTCGAAAATGAGTCGATGGAAACACACGGTACGAATGCATCCGTTTCAATAGGGAGTGGCGTGCAAGGGAATATTGGAACTGTTTCTCGCAGTTTCAAACATTAATCTGAAATCTAATTTAAATCATTCACTTAGCTTTCAAAAAATGCTCTTTTGTTAATCATCTTAGCCTGAAGCTGAATTATCGGCTTCAGGCTAAGTTATAACCATCAGTTACTGATAGGCAGCACACGATTTCGTCCTAAGCGTTTGGCTTCATAAAGTAATTTGTCTGCCGCTTCAATCAATTGCATGCCCGTTTGTTTTTCTTGCCATTGGGCAACCCCAAATGAGGCACTGATATTATTGATGCGCTCGTCTTTGCGTCTGTCTTTTAAACTGAGTTTTTCGAGTCCACGGCGCATAGCTTCGGCCAGTTGCCTTGCGATACGTAGCTGACTTTTAGGGACAATAATCGCAAATTCTTCACCACCAAAACGATACAGTTTCGTGCCATCGCGGCAGGATTCCTGTAGCCGTTTCGCCACGGCGCGTAACACTTGGTCGCCGAGCTGGTGGCCATAGGTGTCGTTAAACACTTTAAAATGGTCGATATCGGCCAAGATCACACAAGTGCCTAAGGGGGCTTGGGCTATCATTCCTGCAAAATCAGTGTCAAAGGCGCGGCGATTAAAGCAGCCCGTCAGTGCATCGTAGAGAACGTCTTTTTCTGTTTGTTCAAGTTTTTTCTTTAGTGCGTCTATTTCGGTTTGAGCCTTCTGCAACTGACCGGTAAAGAACTCTGTGCTCGAGCGAATATTGTCCGACTCTTTCACTAAGCTGCGGACCAGATCGAGTACTTGCTCAACACTAAAGCCCTCGTCTTCGATGCGGTTGAGCTTTTCAAAATTACTTTCGATACGTGACTGGAAGTCATTGGCATCTAGATTGGTATCTTTGAGTGATTGGGAAAGCTCAGTCACCATAGCATCCAGATTTTGGCGCATTTCTCTGACATCGAGTTCAACTGGGTCGGCAACATATTGGCGATACAAGAGTTCGCTACTGACTGGAGGGCAAGTGTTGTATTGGGCAATAACAGTATCGAGTTGTTGATTTAACTCGGGATTTTGTTCACCAACATAAGTGTACCAAAGCGCATAGTTGACGGGTGTGGTCGGAATTTTATGTTTGAGCATCAGAGGCACTGCTTTTTTGAGGTTCAGTGCAGCGGCTTGTAATAACTCTAGCGACATATTGTTACCTTACTCAATGAAAATACACGGATATTTTAAAATTTTCGCTATTTTTTATTCTGTTGCAGTCAGATTTAGGCCAACGACAAGAATATCGGTCAGATGGAGGCATGATTACCGTTTACTCTTGGATGCAGCGACTCCGTTTGCGCTAAGACTTCCATCATAAATTAAAGATGATATGGTAAAGTCTATCCTTAAAACCAAATAATGATAATAACTTGGGAGAAAGTTGTGAAAAATTTAATCATAACCACAAGTCTGTTGGCCACTATCTCATTACCAGCCTTTGCTGAAACGGCATTTGTGAAAAGTCTCGATCTCGTGCAATACCGAACCGATGTGAAAACCTTAGCTAGTGATGCTTTTGGGGGACGCGCGCCCTTGTCTGAAGGTGAGACGTTAACTTTAGACTATTTAGTGGCAGCATTTAAAGATATGGGTCTCAAACCCGGATTTGGCGATAGCTATTTACAGGCGGTTCCTTTGGCGCAAATTAGTGCCGATCAAAACATGCAGCTTGATATCGGCGGACTTAAATTTGCCAATGGCAGTGAATTTACCGCGAGAACCCAAAGAATCGCCGACACCGTGAGCCTGAATAAAAGCGATGTGGTATTTGTTGGCTATGGTATCAATGCACCCGAATATGGCTGGAATGATTATCAAGGGTTAGATGTAAAAGGCAAAACGGTCATCGTTCTCGTGAATGACCCCGGCTTTGCGACCCAAGATCCAACAATATTTAAAGGCAATGCTATGACCTATTATGGTCGCTGGACTTATAAATATGAGGAAGCGGCGCGTCAAGGCGCTGAGGCCGTGTTTATTGTCCATGAAACAGCGCCAGCCGCCTATGGCTGGGGAGTGGTGCAAAACTCCAACACGGGCACTAAGTTTACTCTGGTCGATGCCAATAATAACCAAGGTCAAGTGGGCGTGATGGGCTGGGTTCAGCACGAAACCGCACAAAAAATCTTTGCCAAAGCGGGATTGGATTTTGATACCTTAAAACGGCAAGCAGCTAAGCCAAACTTTAAGGCTATCCCACTTAAGCTGAGCGCGCAGCTCACGTTAAACAATAAAATTGAGCGCGCCGAGTCCCATAACGTCGCGGCCTTACTGCCCGGTAAAACGCGCCCCGACGAAGTGGTGATGATGCATGCCCATTGGGATCACCTTGGCACTGTGATTGAAGACGGTAAGTCAGAGATTTTAAACGGTGCGGTCGATAATGCCAGCGGTGTGGCGGGGGTTTTAGCCTTGGCGCGTTACTTCAAACAGCAAGCCAAGACGGCGCCACTGGATCGCTCGGTGCTCTTCAGTGCCTTTACGGCGGAAGAAACCGGTCTGATTGGAGCGCAGCATTTTGCTCAGCATCCGAGTGTGCCAACGAAAAACATCGTCGCCTTTTTAAATATCGATGGCATGAATGTAAATAAAGGAGTGGATTACATTTTGCGCTATGGGGAAGGGGTATCTGAGTTGGAGCAATACTTAGATAAAGCCGCCAAAGCCCAAGACCGTTCGGTTAAAGCGGATCCAAGACCACAGAATGGATTGATGTTTAGATCAGACCATTTTGCGCTAGCCCAGCAAGGTGTACCAGGATTGTTATTTATGAGTCTTGGGGATACAGATCCTGACTATATTGCGCATAAATATCACCAAGGAGCCGATGATTATGATCCAAATTGGACGTTGGAGGGCGTGAGTCAAGACCTAGACTTGATCGCCAGTATGATAACCACCTTAGCGAATGGTTCAGATTGGCCCCATTGGCTTGAATCATCAGACTTTAAAGCCAAACGTGAGCAGGATGGCCGTAAATAGGTTTAATGGGTTGAATTATGAGGGCGTCCAGTAGGCGCCCTTATTTTTTAGCACTAATTTTGGGCCAGGGGTCGGGCAACTGTTTGAGCTAGAAGGGGTGTTTAATACAATATGGGAAGAGATTTTTATTGAATTAAAAGGAATAGCTGATAGAAAGCATAGGGCCAATAAAATTGTAATAGATGTTGTAATCGGCGATTTGAGTATCTTTATTCGGCGAATTTTGGGCGATATCAACGTCAACTTTATAGTAGTTATAGGCCACGCTCATACGCCAGTTTGGGGTGATTTGTGCATTAACCCCCACTTTAATATCAACCAGTTCGCCTTTGACATCATTGAGTTTGATATAGAAATACTGTGCATGGCTGGTGATTTGCCAACCGGGAACAAATTCATACTGACCATATATGCCAATATCGGGCAGTGGTGCAGTGACATTTTCGTCAACAATGCGCGGAATTGCTTGGCTACCGCAGACATTATTGAGTAATTCCGATGAAGCGCAAACACCAATCACCCCTTCAAAACCTGTCTTGATAAACATAGTATGTAAACCAAGTGATAGACCGACATCATAGTTACTGCCTTGAAATACATCATAGCCATAGCCGAAGCGCAGTACATCAATGTTTAAGGTTGAATTTAGATTACCGCCTGCTTTGATATCGTAAATGGTGTCGTTAATCTCGAGCAGGAAGGGTTTGGTTAAGGCTTGGGTTTCGGCGTTACGATGAAGCTGTTTCCAGTCTAGGTAGATATTGTGCCGTTCGTTAAAGTGATAATTTAACTCGATAAAGGGTAAAAATTCGTTTTCTGCAAGTTGTAGATCGGACTCATAATCTAAAGTGAAATTATTACCCGAAATAGGGTTAGTGACTTCCATATTGGTGTCTGATTGCGAATAAAAGCCGCCCAACTGAATAGTAAAATCATCGGCTTGCACTTGAGTGCTGAGCAGTGACGCTATGATTAGGGGTAATAGGCGTATCGACATGTTAAGGAGTGACTCCAGCATTATTCTTATTATGTTTAGCGATAAGGTCAGAATTTAGTGCCATAAAAAAACAACATTTGGAGTTTAACAGTAAATTTTTTAATGTGAACAAAATGTTTTAAAAAATGCAAAAAATTGTGATTCAAAACAAAAGTAGGGCTGGTTCTCGTGAGGTTGAATGAAATTTGAGTGAGCGATCACATCAATTGTGGATTGAAAGACTCAGGGCAAGTGTTTCCTGCCTGAACGGCTTTAGGGTTGTTGTGTTGGATGGGGCGAGATACAAATGGATATAGACACAAACATGGCGGAGAATCATCGATATTGAGAATATCTAGCGGTACGATCCCGCTAGATATTGATATGTCCTAGTGCTTCTATTTCGTCTCGATAGAGGACGCAGACGATAGAAGTGACGGGGTAGAAGTCTCAGCCTCTACGCTATCAGCTACGATTTTTGGGCTACTTGGTTCATCTTTATTAAACATGCCTAAACGGATGCGAATAAAATGCAAAATTTGCGCGGCAATATCCACATTCAAACAGGACTCTAAGCCCTCAAACCCAGGAGATGAGTTAGCCTCACAAATTTTGTAATGGCCGTTATCAAACAATAAATCGATACCTGCAACATCAAGATCGAGAATATTGGCTGTTTGGGTGGCAAGCCATTCAATTTCAGGAGTGATCTGAAATGGACGCGCTGAACCACCGGCACTGACATTGGCTTTGAAGCTGTCTTCTTGACCACGCCTTTCATAGCAACCCGCCACACGACCACCAATAGTGAATACGCGTAGATCACGCCCATGACTGTTAGCGATAAACTCTTGCAGAATGATGTTAGCGTTTTTATTGGTCGCTTCAATCAACTGCATTAAATCGTCAAATTCACGCGCCTTATGGGATAAAAACACACCACTGCCCTGTGAGCCTGAAAGTGTTTTTATCACCACAGGAAAACCGAGATGGCGTTCTACGAGGGCGATATCGACGGGGAATTTAACTAACATGGTTTTAGGCGTAGGCAGATTCTTCTCGGCCAACAATTGTTGGGAGAATAACTTGTCTTTAACGATTTCAATAGCTTTAGATGGATTGAGGCAATATACCCCTAATCTTTCTAAGTGACGAATAATGGCTAAAGCAAAGTAGGTCGTGCCTGAGCCCATTCGCGGAATGATAAAATCGGGCAGCTCGACGGCTTGCCCATTCAATAAAATACTCTTGTTATCTTCTCTGGTGACAGTCAGATCAAATTCATCAGGTGCGTAAACTTCCAACTCTATGTTATCGGCTTTTGCTGCCGCCAGTAGACGCTCAATTTCATACCATTCAGGTTTTAGCTGAGTCGCGGTTTCTTTATATAAAATCCAACCACGCATTTAGTAGCAAACCTTAATCTTCATTCTTTATCCTCGGGTTCAGGTTCATCCTGAACATCATCTTCAATATCAAATACAGCCTCAGCCTCTATTTCTATCTCGGGCTTGGTTGCAGGCAAATGCACTGTACCAACCACGGCATAAAAGGGTTTCCCCATGGCGAGCCTGCGATACTTTACCCAGATCTGCTCTAACAAGCTACTGGGGGCGATATTTCCTTTGGCGACTTCCACAAATTGGGCTTCATCAGAGGTGCAAGGCAGCGTTTTTCCTTCCGCTAAATTCTTCATCGCATGACCATGCAATTCAAGGAGTTCAGCTTCTTTATTGGTAAAATCGCCGCTTCGTTTAAAGCCTTTGGGGAAATTAGCGTCGTCGTAGAAACGTTTTTGAGAGACAAAACTGGCAGCAACTGAGCCGTTAAACGTCTCAGAACCCTTGTTAGCGTTAAAAAAAGACTGTTCAGACATGGCAGATACCCTCTAGTTTTTGATATACAAAGATTTGCAACTGGAGTATTGGCTAGTATTATTGATTTATAAATCAAAAAAATTTGCCTATGTTGGTCAAGAATTTTTATGGATACCGATTTACTAAAAACCTTTCTCGAAGTCTCCCGTACTCGCCATTTTGGTAAAGCGGCTGAGAATCTTTATCTCACCCGAAGTGCTGTGAGCTTTAGGGTGAAACAGCTTGAGAGCATTTTGGGTGTCGCCTTATTTGAACGGCAACGTAATAATATTCAGCCCACGCCAGCAGGCGAACGTATGCTTGGTCATGCCGAAGCGGTGTTAACAGCATGGGAGCGGGCTAAGCAAGATGTTTCCCTCAGCCAGTTACAGACAACGCAGCTTGCCATTGGTGCAGGGCCGAATATTTGGGACGCTTACTTGCAAGGTTATTTACAGGGACTGCATGTCGGTTTACCTGGCGTGGCGTTGCGCACCGAAGTGCTACCCGCGAATGCAATGACGCGTCAGCTAATGGACCGCACCTTAGATATTGCGATTTCATTCGATCCGCCAAAGCTTGATCAATTTGAGATAGTGCAACTGGGGCAAATTAATTTGTTGTTGGTGTCGAGCTTAAAAGGTCAAACGGTAAAAGCGGTTGTGCCGGGGCAATATGTAAAAGTCGATTGGGGTACGGCGTTCAATATTGTTCACGCGCAGGAATATGCCTCGCTGCCAGTGCCAACGCTGCACACAAGTTCAGCGCGTATTGCGTTAGATTTCATCTTGAATAATGGCGGCTGCGCATTTTTACCTGAGCATCTAGTGCAACATGCATTGCGCGGCGGCGAATTGCATCTCGTCAGCGGCGCGAATGCCATTTCACGAAATGTGTATCTTGCGTATTGGGCTGAGAATGACCGCTTAGCCCAGATCAAACAAGCCATCGACTTTTTAAGGGACGATGGCTCAATGGTTGCTCATGCGACGGTTTAGAAACTAAGAATTAAAGCACTAGCGGCGTTAATACAACCAGCCAAGTTAATCCACAAAGCGCAAGACTCATAAAGACGGCAGCCGAGGCAATGTCCTTGGCTTGGCCACTTAACGGGTGTATTTCACTGCCGACACGGTCAACCACAGCTTCAATCGCCGAGTTTAATAGCTCAACAATCAACACGATAAACAACGTGAAAATCAGCATAAGGCGTTCAATAGTGCTGATATCAACCCATAAGGCTACGGGTAACATGACTATCGTTAAGATTAATTCCTGTCTGAAGGCGGCTTCGTGGATCCAAGCGGCCTTTAGGCCCTTCATCGAAAATCCCGTCGCTCTGAATATGCGCTTAATACCGTGATTATTGGCTGGTTTCATAGTGTTTCCAATTGACGTTAGCGACAAAGCGCTGAGGTTCTGCTCATTCAAAACAGGGGGAATAAATCCTACTGTTGTCTTTGTTAACATTTGACTGAGTCATAAATTTGGCCGCAGTATAGCCTGAGATGAAAAGTGCATAAACAATTAACTGAGCAAATTTGATCATCAACATTCGTTGTTAACTTAGGGAGTTAGTGACTTTTTCGGTTATTTTAGTGCAACTTTAGCCGTGCGGCCTAAGCTTGATGAAGGATATATTGCAGCGTGGGCAAGGGAATGACTCATACTAACCCGTTACGAAATTTAACATTTAATCAGTTCATCCGTTTTAGTGTTTTTAAGCTCAGCTTGCTCATACTTTGCGGTTTAACTCTTTCGGTTAACGCACAAACCTCACCACCTGCTATACAACTTGCTACCGAGTTTGATGCGACTCGAACTTCGCAAGATATTAATATTCAAAATTTTTTGATTAGTGAGAAACTCGACGGGGTTCGAGGTTACTGGAATGGCAAGGAATTATTCACTCGGCAGGGAAATTCCATCGCCACACCCATTTGGTTTACTGCGAATTTTCCGAATTATCCCCTCGATGGTGAATTATGGCTTGGGCGAGGTCAGTTTGAAGCGGTGTCGAGTTTAGTTCGACAAACCTCAGCTAAGGATGATGATTGGCGCAAAGTGCGATTTATGGTGTTCGATGTCCCCAAGGCGAGTGGCGACTTTCAGCATCGCTATCAATTTGCGCTGACTGAACTGAGTGGCAAATCGAATTATCTTGAAGTCATAGTGCAGTTCCAAGTAGAAAGCCTTGAAGCCCTGTATCAAAAACTCGATGCCTTAGTTGCAAAAGGCGCCGAAGGCTTGATGCTGCATCGCAGTTCTGCGACTTATATTAGTGGCCGCAATCCTCATCTGATGAAGTTAAAACCTTATTATGATGCTGAAGCTACTGTTATCGCTTATATCCCAGGTAAAGGTCAATTTGCAGGGCAGATGGGCGCATTAAAAGTGCAAACGCCAGATGGCCGAATTTTTAGTATTGGCACAGGTTTTAGTCTCGCAGAGCGCCAACATCCCCCCGCCGTGGGCACTATCATTACCTATAAATATCTTGGTCTTACCGTTAACGGTTTACCGCGGTTTGCCAGTTTTTTACGGGTAAGAACCGATGTTGAAACTGAGTAGCCGTACCTAGTAAATCAAATTGCGCATTAGTCTTTACGCTGAGTAATGCGCAATTGATATTTTGATAGTGTTATTCGTAATAGGCGACTGTCGATAATAGTTGTTCACTGAAATTAAAAATATCATCTACAGAGTTAATAGGATGACGAGTTTCATTTTTATTTTCATCCACTAATCCTAGATACTTTTGTTTAGCATTGAAGTGTAAGCGGCATAAGGGTTTTCGGTTATTATCATCCAATAGTATGCCAAAGTAACTTTGGGTATCCCTTGCGATGATTCGATTAACTTCTATTTTTTTCCTCAATATAGCTTTTATCACATTGAAACCGTCAATTTCTTCTTCAGTAGTAACTACTTTAATTTTTTCATCATTGGATGGGATTGGGGTATCGATTAAATTTTTGTTTTCATCAGTTGGTTTATCATTGCCAATAGCGGATTTTAAACGTTCATTAATGCTGTCGTTGAGAAATTGTCTTAGTGCTTTATGAGTAATTTCAGCAAATTGATGTTTTACTTTAGGTGTAAGAACCCCATCATAAGCCCTTGAGGCAAAAAAGCGAATAAACTCTTCTTCAGGTTCTTTAAATTGCTCACTAATAATACGTTTTATCTGACTCAAGTATTTTAGTTCTCCTGCCGCGCTGACTATTGAGTTAACGTCGAACGAGTTTTTAGTCAGCTTTTTAACTTCAGGAATTAAGTGTTCATCAATATTTTCAAGATCTAAGATCAGAAATGGTTTTTCATCCATTTTGTTAGGAGCATCAAGATCGGTATAAAATTGATATTCAGTACCGTTTGTAAGAATAGCTAAGCGTGCGTTTGTGACAGAAAAATAACGAAATAGTTGTGACGCATGCTTTATGGACAGCTTTTCATTGTACTTTTTGCATTCAATAAGGATTTGCACTTCACCTTCTTTAATTAATGCGTAGTCAACTTTCTCACCTTTTTTACCTATAGTATCTGCCGTAAATTCTGGGACAACTTCGCTAGGATTAAAAACATCATATCCTAGAACTGTATGCAAAAATGGCATGACTAAGGCATTCTTAGTCGCTTCCTCAGTTTGAAGGCTATTAGCAATTTGAGGGATGCGTTTTGATAGAACATCGATTCGTTCAATAAAATCCATTTTACTTTTCCTCTTCTTGTACTTTGTGGTGTATTTTTTATTTGAGCGAGTATGCGGTGAACATTCAGTTTTATTTTAAACCGTACTCTGACATATAAACCTAGTCGATAAAAAATCCTTAGCAAGGAGGCTAATTTGTTTCTGCGCTGTTTATCGTATATTTTACGGGTTAGGTTAAATTTTGTGCGTGCTTGGTATGTATATGGCTCAAGGGGAATATTTTAGCTGAGGTGACACCCTTAACTTTCGGATCGTAGCGCGCATTTTATTTTTGATAATGGTTTGGCGTAAGAATATTTTGTGTTTCTAGGTTTAATATTTTGTGTTTCTAGGTTTAATATGTTGTATTTATAGGTAAATAATTAATGTATTAAGCTGCTTATCATATTAAGTTTACATCTAGGTTTAAGCACATTAGATAAATTATTGATAATACTAAGCTATGAGGTATTCATGTTAAAAAATCAAAGTGTACGGCGAATATTGATGGTTTGTATGGGTAATATTTGTCGCTCACCGACGGCAGAGGCGGTTTGTCGTTTTAAGATTACTGAGCGCAGGCTTAATATTGAGGTGGATTCGGCGGGTACTATTGGTTATCACCAAGGGGATAAGCCTGATAGCCGCGCTATTGAGGCTGGTAAAAAGCGGGGTTTTAGTTTCGAGGGCATGCGGGCGCGGCAGGTGGTGAATGCTGATTTTGAGCATTTTGATTTAATTCTAGCTGCGGATAATGCCAATTTGGCGGATCTGCTTAGCCGTTGTCCGGTTGAGTATCAACACAAGTTACAGTTAATGTTGTCCTATGCTGATACGCAAATAACGGAAGTACCAGATCCTTACTATGGCGGCGCACAGGGTTTTGAACTAGTGCTCGATCTCCTCGAGCAGAGTATGGAAGCTTTATTAGATCAATTGACCGAAAAGTTCCGTTGAGATGCGTATTTCCATTTACGGTTTGGGTTTTATGATAAGTTCGGGTAAATCCCCTTATGCGAGATGACGATGAAAGTAATGGATTCTGAAAACCGAGTATGGTTCCTTTTGGAGCATGAAGGTCGCTTGTACTTGAATGCAAATTGCAACATGAGTGCATTTGGCTATAGCTATATGATCCAGCTCAATGGTCAGGAACTGCAAAATTATGAAGGTGGTGGCCGCGAGTATCTAAATAATCTTGCTCACGATATTCATTATTCTGTTCCAATCGCAAAAGACACAACGTCAATTTACAAAGGTCGTGAAGTTTCAAAACAGCTAGCTGGTTTAGCAACAGAAGCGATTAAAGCGTGGCGTGCTTAAAATCGGTTAACTCTAAAATGCCCCAAAGCTTGTTTTAAAGTTTAAAATGCAAGTAGGGCGAATAAAGTTGTGGCTATAAAAAAGCTAATGTGATGAGGTTACTTTCAACCTAGAAGTCATGCCAGTCCGAACTTTCAATAAAGCCACAGTAAAGTACACATCATCATAAAGTCATTAATAGATATCAGTATAGTTTGACTACAAACATCAATGGTTGTGGGCTGCTTGCCTTACAAGGTTAAGTTGGTAAGATGTTGTTCATAAAGAAAATCAAATCGTTGTACATCTAAGGACATATATGGAAATTTCATTACTTGCCGATAATCCCTCTGCGATAGACACGGTAGCTAGTTGGTATTTCAACGAATGGTGCCAAGACAATGGTAGTTATACCAAGGAGGAAGTCGTTGAAAAAGTCTCTGCATCAATAAATCGAGATACCGCGCCTATTCTGATCATTGGAAAAGTAAATGGTGTTCTTGCTGGCTCAGCAGAGCTAAAAATTCGAGAAATGGACATTTACCCAGAATTTGAATTTTGGCTTGGTGGTGTTTACGTCACTCAGCAGGCTAGGGGACAGGGTGTCGCCTCAAAACTTGTGAAAGAGATAATATCGCTAGCACATAAAATAGGCGTGAAAAAATTATATCTTCAAACAGAAGATTTAACTGGAGGTTTGTACTTACATCATGGGTTTAAGCCTATAGAACAAGTGAATTATAAAGGTATAAATGTATTGGTTATGGGCACAAACATCGGTGAATAACAAGTTTGTGAAGGTATGCTGCGGCTCAATTGTGGGAAGCAAGTGGAACGATATGATCATATTTCACAGGGCTACCTAAGTAGGTCAAAGCATCCCCAAATGGCATCATTTTTAATCTTAGAGTTTTCGTCAGTACAAGAAAATAGATTTCCTGTTTCAACAGTAAGAACAAGTTGTGTTCTGTTTCAGTCAAAGTGTTTATAAAGTCATTAGCAAGGCCATATAATCAGATGCTGAGTGACTCTTTACAGAATCTAATGATGAAAATGAGTCGAAATCTTCCAAACTTTGACAGTTATTGTTGAATCAATGGCTACCAAATAAGAATTAGGCCACGAGTAGTTGCGACCGATTTTACGATCGCTTAGTCAGTGTTGGAGCTCTGCCCACGCTTGGCCCTCGCAGACTTCAGATCAATGTTGAACTCTTGATATCACATTATGCTTTTACTGCTGTTATCGTCGTGCGGCGGGCTTTTTTGCAAATAAAATAAACCTCCTGCCTCACGCTTGACAATAAGTGAAACGTAAACAATCTTTTAACATGGAATATTTTCAGAAGGTTACTTTTCTTTCTGCAGAATAGAATTATTTTCACTACGGGAACACAGGAGTGCTTAACCCTTCCACTGAGATAACTAGGTTTCATTTGAGGTGATCATCAATGAATAATCTAGACTCAAGGTATCGTGATAAAACGCAATCATGAAAAGGAATTTCAATGAAAGACGTTAATATTTATCCGTATCAATCAACCTGTTCAGACCGGCTCAGTAAGCCAGAGACTGCGATCAAAACAGCAAACTTCAATTTTAATATCGAAACCCATTTATTTGGATTTGGTTGAGGTTAAGTCTTGTACGCTATTTGTATCGTGACATCACGCCTGCAGTGGCGGGTGTTGTGAAAGCCCTGATTTTAAGTCGTTAAAGAAAGTGGAATCGTAAACGTTTTAAGCATTGAATAAGTCCCAATAACAAGGAGAGTTAATTTCATGTCTATCAAAATTTTTAGCTATAGAGCGCTTTTTTTGTGTATGAGTGCTGCTGTGTATGCAGAAGCACCAGTAGAGACAAAAGCAGCTATAACGCTACCCACGTTAAGCCCTGTTATGCCGCTGGAAATCACAGCAAAACCCCCGTTCTTACTCGAAAGCCTGCAACATGATTTTGATGATTTTTCTTGGCAATCCTTTATTGCACTTAACTGGCCAGCAAATGCCGATGGCACACCCAATACTATGTCTACCATTGGGCAAAAAACTAACCAGCCAGTCGTGTGGCTGCATTGGAAGGAAAGCCGGGAGATTTTTTTACCCGATGGCGTAAAACCACCTGGGTGGGATCAGTCCAATAATGTGCCGGATGTTTGCAAAAGTATTGATCCAAAGTCCATTCCTGAAGGGACTATTTATTTAACGCAAGTAGGGAAGACCCCGAATGTGTTGGATGAAAGTGGTGAACCTTTTACAACGGGTCCATTGATTGATCAAAACGGGCTTTATACCCGTTATGAAATATTAACCAATGAAACCATGTTCAATTTTATTTTGGACAATAACCTCTACAGTAAAAAAGGTCAGAAACAGTTTAATGCCGATGTCGACTTTACCGCGAGCGACAGTAAAACCGGGCAGGTAGGTTCTATCATGCTTAAAGCCTCATGGATAAAAATGGGCGGCAAGTTTGATTCGACGAATTACTATACAACTTACGCGCTTGTTTATAACAATCCCGAAGAGCAACACGGGGTCAAGCCCGCGTGTGCGCTTGAACAAGTCGGTCTAGTGGGGTTTCACATTGCTCACAAAACCACGGGTGAACCACAATGGATTTGGTCTACCTTTGAGCATGTCGCTAACGCGCCAACCCAAGGTGAGTCAGCATCATTGTCGGCATATAATTTTTACGATGCTAAATGTACTGACTGCAAAGTGAATGAACCCCCAGCACGTCCGTGGGATCCGGCAAACCCGCACACTAAACCAACTCAAGTTGAACGCGTTATTCCTATCACTGCCGATGCTAAAGCCTTAAATGCCAGTTATCACGCTGCACTCGACGCTGTCGTGCCGGGATCGGTATGGATGAATTACGAATTGGTCAGCACGCAATGGCCTACCGATGCCAAAAATCCCACCGATCCAACAGGCGTGCCTGCTCCTTCATTTTTAGCGAACACCACACTCGAAACTTATATCCAAGGTTCGGTAAAGCAAACATCAAGTAGCTGTATGGCTTGTCACAATAATGCGGCAACCACTAACGGTAATTTTGCTGATTTCACATACTTGCTGCAACGCGCGCAATAATTTACGAAAGGAACTCATCATGACTGATATTACAGGCGCGACTGCCGATACTATGAATAATTTTATTGGTTTGAGCGCGGTATTAACCGGCTTTGCTACCAGTATTATTGCCCCGACATTGGATCCCGTGGATATTAAATCCGAATACTTAGCCGTGTTTACGCAAAAAATAACCGAAGAATCGAAGGACCCAACTTTAGTTACAACTATTCTGCAAAAATTTGCGGCGTTAAAAGCGCAGCAATTATCAGATCAACAAATTGGCACGCAAATGCTGGCGCCTGATAACGGGGCTAATTTTGTGTTGGCCTGTCGTAAATTAATTTTTATGTGGTACTCAGGTGCATGGCCAACCATCATTCCCGCGACGGATACAGAGCAGGAAACCACGGTTAGCGATATGATTTCGGCAAAAAGTTATACCACGGGTCTAGTCTGGCAAGTTATGCAGGCTCATCCGATGGGGGATTCAAATTATCGCTATGGCTATTGGGCAAAACCACCCGCTGCACTGTCGGCATATACGGGTCATCAAGGAGGTGCTGTATGAGCACTCAAACTAATTACGATGTCATTATTGTGGGATCAGGTATTGCCGGCTCTATCATGGCTTATCAATTGGGGATGGCGGGGAAAAAAGTATTAATCCTCGAAGCAGGGCTGGAAGTGCCTGTTGACCGCAGTGGTTACATGGAAACCTTTTTTAAAGCCAATGCCAAAACACCTGAATCACCTTATCCTCCTACTACGCAAAATCCAGCTGCATCGACGGCGGATAATCCACTCGGGCTGCCTGATCCTGCGAAGGAAAATGTGCCGCGTTATACCGTGTTGCAAATTGGCGCATGGCGTAATCCAAAGCAATGTTATTTCGACTACACGCCGCAGCCTGAACATTTGAAACCTGACAGCCCTGAAGCAAAGTTTGCTTTTGCTAGTTCCTATGAGCGTATTGGCGGCGGCACAACTTGGCATTGGCTAGGAACCAGTTTGCATTTATTGCCCAATGATTTTGAGTTGCAAACCCAGTATAAGCAGGGTGTGGATTGGCCCGGTGGAAAACAATTTTATCAGGCGCTGGTTCCTTACTATGAACAGGCGACCAATGAGATTGGCGTCGCCGGTGACAAAGAGGCGATGGATCAGCTTTATCGCGGATTTAATGTTTCACCGGATGGTGTTTATGGGCCGAATTACGATTACCCAATGCCTGGCATTGTTTCATCTTTAGTTGATCAACAATATGAACAAGCTGTGAGCGATATGGTGTACGACAATATTCAATTATCAGTTACGCCAACCCCCCAGGGGCGCAATTCATTACCGGGTGAACGCCGTCAATGTGCGGGGAATACGAATTGTATTCCTATTTGCCCTATCCAAGCCAAATACGATGCCACTGTGACGCTCGGGCGAGCATTGCAAACCGGCAATGTTGATGTGTTTTATCGTCATGTTGCGACAAATGTTCAAGTGGATGAAAATACAAAGGATGTTGTTGGTATTGATTATGTGACCTATCAAACTCACGGAGGGATAGCGACGGGTGGCGGTACCGTTACGGGTAAAAAATATGTGATTGCAGCTCACGCGATTGAGACGCCAAAATTATTGCTCATGTCTAAACGTAATAAAGCCTGTCCAAACGGCGTCGCCAACCATAGCGATCAAGTGGGGCGTAATTTGATGGATCACATTATGTATTTGGCCTGGGGTTTGGCGAAAGATCCTGTCTACGGTTTTCGGGGGCCTTTATCTACTGCGGGTATCGAAAGTTTACGTGATGGCGCCTTTCGTAAAGACCGTGCCGCCTATCGTATTGAAATCGGCAATGAAGGTTGGCAGTGGGCAGCAAATGATCCATTCACGACCTTAGCTGATTTTGTATTTGGACAAAATAATTCGCAATTAAATGGGGATTCTGTCAATCAGCAGGGGACTCCATTACGGTTTGATCCCGCCATGTCTGCGAATAGCGTCTTATTTGGTGCCTCACTGGTGAATACCTTGAATGGTATTTACACACGGCAAATTCGTATGGGCTATCTAATTGAGCAATTGCCTGATCCGGAAAACCGTGTCGAACTGTCTGAGACCTTGACTGATAATTTAGGTTTACCGCGCCCAAAATTAACCTATCGAGTCCGCGAAGATTATGTGCGCAATGCGTTCGTGTCGGCTAAAGATATTTCGACCAAACTCTTTGACGCCCTTGATGCGCGGGAATATACCAAGGCTCCGCCTGCGCCGGTATTTTATGGTGATAAGAGTCAAGTAACGTCGAATAATTTTGAATATCAGGGCCATAATTTTACGTTTTACGGTGCTGGACATATTGTGGGGACGTATCGAATGGGGGACTGCAGAGATACGTCGGTGGTGAATCCTCGTCAGCAATCTTGGGACCATAGCAATCTGTTTTTAGTCGGTAGCGGAGTGTTTCCAACGGTTGCAACGGGTAATCCAACCCTCACTTTGGCAGCGTTGGCATTCCAGGCTGCAGATCATGTTTTGGAAGACCTTAAAATAAGTTAAAAAAGTTGTAATTATTCATTAGCTTGCTGTTAATTCCCATTGAAAACCGCGTGCAAATTGGCGCGGTTTTTGGCTAACTGAATATACCTTCATATTACGCTAACTGGCATTTTCCTACTCACAATGCAGTTTATTGTCATCGTATTTAAAATCAAAATATTACAGTTTTTATGCTGATAATTGGTTTGAAAACTGTGCATGCGTGTGTTGTCGGATAGTATGTTTGATAGAAAACTGATAAGTTTCATTCAAACAATGCGTTAATTAGGCGTGCTTTGATAAGCCAATAAGTTTAACGTTCACAAATACTTATCAAAAGGTTAGCTGAACACATGACTACTAAGAAATATATCGTTGTCAATCCACATGAAAGTGAGTTTCCTAACCCCATTACGTTCAAAAAAGGTGATCCTCTTACCGTTGGAGAAAAATATGCAGGTCCTGAAGGCTGGGATCTCTGGTTCCTTTGCACTACGCCAGGGCAAGATGCTGGTTGGGTTCCTGGTCAAGTGATTCAGCGCCTAAAAAATGCCAACGGGCTGGCGCTTGAGGACTATACGGCAAGAGAACTTAATGTGCATGAAAGGGAACAACTCATTGGCACACGAATGTTGAATGGCTGGGTATGGTGTATAAAAGCTGTCAGTGAAGAATCAGGGTGGGTACCATTAGAAAACTTGAAAGAAGTGGTCGATCTATCCCGCGACTAAAGCACCTTTGCTGTGCAGTCAAACCCAAGATGGCTCCTTGGTGTATTGTGCCAAGAGGATGATGACTGGCTGATATTGAGAGCTTATATCAGGCACGCAGAAGTCATTGGCGTAAAAGTGTTTTTTAACGCGAAAGTTTCGTTTCAGATAATAAAAAAGCCAGTATATTCAATATACTGGCTTTAACTTTAAACATTGATGAATGAGCGCCATAAGCTGGAATATAAAAGTCATCAGCGTCTTGTCTTTAACGTCTTTAACAAACTATGCGCCTTATATTCCAAATGCAGAGTGACAGGCTGACTAGTCGTTATGACGTTTGCCTGAACGTTTAAGTCTCTCTGCTGCCAGTTTGGCTTCTTTCTCTGCTTCTTTTTCGGCCATGATACGGGCGACTTCAATCTTTTCAAGCTCTGCCATCGCAGGCGTTTCTAGCGAGAGTAAGCCTATTTTCCCCGAGCGATATTCATGCAGTAATAACTCTGATGCCTTGTGCATATCGATGCGACCACCGGGACGCAGCGCACCACGTTTGCGGCCGATTTCCTCGAGAAGTGCGACATCATCCTTGGGTAATTCACTTAAGTTATAACGCTCACAAATCTCTTTTGGATAAGCGGTTAAGAAATACTTGGCGGCGAACAGGGCCACATCTTCATATTCCATTGCCGTATCTTTAATTGCACCAGTGACGGCAAGGCGATAGCTGCTCGCTTCGTTATCCACTTTGGGCCATAAAATACCCGGGGTATCCGACAGCACGATACCGTTACGTAAATTGATCCGTTGCTGGGTTTTGGTTACCGCAGGTTCGTTACCAGTTTTGGCGATAACACGGCCAGCTAAGGTATTTATAATGGTAGATTTCCCAACGTTGGGTATCCCCATGATCATAGTGCGAATGTCTTTTTCGGTTTTATCGCGACTTGGCACTAGCTTACGGCAGAGATCAGGGATTTTTTTCACCATTGCCGCTTGCAGCGTTGTGATCGCCGTGGCTTTGACGCCTTGCTCACGCTCTAAGTATTCAATCCATTGTGCGGTGATCTCTGGATCGGCCAGATCAGATTTATTGAGCAGTTTGATACAAGGTTTGTCGCCTCGAAGCTGAGCCACCATGGGGTTTTCGCTACTGTAGGGAATACGCGCGTCCAGCACTTCGATAACAAGATCGACCTGAGGCATTGCCTCTTCAATCTCCTTGCGTGCCTTGTGCATATGCCCCGGATACCACTGAATTGCCATGATAACGCCTTGTCCTAAATAACTTAAAGAACGGCTATTCTACCTTGAAGGTGGCGAATGTCATAAAAAAAGCGCCCTAAGGCGCTTTAATCGCTTAATCCTTGACTGTCTCTTGCGATTGTTGCTTGGATTAATAGGCTGAATTAAGGCTTAGATCACCCCGAGTTCGCGCAATCTTTCCATCAGATAGCTGTCAGCGGTATAGCGATCCGATAGCACTACAGCAGGGTTTGGATGTAAAAATAACGGCAAAGAGATCCGCGACTTGGTTTTATCCGTACCTTCAGGATTGATGACGCGGTGTGACGTCGATGGGAAATAGCCGCCAGAGGCTTCCTGTAACATGTCACCGATATTGATAATAATGTTGCCAAAATCGCTGGGAACATCTAACCAAGTGCCATCTTTGGCTTTCACTTGCAATCCAGGCTCATTGGCTGCAGGTAACACTGTGATAAGGTTGATATCTTCATGTGCTGCGGCGCGAATGGCGCCCATTTCTTCACTGCCCGTCATCGGCGGGTAATGCAGAATGCGCAGCAAGGTTTTTTGGCTGTTGGCGATCATTTCTGGCAATGGCATCGAAAACTTGGCTTTTACGTCTTCGGGTGAGTAGGTTTCAATCCACTCTAAAAGCTCAGCGGCCAGCGCGTTGGCTTTGTCGTAATAGGCGAGAATATTGGCACGTAGTGAATCGGGGATACGGCCCCAAGGGTAGACGTGGTAGTACTCTTTAATGTCTTTGACTGTGTTGCCTTTGGCAGTTTCAGAAATCGACGCAGGGAAGAAACCGTCGTGGGTTTCTTTTTTAAACATATAATCGTTTTTAGCTTCTGAGTTAAAAAAGGCTTGCCACTCGGTGTAGATGTCTTCAACTAAGCGCTTATCAATCGGATGATTAGATAAAACACCAAAGCCAGTTTCCCGAAGTGATTCAACGAATTGCTGGGCACTGTTTTCAGCGCGGTAATCAATGGTTTCTAATTTCATTTTGGTTTCTACTTGTTATATTTAGTTGTAAATTGACCCGCAGCAAGTGTAGCCGTGCGCTGATGTGGGTGCAAATACTCAGCGACTGTGATCTGGATCAACTGCCGTATTTTCCGTCATTTATGCAGTCGCTTATATGAGTACTTAATATGAGCACTTATATTAGTACTTACTTGAGTGGTAAGATTTTAGTCACCAAATCCGTTAGTATGGGCATTAGATTTGTTGTGATTGGATTGATGTCAGCCGCATTTTGAAGCCGAGTGCAAGAAATCTTGCTTGGAGTGGGTCTTATGTTGGCTTCCTTATAAATCAGCTTCTTAATCAAAGAATATCGAAATACACAACGACGTGAGTCGAAAGGGCATTAATATGAATAAACTGACCGATTTTGAACGCTATGTTATCGAAGAGAAAGGCACTGAACGCCCCTTTAGTGGTGAGTATTATGAGCACGATGCTAAGGGTTTGTATTTATGCAAAAAATGCCATGCCCCCTTGTATCGCTCTGAGCATAAATTTAATGCCCATTGTGGCTGGCCTGCCTTCGATGATGAAATTGCCGGCGCTGTAACCCGCCATATAGACGCTGACGGCCGCAGAACCGAGATTGTTTGTAGCCAGTGCGGCGGTCACTTGGGGCATGTCTTTGAAGGTGAAATGTTAACACCTAACAATATCCGTCACTGTGTTAACTCCGTATCTATGGTGTTCAAAGGGATGGATGATGCTGTTGAACCAGCACCGAATCACTTTGCGACTTTTGGTGCAGGGTGTTTTTGGTGCGTCGAAGCGATTTTTAAAAGCCTAAAGGGCGTGGTGAATGTCACTTCAGGTTATGTCGGCGGCGAAGCCCATGATGCCGATTATAAATCTGTTTGCTCGGGCCAAACCGGCCATGCTGAGGTTGTGCATATCGAGTTCAACCCTGAGGAAATTGATTTTACGACGCTATTACAGGTCTTTTTTGAGAGCCATGATCCGACCACGCTTAATCGTCAAGGTAATGATAAGGGGCCACAATATCGTTCCGTGGTGTTTACCCATAATGCTGAGCAGATAGAGCAAACTACCGCTATGCTTGCTCAGTTAGCAGTAGCCAAGGTTTTTGATGCGCCGATAGTGACCCAGGTTTCAGCGTTTGATACTTTTTATCCCGCTGAAAATTATCACAATGACTACTTCGCTTTACACGGTGAGCAGCCCTATTGTCAGATGGTCGTGCGTCCTAAAGTGGAAAAAGTGAAAGCCTTGTTTGCAAGATTGCAGAAGGCTTAAGCGATTTAGCACAAGGTGTTAAATACAAAAACGCCACCGATAAAGGTGGCGTTTTTATGGGGTTTCTAAAGTGCAAAACCTAGTTGTTCTCTTAACAAGCCGCTTAGCTATCGGTTTAACGATTAGCGTAACTTTTGATTAGCTACCGACGCAACTATCGGCTTTCAGTTAACCATTGGGCGTATTGTTTGGTGTAATAGCTGACAATCAAATCTGCACCCGCCCGCTTTAAGCCGATAAACGTTTCAGTCACCACAGCACGCTCATCCAACGCGCCCGCAAGGGCGGCAAATTTAATGCCCGCATATTCACCGCCGACTTGATAGGCGGCGAGTGGCAAGTGGGTTTCTTGTCTTAAACGGCTGAGCACATCTAAGTAGGGGGTGCCAGGTTTAACCATCAGGATATCGGCGCCTTCGGCTTCATCTAATGAGGCTTCTAACAGGGCTTGACGACCATTAGCATAATCCAGTTGATATCCCTTGCGATTTCCGCTGAGTTCACAATCAACCGCGGCTCTAAAAGGACCGTAGAAGGAAGAGGCGAATTTTGCCGAGTGGGCCAGAATCGCCACATGTTCAAAACCTGCGGCATCGAGCCCTTGGCGAATGGCTTTTACTTGACCGTCCATCATGGCCGATGGTGCTAACATATCAGCGCCCGCTTTGGCGACTGTTATCGATTGCTTAACTAAATTTTCGACGGTGAGGTCGTTGCAGACTTCATTATTGTGAACTACGCCGCAATGGCCGTGATCTGTGTATTCACAAAAACAAATGTCGGGGATTACCATCATCTCAGGCACGGTAGCTTTAATGGTGCGCACCATACGGGCGAGTAAACCATTGTCGTCCCATGTATCGCTGCCCTTATCATCCTTAGTGTGGGAAATCCCAAAGGGCATCACATAGCGGATCCCGAGGGCATAAAGCTCGCGAACTTCACCCGCCAGTGCGCTCTCAGGTAAGCGGCTGATGCCAGGTAGCGTGGAGATGGGCACGGCATGGGTGATGTGCTCTTCAATGAACAGGGGATGGATAAGATCGCTCAGCGAAATATGGGTTTCGCGCAGTAGATCGCGCATTGCTTCTGAATTACGTAAGCGTCTTAGGCGACGCAATGGAGGCGTGTTTAACATGAAATGTCCTTATCGAAGGCGGGTTAAAGCAATCGTACAATACTAAGGGAATGGCAAGGGATAAATTCGCCCCTTACTTTTCTGCTCTGACAATCAAAGTTGAAAAAGTTTCCCCAAGCGAGCTATATTCATTAATGAGTTTATTGATCATTGACTTAGATCACATAAATCCATCTCGTCCAGATTTGCGACTGAATGTCATGCGAGCGCTATTTTAGCTGAGTTGCTTGCTTAGCCCTTTGTTTTCGGGCATTTGATGTTATTATTTGCGCCAGTTTTCTCATGGCATATTCGCGCAATACAGATTATGTAAATTTGATGCGAAATCTTGCCCGCTAATCCGGTTTTGAAATGACAATAACACATGAACACTCTGCTTGTATTCTTGCCTTAGACACTTGTACCGAATCCTGCTCAGCTGCGCTGCAATACCAAGGTCAGATTTATGCTGAACTTGCCGATGCACCGCGTGAACACAGTCAACGTCTGCTGCCTATGGTCGATTCAGTGCTCAAGCAAGCGGGCATTCGCTTAGATAAAGTGACTGCGATTGCTTACGGACGAGGCCCTGGCAGTTTTACGGGGATCCGCATCTGCACTAGCATGACGCAAGGTCTGGCACTGGGGTTAGATTTGCCTGTGATTGGTATTTCAACCTTAGCGGCAATGGCACAAATGGCGATTAGCGAGCATCAAGCCGAGCAAGTTTTGTGCACCATTGATGCGCGCATGGGCGAAGTGTATTGGGGCCAGTTTGTGGCCGTTGACGGTATTGCAACGCTTGTCGGTAAAGAAGTGGTCAGTTCACCTGCGGACGTACAACTTCAGCTCGATACTCAAGCGCCAATTGTGGGCTGCGGCACAGGTTTTGATGCTTATCCCGATTTGCTGGCACTCGGCAAGGGGATTTTAGCTCTCGAGGCCGTGAAATATCCCGATGCAAAGGCTATGCTGATATTGGCTGAAGCAGGCATAAAAGCTGGACTGACAACCTCGGTCGATGAGCTTGAACCTGTGTATTTACGTGATACAGTCACATGGAAAAAGTTACCCGGCCGTGAATAAGCTGTTCTTTGCTTGAGTATCTGCGATAGAATCTCAGGCAACTGATACTAAGCATTCTTTACGATGAATGGCTTAACGATGGATAGTGCAAACTTAAGGCTTCTTGATGCAAGTTAATGTGAATCAAATGAGTTTGACGAATGCTGTAGCGAGTAATAGACCCGCTATCGCTCAGGGGCTGACTGCGCCTGAATCGTCACGCCCAGTGATTGAGCAAAATGCCGTCGAAGCCCTTAGTTTAGAAACTCAGCCTAAAAGTAAAAACGCAGCGGGAAATTTACAGTCAAGGCTTGGTGCGCACCTCGAGTATGAGCAAGATACTCGCGGTCATCAGGGAGCGATTGCCCAATATTTACAAACCCAACATGCCGCCAAACGCGATGAAATTCAGCAAATGGTGGGTGTGGATTTGTATGCTTGAGCATCAAAAAACGTCTTCTCGTTCAACCTCGCGATTTTCCTCTTCTAAACTGACAGGCTTAGCCACAAGTGGTGTGCCAAGCCGTGGTTTGTTTATTATCGAGCTAGTTTTAGCTTTATTGATAACTCGAATTCCCTATTTGAGCGTGCCGTTTAAATGGCTTGAAAGCTATTTTCATGAACTGTCCCATGGTATTGCAACGATTTTAAGCTCGGGCGTGGTCAGCCATATTCAGTTGTTTCCAAACGGCGCAGGATTTTGTTTTAGCCAAGGCGGCTCGCCGATGTTTATTGGCTTTGCTGGGTATTTTGGTGCAGCCTGTTGGGGATATTTAATCTATTTATTAGCGACTTGGCCAAAGGGGATCCGCGTGAGTTTTGCCTTGCTAGGTGCCTTAGTCGTGCTAAGCGGCTTGCTTTGGGGCAGGGATATTCTCACGTTAGCGATTTTAGCTGTGCTGACTATTATTTTGTTGTTACCGCTTAAACTCAGTCAAAACAAAATATTGACTCAGTTTTTGCGTATTATTGGCTTGATGATCATGCTTAATGCACTTGCGAGTCCGACTGTGTTGCTCGGGCTTGATGGTCAAGGTGATGCAGTGATGTTGGCCGAGCGTTCTTGGATCCCCGCGTGGATTTGGGTGGGATTATGGTTATTAACCAGTGCCTGCGCTTTGTATTTTGCGTGGCGCCGCGTAGATAATGCCGCAAGCCGTTAGTTCTCAAGCTTGTTTAATGCCTCAGTCGTCTAGTGTTTTCCCCATCTTTTTTTCTGCTTTGAACTTTGTTGATTTAGGTAAAGGTGATTTTGCTCATCACTTTGAGCTATAACCACTTATGTCGCTTAAAGCTTAGTTTTCCGACTTCTATTCCTTGGATTTTTGGCCATTGGCTGCTAGGTTAAGCCTTCGGTATCCATGGAGAATTACAATGAAAAAAGTCACCTTAGTTGCCAGTCTGCTGCTTGCTGGTTTATGTTCGAGTGTTACCTATGCCGATGAAAGCTTAGATAAAGTCTTAAAAAGCGATTTTCGTCAGGCTAAAAATGCCAGTCGTGACGTTTATCGTCATCCCGCTGAAACCTTAACTTTTTTTGGCATTACCCCAAAACAGACTGTGATTGAACTCTGGCCGGGTAATGGCTGGTACAGTGAAATATTAGGGCCTTATCTTGCTAAAGAGGGCCAATATATCGCAGCCAGTTTCGAAACGGCTCCTGCGACAGATACTCCCGGAAATCGTTATCGCGCGAACGCTGGCACTAAGTATGCTGCGTGGATGACGGCCAATAAAGACGTCATGGGCAATGCTAAGATTGTAACCTTCGATCCTCCACATAAGATGGATTTAGGCGCTGACGGTAGTGCTGATCTGGTATTAACCTTCCGAAATCTACATAACTGGGCATCGACAGATCAGCTGGAAAACGTGTTTGCCGCGTCTTATAAAGTGTTGAAGGACGGCGGTATCTTTGGCGTGGTAGAGCATAGAGCCAACGAAGGAATGAACTTCAGCACTGGCTATATGGATCAAGCGGCTATGGTTGCTTTAGCCAAAAAAGCAGGTTTTACCTTAGTTGAAAGTGCAGAAATCAATGCGAACCTCAAAGATACGAAAGATTACGCCAAAGGTGTTTGGACGCTACCGCCCTCTTTTGCCTTGGGTGATACCGATAAAGAAAAATACCAAGCGATCGGTGAAAGTGACCGTATGACACTTAAATTTGTCAAAAAATCATCTTAATTACCTGACATCAGAGGCATTATGTGGCAATCTTTCGCCCCCAAAAATCAAATTGAATTTGTATTACCTCATATTACGGTCGCGGGCCGATTATGGGGGGCGAAGGATAAACCTTTATTACTTGCCTTACATGGTTGGTTAGATAACGCCAACAGTTTTGAACCCTTAGCAGCGCATTTACTTGATTATCAAGTGCTTGCCATTGATTGGCCGGGACACGGCTTTTCTGCACATAGGCCGGGACACTATCCGCTGCATTGGATTGATTATTTGTATGATTTAGACGCGTTGTTAACGGCATTACCGCAAAAGCCAGCGGCAATGATTGGGCATTCGCTTGGCGGTATTATCGCCTCAGCTTACACGGCGACGTTTCCCGAAAAGGTTAACAAGCTGGTATTGATTGAAGCGTTAAGCCCCTTGTCTGAGTTGCCAACGCAAGCTAAGGCGCGATTGAAAAAAAGCTTCTATCAGCATGAGAAGTATTTAACTCAGAAGCATGGGCAGGCAAAGATTTACGACAGTATAGATACTGCGGTGCGGGCGAGGGCACATTTAACAGGACTTGCCGAACCTTGGTGTCGTTTGTTGCTCGATCGTAATATGCAGCCCGAAGGTGATGGCATAGGTTGGCGTAGTGATCCTCGATTAAGATTAGATTCACCCCAACGATTAACCTTCGCCCAAGTTGATGCCTTGATGCAGGACATCAATGTCGAAACCTTATTAATTTGTGGCAAACAGGGATTTAGTCAGTTGCAGAGCGCGATACCTAAGGCCAGAACGTGGTTCAAGCATTTGTCTGAACACATAATTGAGGGCGATCATCATGTGCATATGGACAATGCCGAAGGCGTTGCACGTTTGATCCGCAAATTCGTTTAATAGGTTGCTTATATGGGTATAAAAAAGACGCTAGGTTTTTTGTTTTTTTTATGTGATGATGATCAAAATTAAAACGCTCGTATGATTTATGACGAGTAAATTAATAACTATAAAATGTAAGCCGGTATTTTAACTCGGTATTTATCGAGTCTTGACGCTTGTATGGATATTGTTTCCGCAGTTGTGGGGATTTAGGAGAGAGTAGTGGATCAGCCTTGGATTAATCATTTGCCAGAAGATGTGCCTGCTGAAATTAATGTGGAACAATACTCATCGCTTGTCGACATGTTCGAGACAGCGGTGGCTAAGTATGAAGATCAACCTGCATTTATCAACATGGGTGCCACGCTAACCTATCGTAAATTGGAAGAACGCAGCCGAGCATTTGCTGCGTATTTACAAAATGAATTAAAGCTTGAAAAGGGCGACCGTGTCGCTTTGATGATGCCAAACCTGTTGCAGTATCCCATTGCACTGTTTGGTGTTTTGCGTGCAGGTATGGTGGTTGTTAACGTTAACCCACTTTATACACCGCGCGAGCTTAAACATCAGTTGATTGACTCTGGCGCTAAAGCCATTGTGGTGGTGTCAAACTTCGCCCGCACTTTAGAAGAAGTGGTCGATCAAACTCCCGTTGAAAGCGTGATTATCACCAGTTTAGGTGATCAATTAAGTGCACCAAAACGCACCTTAGTGAACTTTGTGGTGAAGTACATTAAGAAGTTAGTGCCAAAATACAATTTACCCCATGCTTTATCAATGCGCGATACCTTATCAACGGGTCGTCGCATGCAATACATCAAACCTGAAGTCACTAACGATGATTTAGCATTTTTACAATACACAGGTGGCACCACTGGGGTCTCTAAAGGCGCTATGTTGACCCATGGCAATATTGTCGCAAACGTATTGCAGGCCGATGGTGCATATTCTCCCGCTTTAAACGATGGCAGTGAGTTTGTCGTAACGGCCTTGCCGCTGTACCACATCTTCGCCTTGACCGTGAATTGCCTGCTGTTTTTGCACAAAGGTAGTCAGAATTTACTCATCACCAATCCTCGCGATATCCCAGGATTTGTGGCTGAGTTGAAAAAGTATCCTTTTACCGCATTAACTGGGGTGAATACCTTATTTAACGCTTTAGTGAACAGTGATGATTTTTCCCAGTTGGATTTCTCACGCTTAAAACTCTCTATCGGTGGCGGTATGGCGGTACAGAAAGCCGTGGCGGATAAATGGCAAACCATTACTAAAACCCGTTTACTTGAAGGTTATGGTCTGACGGAAGCCTCACCCTTATTAACCTGTTGTCCATATAACTTAGACGGTTATAACGGTTCAATTGGTTTTCCTGCACCTTCGACACTGATCCAAATCCGTAATGATGACGGCAAGGTATTAGCCCAAGGCGAAACCGGTGAACTGTTCGGTAAAGGTCCTCAGGTGATGAAAGGCTATTGGCAACGTCCTGAAGAAACCGCCAAAGTGATCGACACTGACGGTTGGTTAGCTACGGGCGATATTGGTTATATGGATGAGAAAGGTTTCTTCTATATTGTCGACCGTAAGAAAGACATGATCTTAGTATCAGGCTTTAACGTATTCCCTAACGAAGTCGAAGAAGTGGTCGCACTTCATCCAAAAGTGATTGAAGTGGCTGCCGTTGGTGTGCCAAACGACGCCAGTGGCGAGTTAGTGAAGGTATTTGTGGTGGCAAAAGATAAATCTTTAACCGCTGAAGACATCATTAAGCACTGCCGTATTCATTTAACGGGATATAAAGTGCCGAAGCTGGTAGAATTTAGGGACGAGTTACCTAAAACCAACGTGGGTAAAATCTTGCGACGAGAGCTTAGAGACGAAGCTAAGCGCGCGTAAGATTGAAGCCGGCATTTGCCGGCTTTTGTTTTTATGGACTGTGATTGACCCACAGGATCTGGAGAAGAATTTGTCAGCGTTTCAATATGTGAGTGATGAAGCAAGCCTTAATGCCCTCGTTGCCCAATATAAACAGAGTAAGATACTCGTGTTAGATACCGAGTTTGTTCGTACTCGTACTTATTATGCCAAGTTAGGTTTGATCCAAGCTTATGATGGTAAAACCTTAGCTTTGATTGATCCTGTGGCTTTACCTGATTTAGCCCAGTTTTGGGCGCTGTTATCGGACCCGAATATCGTTAAGCTTGTGCATTCCTGCAGTGAAGACTTAGAAGTGTTTGCCCACTATGGTAAATGTCAGCCTACGCCTTTGTTTGATAGCCAAATTGCCGCCTCTTTGTGTGGTATGGGGCATGGTGTAGGTTATGCCAAGTTAGTTGAAACTTGCCTTGGCGAAGTGATCGATAAAGGCGAGTCGCGTACCGATTGGATCCGCCGTCCTTTAACGGAAGCACAGTTAAGCTACGCCGCTAATGACGTCCTGTACTTGTATCAGCTTTATCCTCAACTGGAAGCGAAACTCAGCGCCCAAGGGCGTTTAGCTTGGTTATACGAGGAAGGGGAGAGGATGACTCAGGGCAGGCTTGCCGATCCTGATCTCGACACGGCTTATTTGAAAGTGAAAAATGCTTTCCAACTGACCGAAATCCAATTGGCTTACCTTAAAGTGCTTGCTAAGTGGCGTCTTGAAAAAGCTTTAGTGCGTGATTTAGCTCTAGGTTTTGTGGTTAAAGATCATGGTCTTATCGCATTAGCGAAGAAGCAACCTAAATCCTCGGCCGACTTGTTTAAGCTCAATGATTTGACTGAGCAAGAAAAACGTATCCACGGCAAAGATCTATTACGTGTGCTGCAAACCGCTGATTTGGTCAATTTACCCGAGTTAGTGGATGTGCTGGCGTTAAAATCAGGTTATAAATCGGCCTTTAAGGCGATTAAAAGCTGCTTAGTTGAGTTATGCGAACAGCATGATGTGCCGCAGGAAATGCTCGGTTCTAAACGTCATATCCATGAGTTTTTGCAATGGCGTTGGGATAAGCAACAAGGGGATTTGCCCGCGGTGTTATGCGGATGGCGGGGCGAGATTGCCGCTGAGTCCCTAGCTAAGCTTGAGGTCTAAAGCTTTTGATCTAGTATTTAAATCTTGCGCGTGAAGTCTTGTACTTTATGCGCAGTATTTAAAACTTACCGATAGCGGAAAAACAGCCAACAAAAAGCGTCATCTTCCACAGAAGATGACGCTTTTTGCGTAATCGACTTATCTGTCAGGCAAAGTGACGTTAAGTTCGAGTACCGACAGGTTCGCGTCGTTTTGATCTAACTGCACAGAAACTTGATCATCAGAAATCTGCACATATTTGCGAATAACGGCGATGATCTCTTGTTTCATCTGCGGGAAGTAATCGGGAGTGTCCCTTTGTCCACGTTGATGAGCCACAATGATCTGTAGGCGCTCTTTAGCCATTACCGCAGTGCTAGGCTTTTTCTTGCTTTTGAAATAGTCGAGTAAAGACATAATTAGCTACCAAATATCCGTTGTAAGAAACCTTTCTTTTCTTCCGTAATAAAGCGTACTGGTACATCTTCACCCAGTAAGCGTGCGACTGTATCACTGTAGGCTAAACCTGCATCACTTTCTTGGTCGATAATCACAGGTACGCCTGAGTTAGAGGCTTTCAGTACAGATTGTGACTCAGGAATAACGCCGAGTAGCTCAATGGCCAGAATTTCTTGAACATCGTCAACACTCAACATTTCGCCCGATTTTACACGGCTCGGTGAATAGCGAGTCAAGAGTAAATATTCTTTTATCGGCTCTAGATTCAGTTCTGCGCGGCGTGATTTGCTTTGCAACATACCTAAAATACGGTCTGAGTCGCGCACTGAGCTGACTTCTGGGTTCGTGGTCACAATGGCGATATCGGCAAAATACAATGCCATCATAGCGCCTTGCTCAATCCCTGCGGGAGAGTCACACAGAATAAACTCAAAGTCTTTGGCCAAATCGTCTAAAACACGGCCAACACCTTCTTTGGTCAGTGCATCTTTATCACGGGTTTGTGAAGCGGGTAAAACGAATAACTTATCGCAGCGTTTATCTTTGATCAGCGCTTGATTTAAATTGGCTTCACCATTGATCACATTAACGAAGTCATAAACAACACGACGCTCGCAACCCATGATCAAGTCTAAGTTTCGTAAACCTATATCGAAATCAATAACGACTGTCTTGTGTCCTTGCATGGCAAGACCGGTCGCAATTGCAGCACTCGATGTGGTTTTACCTACGCCGCCTTTACCTGAAGTGACAACAATAATTTGTGCCATGTTTCTCTCTATCCTTTGTTCTGCCATTTAGAGGGGCAATGATTCAACCATAAGCGACTCACCGTTTAGGCGAATGCAGCCGCTTTTATCTGAGCTATGTTGTTGTAGATTTTCAGCGAGCCAATATTGCCCTGCTATTGAAACGAGTTCGGCCTCCAGAGAGTGGGCAATGATAACGGCGCTGGTATCGCCCGCGGCGCCTGCCATGGCTTTCCCTCGTAATGCGCCATAGATATGAATGCTACCATCTGCGATGACTTCTGCGCCATTGCCTACCGCACCAAATATGATTAAATCACCATTTTTTGCGTAGACTTGTTGGCCTGAACGAATATTTTGCTTCACTATTTTAGTTTGGCGCGGGGCCGGCGGCGGGGTACTGCTCTGTTTTCCCGCTTTGACTATGGCAAGGCCTAAGTCTTTAGCCTGTTTACTGAGTACGGTTGTCGCGCCCGTTATACCAACAATCACTAATTGACGTGAGATCAGCAGATCCTTTAACGCACTTAAATTCAAGCTGTCGTGCTGAATGGCACTCAGATTGACGACTAAAGGAGCACCCAGAAAAAACTGAGGAGCCTGTGCCAATTTATGGTCTAATTCAGTCATGACAGCTTGTAAATCGCTGCTATTAATATGAAGCACTGAAAGAGTAAAAGAAGCGCCTTTTAACTCTAAGCTAGGTTTTGACATCCCGGCACTATTCTCCAGAAATCATCAGTCGGTTCGCTGATTTTACAATTAAATTACTAGGCGACCATGTTATAGTGTGCCCCATTGACTGGCAAGTTTGAACTATTGGATATTTGATTCTTATGCTATGTGCCGTTTATAAAAGTAGCCGAAAGGCTGATACTTATTTATTTGTGAAGAAAAGAGATTGTTTTGACGATGTTCCAGTGCCTTTGATGGAAATGTTTGGCGTGCCAAAGTTGGTGATGGTGTTTCCTATCGCTAAACGGGACGCGTTAGGAATGGCAGATATACATAAAGTCAGAGCGGCAATGGCAGAAAATGGCTTTTATTTACAAATTCCACCACCTCAGGTGAATTTATTGGCTGAGCATAAGTTGAGCCTTGGGATCAAAGATTAACTGGGTAGCATCAAGACGCTACTAATGAGCTCAGGCGCGTGAAACCACACTCGTTAATCTCAGTGGCATTGCGTATCTGACGACAAATTAGTGTAAAATAGCCCGCATTGAGCGGGTTTTTTATTAAGAAGATACAGTTAATCATGGCATTTTGGCAGAGTAAAACATTAGCGCAGATGAGCACAACCGAGTGGGAATCCCTGTGTGACGGTTGTGGTAAATGTTGTTTAAACAAGTTGATAGATGATGAAACCGAAGACTTGTATTACACCAATGCAGCTTGCCTTTTGCTTGATCATCAAACGGCAGGCTGTCTGCATTACAGTGACCGTTTCACCCATGTCCCCCAATGTACAGTGATCACGATTGATAATATCCATGAGTTAACTTGGTTGCCCGACAGTTGTGCCTATCGCCGCCTAGCGGCAGGGCGTGAGCTACCGAGCTGGCACCCGCTGCTCACAGGCTCCAAAGAAGCGATGCATTTAGCGGGTATGTCGATCCAAGGCAAGGTGGTGGATGAAAGACGCGTAAAGGATATTGAAGATCATATCGTGCTATGGCCACTTAAAGACGTGGATTAACAGACGTGAATTCATTTTGCCATAGCGTTATCGATTGAAAATTAACTTATTAATTGAAACGACACTTGTTGATTGGAAAGTGACCGTCAGAATGAAAACAACAAGGGAGCGATTATCGCTCCCTTGTGCATTTTGGGTGTTAAGTGAATTTAAATTCCATCAAATAATGCTCGACTAGATTTTTAATCCCACCATCAACTGATCAAGTTGACCAGCTGTTGCTTGCAGCTCATCACAACCTGAAACCGACTGGTTGGCCGATTGCTCCACATCGTGTGATTGGTTGCGAATTTCCATTAAGTTAGTCGCAATCTCGTTGGCCACTGCCGACTGCTCTTCGGCCGAGGTCGCAATTAGCACACTCATTTCAAACACTTTGTTGCTGTGGTGGGCGATAAACTCTAAGTCTTTACCCGTTTGCAGTACGTGTTGTTTACCTTCATTGGCTTGATTCACAGTACGCGACATCACTTGTGTCAGATTGCGAGTACCCGATTGAAGTGATTCGATCATGGTTTTGATTTCAACCGTTGCGGCCTGAGTTCTCCCCGCTAAAGTACGTACCTCATCGGCCACCACGGCAAAGCCACGACCTTGTTCACCGGCGCGTGCCGCTTCAATCGCAGCGTTGAGGGCCAGTAGGTTGGTTTGCTGGGAAATCGCATTAATGGTTGACACCACTTCATCAATTTTACTGGCGTTGTCATTGAGAACGCCCACCGCATTTGAGGCCGCAGAAATTTCATCCGATAACACGTCAATAGCCTTGACTGTGGTTTCAATGTCTTTACCGCCAGCGCTAACCTGTTGATTGGCTTCTTGGGTTTCAGCTGAAGATTGTTCAGCATTACGGGCAACTTCCTTCACTGCAGCGGTCATTTCTTCCATTGCCGTTGCTAGGGAATCCAAATGTTGTCTCTGGTTCACCGCCAAAGATTGACCTTGCTGCGCTGTGCTACGAAACGAGGAGACTACCTCACGGATTTTTGTTGTCGATTCTGCGATTTGTTTCACTAACAGATGTTGACGTTCAACTAAGGTATCTATGCTGATAGCTAAGATACTGAACTCGTCTTTTACTTCGAAGAAGTTTAAACGCCCAGTTAAATCGCCCGATGCGGCCCGTTTTAATGCCATCACTGTCGTATAAAGTGCGCCGCCCACGAAGGTCGAAATGTAGTAGCTAAATAAAAACAACACAAATAGAAGCGCCGCCATCAGGCCGTAAACCAGCAGGTTATCTTTGGCGAGCAGGGCATCAATTTCTTTGCTGTCTAAGGGAATAATCGTGATCAGGTTTTGATCGTTAACGCCACTCACAGCTCTAGGTAGCTTACCGCTATTATCAATACCGCCACCGCTGCGAGCTAAGGATTGCGCTTTACTGTCGGCCTCATTCACCGAAATAATGCTGACATTGCCTTTGATGTCGCGGCTTAGCTGGCTAAGGATAGCTTGGCGTTCTTGCTCTGGTAGTTTGTTATATAAGGTGCCCGTGACTTGGTTGATTTGTTGTGACGCATTTTGCAGGCCGTTGAGCTGTCCTTGCACTAAGGTTTGCTGGGATTGGTTATCAAGAAAAATCGCCAGCCCAACAATCATTAGCATGGGAACGATAGAGAGAATAGCGAATTTAGTTTTTAAGGTCATATGGATAAGATATTGATCTATCCAGCGAAACTTTACTTCTTTCATGAGTGCCTCGATAAAATGGGCTGTGAACCGAATGTATATCGGTCAGTTTGCCATAGACTTGATAGTTTTCTGTTTTGTAATGATTTATATCGCTAATGTAGTCTAATTGCTGTCGTTATTGTGTTGTTTGCTGCAATTTTGGCAGGGTACAACCATTAGTTTACAGTTTAGTTACAAGTGCTGCTAGTGGCTGAATAGAGAACTTGTTTTGGTCAGAATCGAGGTTTGTATTTCACCTTGAGCAAAACTCAGGCTCTGAACTGGGGTAACACATGAATTTGCATGATAAAACCCCCAATAAGCCCTAGTAATATGCCGCTCGCTCGCGTAAAATTTCTATCCTTTTATTTCGTTATAGCTAGCAAAGCGTCTGGCATTAACGCCCGATAACCTGAGCACCCAAATAGCCTGAAAGTTTGGCGCCCATAGCACTTGTTTATCAAGCGCGACTATGCAGTGGAAGAGAAAATGCAGCAGTTAACTGAGATCGTAGAACAAGCCTTAGTCATTATTGACCAGGCCAGTGATCTAAAAGCACTGGATGATATCCGTGTCGATTACCTTGGTAAGAAAGGTAAGATCACCGACATGATGAAAATGATGGGTAGCTTAAGCCCTGAAGAAAAGCCAGCCTTTGGCCAAGCGGTCAATGATGCTAAACAGGCGATTCAACAAAAATTAACTGAGCGCATCGATGGTCTGAAGAGTTCGGAATTGGAAGCCAAATTAATCGCTGAAAAGATTGATGTGACTTTGCCAGGCCGCACCCAAGAGATCGGTGGCTTACATCCTGTGACTCGAACCATTGAGCGCATCGAAACCTTTTTCGGGGAATTAGGGTTCTCGGTAAAGCAGGGGCCTGAAATTGAAGATGATTTCCACAATTTCGACGCACTGAATATCTCTGAGCACCATCCTGCGCGTGCTGATCATGATACCTTTTATTTCAATCCTAAACTGATGCTGCGTACCCAAACTTCGGGCGTGCAAATCCGTACTATGGAAACTGAAAAGCCACCATTACGCATTATTTCTCCTGGTCGTGTTTATCGTAACGATTACGACCAAACTCACACGCCTATGTTCCACCAAGTGGAAGGGTTGTTGGTTGATGAGCATGTTAACTTTGCCGAATTGAAAGGCATTTTGCATGACTTCCTGCGTAATTTCTTCGAAGAAGATCTGCAAGTGCGTTTCCGTCCATCTTACTTCCCATTCACTGAACCTTCAGCGGAAGTGGACGTGATGGGCAAAAATGGTAAATGGCTAGAAGTGCTTGGCTGCGGTATGGTACATCCGAATGTGCTGCGCAGCGTTGGCATAGATCCAGAAAAATACTCTGGTTTTGCTTTTGGTATGGGTGTCGAGCGCTTAACTATGTTGCGTTACGGCGTAAACGATTTACGTGCGTTTTTCGAAAACGACCTACGTTTCCTGAAGCAATTTAAATAACGGAGCTGTAATAGCATGAAATTTAGCGAATCTTGGCTTCGTGAATGGGTAAATCCTTCAGTCAGCCGTGAAGCATTATCCCACCAGATCACTATGGCCGGTCTCGAAGTCGATGACGTTGAAGCCGTGGCTGCCGATTTTAGCGGTGTAGTGATTGGTGAAGTGGTGGAGTGTGGTCAGCATCCCGATGCCGATAAACTGCGCGTGACCAAAATCAACGTTGGTGGTAGTGAACTTATCGATATCGTCTGCGGTGCACCAAACTGCCGTCAGGGTCTTAAAGTGGCCGTGGCTATGGTTGGCGCCGTATTACCTGGCGATTTCAAAATCAAGAAAGCCAAGCTGCGTGGCATGCCATCAGAAGGTATGTTGTGTTCATACAGCGAGCTTGGCATCAACGTCGAAAGCGATGGCATCATCGAATTGCCATTGGACGCGCCGCTTGGCACTGATATCCGTGATTATCTGCAACTTAACGATGCCGTTATCGATGTGGATTTAACGGCTAACCGTGCCGATTGCTTAGGCATGGTAGGTCTTGCCCGTGAAGTGGGCGTGTTAAACCGCCAAACAGTGGTTGAGCCACAGTGGCAAGCCGTCACGCCAACGACAGATGCACAGGTCACGATTAACGTTAACGCGCCTGCAGCGTGTCCACGTTACTTAGGCCGTGTGGTTAAAAACGTCAATGTTAAAGCGCCTACGCCATTATGGATGCAGGAAAAACTGCGTCGTAGCGGTATTCGTTCTATCGATCCTATCGTAGACATCACTAACTTTGTGTTGATTGAATTCGGTCAACCTATGCACGCTTTCGATCTTGCCAAGTTAACAGGCGATATCCAAGTGCGTTTAGGCACTGGCGAAGAGAAAATCACCCTGCTTGATGGCAGCGAAGTGACCATTCCCAGCGATACCTTAGTGATCGCCGATGATGCGCGTCCATTAGCCCTTGCTGGTGTGTTTGGCGGCGAATATTCAGGCGTGAGCGACACGACCCAAGACATACTGCTTGAATGTGCGTTCTTCGCGCCGCTTGCCATTTTGGGTAAGTCACGTCGTTTAGGTTTGCATACAGATTCATCACACCGCTTTGAGCGTGGTGTTGACCCTGAGATGCAACACAAGGTTATCGACCGTGCGACCCGTTTAGTACTTGATATCTGTGGCGGTGAAGCTGGCCCTGTAGTTGAGGCTAAATCAGAGGCTGATTTACCCAAACCTGCACAAATCGTTTTACGTCGCAGCAAGTTAGATCGAATTTTAGGTCACCATGTACCAGACACAGATGTGGTCGAAATTCTACAACGTCTCGGCTTCAGTGTGGTTGTGGGCCAAGATAGTTGGCAGGTCACTACCGCGACTTATCGTTTCGATATGGCGATTGAAGAAGATTTGATCGAAGAAGTGGCCCGTATTTACGGTTATAACAATATCCCGAATACGGCGCCTGTTGCCGCGCTGCGTATGTCAGATCATAAAGAATCTGACTTAAGCCTAAAACGCGTGCGTGCCTTATTGGTCGCTCGTGGTTTCCAAGAAGCGGTAACCTACAGCTTTGTCGATCCAAAACTGCAAAATCTGGTTCACCCTGGTTTAGACGCTATGGTGTTACCAAACCCAATTTCCAGTGAAATGTCGGCCATGCGCCTGTCAATGTTCACCGGTTTATTGGCCGCCGTTGGCTACAACCAAAGTCGTCAACAGAGTCGCGTGAGACTTTTTGAAACTGGCCTGCGCTTTGTTCCTGATATCAATGCAGAATCCGGTGTAAGACAGCAAGCAATGCTCGCTTGTGTCATTACTGGGCTCCAAAATGATGAACATTGGGCTATGGAATCGAAAACTGTTGATTTTTTCGACCTTAAAGGTGATTTAGAAGCAATTATCGGCTTGACAGTTTCCGCATCAGAATTTAGCTTTAGAGGAGCGACGCATTCTGCTCTCCATCCGGGGCAATGTGCTGAAATATTGAGAAATGATCGAGCGATCGGTCATATAGGTGCAATCCATCCTAGTTTGGAGAAGCCTTTTGGACTCAATGGTAAAACCATCGTTTTTGAGTTGGAATTGGATGCTTTATTGCATACCAGTTTGCCGCTAGCCCAAGCTGTATCTAAGTTTCCAGCTAATCGTCGTGACATCGCAGTCGTAGTAGATGAGAGTGTATCTGCAGGTGATGTAATGAAATTGATAAGAAAAGTTGGCGAAAATCAGTTGGTTGGCATAAACTTGTTCGATGTATACTTAGGTAAAGGTGTTGAACCTGGCAAGAAGAGCCTGGCGATAGCACTTACATTACAAGACACTACTCGTACGCTTGAGGAAAAAGAGATTGCTGAGACCGTTGGTTCAGTCGTTTCTGCCCTTAAGTCCGAGTTCAACGCATCGTTGAGGGATTAAAGTATGGCACTTACCAAAGCCGAAATGGCAGAACATCTTTTTGAAACACTCGGAATGAACAAACGTGTCGCCAAAGAGATGGTTGAGTCGTTCTTTGAAGAGATTCGGGGCGCACTTGAAAGTGGTGAGCAGGTCAAGTTATCTGGCTTTGGCAACTTTGACCTTAGGGACAAGAATCAAAGACCGGGAAGGAACCCAAAAACAGGCGAAGATATCCCAATTTCTGCTCGTCGTGTCGTGACTTTCCGTCCCGGCCAAAAGCTGAAAACTCGTGTAGAAGCAGCAAACACGGGTAAGTAATTTCGTTTGTTTGATGGGAAAGCCACTCCTTAGAGAGTGGCTTTCCTGTTTATTTTTTCATGCAATATCTCCATTGTTTTTATCCACTGTCTGAGGTGAATTCTTTGTCAAGACAGCCCAAACATTTTGACCGTCGTTTTAAACTCGCCTTATTACACCCTAGATACTGGGCCACTTGGTTAGTGATTGGTCTATTAGTGATTTTCGGACTCATGCCCGCATGGCTGCGTGATCCTATTGCAAGATTATTGGCAAAAATAGTGATGCCAATTGCCAAAAAGCCCATTAGCGTTGCCAGAGCCAACTTAAGGGCGTGCTTTCCTGAGCAATCCACCGCCGAGATTGAAGTGTTAATCCGTGAGAACGTGCAAAACTTCGTTTTGGTGTTGTTAGCACAGGGCGAATTGCTGGTGCGCTCAAAAGCGCATTTACGTCGTCGAGTCAATTTAATCGGCTTTGAGCATGTGACTAAAGCGCAGGCTGCTGGGCAACCGATCATTTTTATCATGCCCCATGTGTGGCCAATCGATTATGCTGGTTTACGCCTTAACCTTGAGTTGCCTATGGTGACTATGGCCAAAGCCCATAAAAACGGCTTATTCAATTGGTTTAGTAATCGTGTACGCAGCAGTTGTGGTGGCCATGTGTATATGCGCGAGGCGGGCATTCGGGCGTTATTGGCTGAGCTTAAGCGCGGTAACAGTTTCTTTTATCTTCCCGATGAAGACTTAGGTCCTGAACAAAGCGTGTTTGCGCCTTTTTTAGGCACAGTGAAGGCAACGCTACCTGTTGTTGGGCGTTTAGCGCAGGCGGGTAATGCCCAAGTGCTGCCAGTAAAGATTGGCTACAACCAAGCGACACGCCAATTTGATCTCACCGTGATGGCGGCCGTTGCGCCTGAAGAAATGGTGGGCAAAGAAAATGAGGCGTTGGCACTGAACAAAGTGGTCGAGCAAGTTATCTTAGCTTACCCAGAGCAGTATATGTGGTTCCTGCGCGTTCTCAAGACGCGCCCAGAGGGTGAAGTTTCTATCTACAGCTGAGATGTAGCGTGACTGAAATAGTGTGGTTTAAAATGGCTTTGAGCGCTGATTGCTCAAAGCCATTTTTTTGAGGAATATTCTTGCTGATAGGACTCTTTATTGATTGAGATCTTTATCGACTGTGCTGTTACCAATGCAGGATTTAATCTTCATCTTGTTCCATCTCAAGTTGCATCAGTAACATATCTTCGCCATCGAGTACGCGAGTACGAAAGCTTTGACATGCAGGGCAGACGACCGTGCGCTCACTCAGTACGGATTCAGTCTGGCAGTCTTGGCAAAGTATCACTAGCGGCTGAATTTGCATATTGAGTATGGCTTCTTTGCAAATCCCATCGAGCTTAAAGGTATCGAAGGCGGTTTGTAGCAGGCTAGGTTCAACCCCGCTCATGACGCCCAGCTTGATATCCACTCGGGTGATTTTATCGGCATGATTGGCCAGCGCGTGCTGTTCGCATTGCTCAATCAGGGCACTCACAATCGAATATTCGTGCATCAGCAAATCCTTGGCAGCAGTTCACCTTGGGGAAGATCGAGATAACGCTTAGTATTCCAAGGTGTTCTTAGCACGACTTTCCCCACTAAATCATCACTCACAGTACCGATAATCGCTGCATGCTCACAGCGCCCAAAGCGTTGCATGATCTCGAGCGCACCTAAGGCGATGTCGTTGGGGACGGCGAGGATGAAAGTGCCTTCGTTGGCAAGATCCATGGCTTCGAAACCATAGAGTTCGCACAGACCTTTGACTTCATCGCTAACGGGAATACTGGCTTCATTCACTGTGATGCCGACATTGGAGGCGACGGCCCATTCGTTGAGCACTGCCGATAAGCCACCGCGAGTCGCATCGCGCATCGCATGAATGGGAATATTGGCGGCGATTAATTGCTCGACTATGGGCCAGAGCGTCGCGCAGTCACTTTGCAATGCAGATTCGAGCGTGAGTCCTTCACGCGCCATTAAAATCGCTGCACCGTGGCAGCCAATATCACGGGAGACAATAATGGCATCGCCCACGGTGACATTCGCCGAGGAAATATTGGGACGCAAGATGCGACCAATGCCTGAGGTATTAATAAATAAACCATCGGCGCACCCCTTGGGTACGACTTTAGTGTCGCCGCAGACTATCCGTGCACCACTGTGTTTTAATTCTTTCGCCATACTGCGGACAATCGTCGTTAAATCCTTGATAGAAAAGCCTTCTTCGATGATCACACTACAACTCAAAAACTGAGGTTCTGCGCCCATCATAGCGAGATCGTTGACTGTGCCTGCGATGGCGAGCTTGCCGATATCACCGCCGGCAAAAAATAAAGGGGATACGGTGAAAGAGTCCGTGGTAAAGGCGTTGGCACCGTGCAAATCGAGTTTAGCAGCGTCTTCTTCGCTGCGAAGGATTGGGTTATCAAACTCGGCAAAAAACAGATCACGGATCAGTTTATTCATTTCTTTGCCGCCACCGCCGTGGCTGAGTTGAATGGATTTATCTTTAAGCGTATCAGCCATGATGTGGCTCCTTGATATCGATACCTTGATAGCGGTAATAGGCATTGCAGGCACCTTCGGAGCTGACCATGCAACTGCCTAAGGGCGTTTCGGGATTGCAGCCGCGGCCAAAAACTTTACAGTCCTTTGGTTTAGCAAGCCCACGAAGTATATCGCCGCACTGGCAGGCTTTATGATCGTCAATTTCCTTCACAGGTAGGCGGTCTTTAAAGCGCAGTTCGGCGTCTCTATGGGCATATTCGGGTTTAAGCTGCAGCGCTGAATTGGGGATTGGGCCTAGTCCACGCCAGCGAAATTGCGGTCTGACATTGAAGAATTGATTTACTTTGGCCTGCGCCGTGAGGTTGCCGTCCTCCGATACTGCACGGCTGTATTGGATATCGAGCTCAGCTTTGCCCGCGGCTTTTTGGCGCACAATCCGTAAAATCGACTCCATCACATCGACGGGCTCAAATCCTGCGACAACCACTGGCGTGCCATAGTTTTCGACTGTGCTGCGATAGATTTTTGCGCCACTGATCACGCTCACATGGGCTGGGCCGATAAAGGCGTTGACCCTCGCTTTTGGATCGTGCATCACGGCATCAATTGCGGGTGGCACTAATACATGATTGATATGAAATAGTAGATTTTCGAGTTTTTCTTGTTCGGCCAGTTGTAACAAAATTGCTGTCATTGGGGTTGAGGTTTCAAAGCCAATGGCGAAGAACACTACGGTTTTATCGGGATTGTCGCGGGCAATTTTGAGCGTATCTAAGGGATCGTAAATTGGGCGAATATCGCAGCCCTTGGCCCTAAAACTGGCTAAAGAGCCTTGAGAACCGGGCACGCGGATCATATCGCCCAGGGTCACAAGAATAACATTTTCTTGGGAGGCAAGCGCCGCGGCTTGGTCGATGCGCTCTTTAGGCATAATGCACACTGGGCAGCCAGGACCATGGATAAATTCAATATTATCCGGCAGTAAATCTAGCAAGCCGTATTTCATAATCGTATGAGTATGGCCACCACAGACTTCCATGATATTGATTTGTTGCTTAACCAATTTAGCGGTTAACTGAATATCCCGTGCTAAATTGGCAATCGTTTGGGGATCGCGAAAGCCTTGATAGAGGTGTCTTAGTTCAAGCATGCTTTTTCCTCGGTGCACTCGATAGGGGTGCGCCTTGCGACTTAATCCTGCACTGCTGATGGTCAGTGTATGGCTTCATTTTCAAGCTTAGTGACGATTTCTTCGTATAGATCAATGCTTTGCTGCGCATCTTCCTTATCAATTTTGTTCATCACAAAACCAATATGGATAAGTACATAGTCGCCAATTTCCAGTGGCTCATTCATTAAATGACTGCTGACATCGCGGCGCACACCTAAGGTGTCGACGGTGACGCTCTGGCGCTCAATATCGACCGCCACCACTTGGGAAGGTATGGACAAGCACATTATTGTGCACCTCGAATGTTGTCTTTAAGTCAAGCGGCTACAGCCTGCATGGAGTCGCCATCTTTAATTGAGACTTCAATAATTTGAGTTGCTGGATTGAGTTTTTTAAGCTGCGCTCTGGCTTCGTCTAGCTTGAAATCAAAATAGGGCAGTAGATCGCACTTAGTGATAAAAACTACATCGGCGCGGCGGAACATCACAGGATATTTTTCAATCTTATCATCACCTTCTGGCACTGATAGCAGCACGATATTTTTGTGAGTGCCCACATCATAACTGGCTGGGCAGACGAGATTACCGACGTTTTCGACAAAGCAAATATCGAGTCCTTCAAGCGGCAGATGATGTAGGGCACCGTGCACCATAAAGGCGTCGAGGTGACAGGCGCTGCCCGTTTGAATTTGATAGGCCTTAATGCCTTTAGCGATGAGGCGGTCGGCATCGCGGGAGGTTTCTAAGTCGCCCTCGATCACCGCATAGTTGAGCTGCGTGTATTCTTTGAGATTTTCTAATAGGGTGGTTTTGCCACTGCCCGGGCTACTCATGATGTTGAAGGCAGTAATGTTATGTGCCTCAAAGTGGGCGCGGTTATGACCTGCTTCGACATCATTTTTATCTAAAATTTTGTGGATGACTGACAAGGTTTTTTTATCGTTTAACTGAGGATTTGTGTGTAACTCTTGATGGCTATGCTCATGAGTATGTGAATGGTCATGATTATGCTCATGGCTATGGGCATGCGCGCCTAGATGATCATGGTCGTGGCGGGTAAGGGAGCAGCCGCAGTCTTTACACATTTTACCTCTCCTTGTATCGGCAGAGTACGAGGACTTTGCCTGACAAATAATGATTGATGTACGAATCGTTAATTTGGTTACGCTAATGTTGAGTGTGATACAAATTGCGCTACGGATCTTTGATGTTCGTCAGGTTTATGGGGATAAAAATGGCGAGCGAACATCAGGGGTTATCAAATAAGTAAGGTTATTGACTCTGATGAATGCCATACCAAAGTTGGCCTAGGGCGATGCCGCCATCATTGATGGGTATCTGTTTACTGGATAACACTTTATTTCCTTGGGCGCTGAGCTTGCTCAGGCAGTATTCCAATAGATATTTATTTTGAAATACGCCACCGCAGAGCACGGTTGGGAGGTGTTGATACTGGGCAGCATAATCACAAATAGCATCACCTAAGGTGTGTAAAAAGGCGCGGGCGATGGCATAGCATCTATTGTCTGTTAGCGGTTGTGCTGTAATCAATTCAACAATTTGCTTGAACATCTCACTGCTTCGCCACTGGTCGATGTCAAGAGGTAAGTTAAGCGAAATGACTTCAAGGGCTAATGCATCGGCGCGATTGGCCGCGGCTTCTATTGCCATGCCCGCTTGGCCTTCAAACAGTGTGGTTTCGATTAAACCTAAGGCGCAGGCGAGGGCATCGAACAGTCGCCCGACAGAGGAGGTTTTTATCGCGCTGCCGTTCTGCCAGATCTTATGTAAGTTAGCCAGAGTGTTTGGGCGCATGTTGTTTAATATAGGTAATTGTAATGCGAGCACAGCATCGAGGCTCATTTGCTCGAACAATAATGCCAGTAACAACCTCACGGGTTGCTTAATGGCTTGCTCGCCGCCTAGCAGGGCTATGGGCTCAAAATGGGCCAGTCGCTGCGCTTTATCGAGCGTAGTTAATAGCACTTCACCGCCCCATAAACTGCCATCTTCCCCAAGCCCAGTACCGTCAAAACTAAAGCCCAATACGGGATCTCGATATTGATTTATCGCCATCACGCTGAGCACATGGGCATGGTGGTGTTGCACCGATAAACATTGTGCTTGGCTGGAATCGCTGAGTTGTACACTTGAGTTGGAGTGCATTTCAGCCCAGCGCGAAGGGGCATAATCTGGGTGTTTATCGCGAATAATAAGATTTGGCGTAAAGTGATACAACCGAGCAAAAGTGGCTAAGGTGCGCTCAAAATACTGCTCGGCGCTGACACTGAACAGGTCGCCAATATGGGGACTTAAAAACACATTATTGCCAAAGCCTAAGGCGATGGCATTTTTTTGCTGTGCGCCCACGGCCAAAATCGATTGGGTCAGCGGTATCTCTAAGGGGAAACTTAACGGTGCATAGCCGCGGGCGAGGCGCAATACTTGCACCTCTGCGGAGGAATCCAGTTGCGGCTGGATCACTTGCACCACACTGTCATCACAGCCATTAATAATCGGCCGATTATGATCGACTATCGCATCCACCACATGGCTTAAGTGACTAATAAGCTCATCACAATCAGTGATGATAGGTTCACCGGAAACATTGGCGCTGGTTGCAACTAATGGCCCTTTGAAGAGACCTAATAGCAAATGATGTAGCGGTGTGTAGGGTAAAAATACCCCGAGTTTATTCAGATTGGGGGCGACAGCTAAGCTGAGATCATGTTCGGCTCGGCTGCTCATCAGCACTATGGGCCTTTCCTGCGAACTCAGCACTTGCCACTCAGCATCCGTCCCTGTGACATAGTGCTGCGCCATGGTGATATCCGCCATCATCACCGCTAGCGGCTTGACTTGGCGCTGTTTTCGTAGCCGGAGTGCGTTGACGGCATTGTCACTTCGGGCATCACAGATTAAGTGAAATCCACCCAATCCTTTAATTGCCAGAATCTGCCCTTGGCGTAATCTGTCAGCCGCTGCTGTCAGTACCGCAAGGTCCGTACTCAATTCAGGTGTGCTGACATTTGAGGAACTGGGAAGGATGTATTCCCCTTGCGGTGTTTTTAAACTGAGTCTGGGGCCACAGGCGGGGCAGCTCACGGGCTGGGCATGGTAGCGGCGGTCGAGTGGGTTTTGATATTCTTTGGCGCACTCGGGACACATGTCAAAATCGGCCATGGCGGTGTTGTGTCTATCATAGGGTAAAGCATTGATAATCGTGTATCGAGGGCCACAGTTAGTGCAGTTGGTAAAAGCATAGCCAAAGTGGCGATCATCAGGATTATGCATGTCGTTTAAGCAATCTTGGCAGGTACTTTTATCCGCCGATACTACCACCTGCGCACCTATCGGTGAACTTGGGTCATCGTCCTCATGGCTGTCGCTTTTTATAATTTCAAATGTGGTTTCGCTTAGCAAAATCGGCAGCGGTGTTTGGATTATATTGTCGATACGGGCGAGTGGCGGTGGAGTGGTATTGAGTACAGTGAAAAAGCGAGTGAGGTTTTCATCATTACCTTGCAGCTCAATGGTCACGCCCTTAGCATTGTTGAGCACAGTGCCCGTCAGTTGAAACTCAAGGGCATAACGATAGACAAAGGGGCGAAATCCCACCCCTTGTACTATGCCAGTGACGTGCAGCTGACAACGCTTTAACGTGGCTCCCTTGTGGACAAGGTATTCCAACGCCAGCCTTCGTTTTATCTGCAGGTCACTGTGCTTTTTGTGGCGACTATTGTGCCTATGTGGCTTCATACGTTGTGACTTAACTTTTGGCCTCCTAATCATGGGCATTCAGTTGGCGCTGCTTAACGTAAAGTGCCCCAACAGCTAAGTTATCGCCGTCTAAATCCAGGCTGCGATTGACCACTAAGGGGAAGTTTTTGCCTAAGCGTAAGCTGATGCGTTTGCACAGGGTTTCATTGATTAATTCATTGCCCGCTAAGGCTATGTTGTGCACGCCGATATTTAAATCGATATGCTCGATCCAGTTAGATAAATAGTCCGCCAGCGAGTCTTGCATCGCAAAGGCGAGCTGACTCGGATCGTCATTACCCGCAATACGAAAACTTAAGACAGTGCCTAAGGTTTTACACCAATTTAGGCTGCGGTGGGCTTCACCTTTGGTCAGCGGATAATCGATACGCGGTGCATTAGCACCGTGGTAGCGCATGGCGGCGGCCATGAGTGCATCGCTTAGCCTTGCTTGGCTTTGAGTCTCTTCTTGGGTATTGAGGCCAATTAATATGGCTGCAATCGCCCACAGGCTTTGTAAGTTGTCCCGTCTGCCGTGAAGCTTTAGGCTTAAAAGTTTTAGGTAATCTTCGGGAAACAGGCTCTTAAATTTTTGCGCTACGGCTTTTTGTGGACTGCTGTCCAGTTGATGGAAGATTTCGTAACCGTTATCGGGCAGCTCGGGCAGGGCGAAGAAAAGTTCAGTGTCGCCCTTATTATCGCAGGTGACAATTTGACTGGCGTGGGTATGGCTTAAGTAAATGACCGCAGCATTTTTTGCCTGTTTATGACTGGTAAACTTACCGTTGAGCAGCGCACTGAATAGCGCTGCGTCTGCAAGGGTGTGATTTTCTGTGTTGACTGTATTTTGATTATTATCGCTTAGCATACTGGTGCAATGAATATCACTGTCTTCACTTGACGGTACTTGAGTCAATACTGCCACACTCAGTTCGCCTTGGTGCGATCGTGAACGTTTCGCCGCTTGCCATTGGGCTTGATAACCGTGAAAACTGACTTTTTCCCTTAAGGGTTCTGGAGCGATAAAGTGCTTGGTTTGAACCTGTGTTGAGCTTAAATCGTGACTGGCGATTTGTGCCCAAGCACCATCGACCCACGCTAGCTTCGGCCTATTATGCGGCCCTTTAATGTAAACCCAATCGATCCCTTTTTGCCGCAACACTTCGGCGAGTACTAAAATCACCCGGCTGTAGGCAAAACAAATGTCGTACAGTGGCGCACTGAGTTTGTCGTGTTCTTGGATGGGTCTGGCGCAGATAAGTGGCTTTTCAATACTGGAAAGCGCGAGCACCTGTGAATCGTTCAGGCAGAAATGGGCGTTCAGCGTATTGGGATTACAAATTAACAGTTGTGGCCGCTCGCCTAAGGGCTGAGCAAACGGTGTCAGACTAAGTTGCAGATCATCGGCGGCCGCTAATGTCAGTGGGCCTTGTGTCAGCAGCCCCTGTGCCATGGCTTTTATATCTGACAAGGTTAAGGCTTTTTGCGCTGGCGTTAATTGTGTTTCGCCCTTGCAGCAAGGGCAGGCTAAATCTAGCGCGCCAAACTTCGCCGACTGATTATCGCCAATCAGCGGATAACATTGCTGGCAAAAAGACGCGATGGCAGGACTTGATCCAGACTGTGAGTAGGGCAGTAAGGTTTTGCCGCCTTGGGGCTCGTCGATGACCTTAATGCCGGAGTCAATCAACCAAGCGGAAATCAAAAAGTCCGCGGCAATGGCATCGGCCAGTTGCTCGAGTTGAGTCTGCTCGCCCTGGGCTTCAATAAAGTAACTGTGCTGACCAAAGTCATGTAGGCCATCACAGCCTATGCTGATGTTCAGCGCATCGTAATTTAGGTATTGATTACATAAATGCGCGTACAAAGGCACCTGACGTGAACAGGTAAAATCGAATCTGATGTTTTTCATTTTCTATATACTTTCACCAGTAGTAACGCCGCGTTTATAAGAGTCAGGGATCAGCGAGTCGATACTGTGATCGGCAATACGCGTCGCAGTGAACCCAAGGGAGGCTAAGTGGGATAACAAGCTTGATTCCATTAACGGCACTGCGGCGGCAACTTTAGGGGTCAAACCCAGCACCATAGGTTCGAGCACGGTTGGGGTGACGCCCAGCACAAAGGTCTTAGGTCTGTCGCCAACCATTTCCATCATATTGAGGGTTTGCAGCATTTCGACTTCATGGGCGCTGCCTTGCCAGTCGATTTCCTTCGGAGCCTTATCAAAATCGAAGAAGTAGACCTCGCCCGCTTCTACGCCATTGGCATTGACAGTATCGACCACGATTAAATAATCATATTGGCAAATAATAGGGATAAGTCCCTGAGCCAAGGTGCCGCCATCGAGCAGCGTTAGCTGGTGAGACTCATGGGTAAACTGATAATTATCAGCTATATAATTGACAAAATGTACGCCGATGCCTTCATCGGCGTACAGGACATTGCCAATACCGAGTAGCAATATCTTCATTGGACTCCTAGTGGTGTGAGTCTGGCTTTGGGTAGTCATAGCCAGAGACAATCGAGTCAACTGAGTTATGTTTGAAGCGTATCCCTGACCAAACCGCCATATAGACGTGGATAACCACAAAGATAACAAATGCCCAAGTGAGGTAGTGATGCCAAATCCTAACTTGTGCTAGCCCACCCATTTGTGCCGTGATCCAAGCGGCGCTGCCCCAAAGCATGCCACCTAAACCTTGGTGATACACATTGGCATACAACACCAGACCCGTTATACATATCACAAGAGCGACCAGTGAGATTGCTACATAAGTCACAAATTGCAGCGGTCCATAGACACCGGCTTTATGTAAGTGCCCCATCCATAAGTAAGATTTCAGCTGAGTGATCCAGCTTTTTACGCTCATGACATCGCGAAATGAGCGCCGCTCAATGTCGCTTCGGCTGAAAAAATACAGGTAGAAGCGGACTAAGGTGATTGCGGTTAGTACAAAACCGCAAATCAGATGAGCGAAGCGGATCCAGCCTTGTACGAGTACGTCCGTACTTTCAGGCGCCACCAGAAACGGCCAAGCAATATAGAATCCGGTGATCACTAGCACCAGAATTGACAGTGCCCTGAGCCAGTGAAAAATCCGTATTGCCGGACTAAAAATCAGTGTCCGAATGCGGGTTGCAGAATGGTTCATTTTGCGTTCCCTCCCTCGATTATTGACCATTGGGACTGACACGGAACTCGCTCAATGCTTGGCCTTTGAAATCCATTACGTGTACAGAACACGCCATGCAAGGGTCAAATGAGTGAATAATACGTATCACCTCAAGGGGCTTAGTTGGATCTTCCAGTTTCAAGCCAATTAAAGAGGCTTCATAGGGACCCATTTTACCGTTGGCATCCACAGGACCTGCGTTCCAGGTCGTCGGTACCACGGCTTGATAGTTCTCAATCACTCCATTTTTAATGCGGATCCAGTGGCTTAACATGCCGCGTGGCGCCTCGATCATGGCGTGACCTACATACTCTTTATTTGGATCAATATTAGGTTTTACATAGGTAGATTCATCGGACTGGATATTCGTCAGCAGCGCATCAAAAGTTTTTAACCCTTCTTGGGCGACGATGACTGTCTGCAACATACGGGCTGCAGTGCGACCTAAAGTGGTAAATAGAGCCGCTACGGGTAGACCTGTGCGAGCGAGCAGGGCATTAACCGAATCCACGACCACCTTGTTACCGCGGGCATAACTCACCAATAGGCAAGCGAGTGGACCCACTTCGACAGGTTCACCTTGATAGCGGGGAGATTTCACCCATGAGTATTTGCCATCACCATCCAGTGTTGGCAATTTGCCGTAGACAGTGTCGCGTTCAACAAAACCAGTGTAATTAGGAATCGTTGTACCGTCATAGGGATGTTGCGGTGCATCGGCGCTATACCAAGCGTGGCTGACGTCTTCGGCAATCAGATCTGGATTCACATCACTGACGCCGGCAAGGTCGCCATTCATGATCACGCCTTGATTAAACATGTATTCGCCATTGGCTAACACAAAGTCATCGGTCGCCATGAAGTTTTTCACGTTTACCCCGCCCAACACGCTAGGTTCAGTACCAAAGGCTTCGGCCGCCATCACGATATCTGCTTGATAGGCACGCAGAATAAAGTCAGTTACGGTCGCATGTTTTTGCTTCCATTCCTGCAGGCGAGCAGGGCTGAGCATGTCGCGCACCGAAGTCACACCACCGACAACAACGGATTGTGGATGTGGTGATTTGCCACCAAAAATGGCTAGCATTTCTGCCGCAACTCGTTGTACTTCAAGCGCTTTAAGGTAGTGAGATAGCGCGATAAGGTTTTGCTCTGGGGTAAATTTATAGGTGCCGTTACCCCAATAAGCGTTGGCAAATGGACCTAATTTTCCCGTTTCGACAAAGCCTTTAACTCTTTCTTGTACCGCTTTTAAATCACCTTCACCCGCCGCTATGGGATGGTCTGTGTATTTCAGGGCAACTTGTGCCGCTTTAGCAGGATCGGCGCTCAGTGCAGAAACCACATCAACCCAATCTAAGCCGTGTAGATGGTAGAAATGCACAATATGGTCGTGCATGTATAAAGAGGTTTGCATTAATGAACGTAAGTATCTCGCGTTCAATGGAATTTGAATTCCTAACGCATTTTCAACCGCCTCAGTACCGCAGCGGTAGTGGGAATAGGTACATACGCCACAGATACGTTGCACAATAAGGCCAACATCCATAGGCGTGCGGCCTTTGAGAATGACTTCAATACCGCGCCAAAGTGTGGAGGATGACCAAGCCTTGTTGATGACGTTATTTTCATCAACTTCGACTTCGATACGTAAGTGACCCTCGATACGTGTGATAGGGTCGATAACAACGCGCTTGCTCATGGGTTATTCCTCCAGCGGTTTGGCAAAAATACTGGCAACGGCATGGGCTCCAATGCCCACCACTGTCGCGCCTAAAATCACCGCACCAATAGTATCTGCGGTCGCATCCAATCCATGGAGGAGTTGACGGCCAAGGGGTTTTTCAAAGTCAGCCATATCGTCCCAGAAGTTAGGTTCTGAGCAACCCATACAACCGTGTCCAGCGAGTACTGGCCAGCTAGTGTGATGGTTAAAGCGCTCGGTTGGGCAGTTGTTGTAGGTGTAAGGACCTTTACAACCGACTTTATAAAGGCAGTAACCTTCTTTCGCACCGTGATCGCCAAATTCTTCAACGAATTCACCGGCATCGAAGCGGCCGCGGCGTTCACAGTTATCGTGTACCCGTGCGCCGTAAGCCCATTTAGGTCTATTAAACATATCCAGTGCAGGTAATTTTCCGAACATGATGAAGTACATCAAAGTGCCGACTATGTTCTTTTCACTCGGTGGGCAACCGCCTAAGTTAATCACGGGTTTACTGACCACTTCATGCACGCCTTTAGCCCCCGTTGGGTTTGGATAAGCGGCTTGCACCCCACCAAACGCCGCACAAGTGCCAACAGAGATAATCGCGGCGGCGCCTTCTGCAGCATGCTTGATGATTTCTAAACCCGTGTGGCCTTTACAACCCACAGTTAAGAAACTGCCGTTATTTGCAGTCGGAATCGCCCCTTCAACGGCCAGTAAATAGCGGCCCTTGTAGGTTTCGAGTGCATGTTCGAGGTTTTCTTCGGCTTGCCAACCCGCTGCAGCCATTAAGGTTTCGTGATATTCCAAGGAAATATGATCGAAAATCAGTGAGTCTAGATTGGGGGTATCGGTACGAATTAAAGATTCGGAGCAGCCAGTACATTCGGCCATATGTAACCAGATTAAGGGTACACGATCGGCTAATTCGGCAGCTTCGGCCACTAAGTTACTAAAGGGGAGGGGTAATGCGAGCATGCTCGTCACCATGGCACTCCACTTCATAAAATCACGGCGACTAATGCCGTGCTGTTGCATTTTTTCAATCAGCGATTGTTGTTGACGGGGAGCGAATTGGCGTAACGCATCTAAGCGCGCCTTTCCCTGTTCATATAGGGCTGCATGTGTGTCCATGGGTCAACCTTTTTTGTTATTTAAATGTAAATTGGTAAGGGTTTACATAATTGACAGTGCCAGTTTAGGCCGTTGGAGTGTAAAGATTATTGATGTATATCAAGAATTTTTAAGAGATGTGACCGAACTGATTTTGACATTTAATTAACATGACACAGATCTAATTTCACTTTTTCTAATGGGACAAAATGTCTCACATTTGCCATTTTGGATGAAATCGGTCACTTAATAAGCACTCATGTGATGAAGGCGATGCAGATGATTATGGTTCATTCGCGTGGTGAGTCTGGGCGAGCAGGTTAATTAAACTTATATAAGCTTGTTTAAGAAAACCTTAAGATTCAGTTAATAGATTCGAACGTAATCGTTAATGCGGAATATGCTATGAAGAAAATATTATTGTTACTCAGTTTATTGGCCGCAGGCGTACAAGCCGCGCCATCGCTGGACTATCAAGTGTTTAACGCGCAAAACCAAGCTGTTTCCCTGAGTGAGTTTAAAGGCAAAGTCGTCTATGTCGATTTTTGGGCATCCTGGTGTGGCCCTTGCCGTAAATCGTTTCCTTGGATGAATGAAATACAAAAAAAGTATCAAGATCAGGGATTAGCTGTCGTGGCAATCAACTTAGATACAGATAATGAGTTAGCCCAGGAATTCTTAAAACAAGTCCCTGCCAATTTTTCAGTGCGTTTTAACCCCGAAGGTGATGTCGCTCGCAGTTTCGATTTGCTGGGCATGCCGAGCAGTTTTATGTTCAATCGTCAAGGTCAGTTAGTACAGCATCATGTTGGCTTTTATGCCGATAAAACCGCTGAATACGAGCAAGAACTCGTCAATTTACTGAAGGAGTAATTTATGCTTAAACCCGCATTAGTCGCAGTAACGCTCATCATAGGTTTGAGTGGATGTTCAAGTTTAGGAGTGCAGCCGTGGGAGAAAGGCCAGTTGGCCCGCAGCGATATGGCGCTCGACAGTGAGAAGCTCGACCTTGCACTCGATGATCATATTTATTTTAGTAAAGAAGGCAGTAGCGGCGGTCGTGCATTTGCCGGTGGCGGATGTGGCTGTAACTAAACTCTCCGTTGGTGTTATTTGCCCTGAGATGTAACGCACAGATGTAATGAACAGACGTACTAAAACAAATGTGACGAGCAGATGTTCTAAAATCTGGGGCGAAATCCCGCGGTATTGAATAGATTGAAGTGACCTACAGGTGTTGTCAGTTATGACCCAAAAAAAGAACCCAATAAATACAAGACAATCGAAGCAGATAGCGGGTGCTCTCGCATTAGCCAGTTGTGGACTGTTTGCAACAAGTGGCCATGCGACTGAATTATCTAAAAAAGCTGACGACTGGAAGATCGATGCTGCGTTAATGTATTACGGTGAGCAAGATAGAGTACAAGCCATCGAAGCCATAGGCACAGCGCAAAAAGCCTTTGGCGATGACAGTGTGCTGGATCTCAAACTCGTGGTTGACAGTCTAACGGGGCCTTCAGCATCGGGCGCCGTGGCCCAAAGTACCAGCCAAACGTTTACTCGACCATCTGGTAATGGTCAATATCATGTTTCAGCGGGAGAAACGCCGTTAGATGACACCTTTCACGATACTCGCGTACAAGCCAATGTCGGTTGGAGTGAAGTGCTAACACCAGATTGGAAACTCAATGTTGGCGCATATGGCTCGAAAGAGTTTGATTATATGTCAATGGGCATCAATGCCGGAATTGAGCGAGGGTTTAATAAAGACAACACCACTTTATTTTTAGGTACGGCTTATAGTTTCGATGTGGTTGACCCCGTTGGCGGTCGTCCGGTGGATTTATCTTCGATGGTCATTCGCGATAACTTCACCAGTGAGGAAGCTTATCGCAGCGCATTCGATGCGACCCGTCAAGGTGGCAGTGATAATAAGCAGACCGCGGATGTGATGTTAGGTATCACCCAAGTGCTTAGTCAGCGCTGGTTGTTGCAAGCCAATTACGGCTTGTCGAGTGTCAATGGCTATTTAACGGATCCCTACAAGGTGCTCAGTGTGGTGGATAACAACGGCATTACTCAGGATTTATTGTATGAAAGCCGCCCTGATTCGCGCTTGAAGCACAGTTTTTACGTGATGACCAAAGGCGCATTAGATGCGGGTGTGGTGGATTTTTCCTATCGTTATAATACCGATGACTGGGACCTCACATCGCATACCTTAGAAACCCATTATCGGTATTACTTTACGGGCAATTTTTACGGTCAATTGCATCTACGTTATTACCAACAAACGGCGGCTAACTTCTATCAACCTTTCTTGATGGCTGATACGCCATTGCCTGAGTTTGCCAGTGCCGATTATCGTATCGGTGATATGTCGGCTTATACGATTGGGGTTAAATTTGGCCATAGATTATCGGGCGGTCATGAAATGTCGTATCGCTTAGAGTATTACCAACAGGATCCGAAAAATAACGGCGCTACGATTCCTGGAGAGCTGCAAAACTTCGATCTGTTTCCGACTCAGAAGGCAATTACAGCACAGTTTAGTTATTCTTTTTAATACGAAATAATGCTACTGGCTCAGATAGCAAGGCGTTAAACTGTATGGGTAGCTTAGCTACCCATACTCAATTTACCCCTGAACTTATTCAATCGGAATCCCAGTGGGATGCCATGTGAAGAGGTGATTTATGATGTCGACATCGTCCCTAAAGACCGCACCTTATTCGTTGCAGCGACGTGATTGGGGTTATGTGGGTGAATTTAGGGCCATGGCGAGTCCCTGTGAAATACTCATCGCATGTGATCAACTCGATATTGCTGACGATATGTTGGACATGGCTGTCACTGAGGCGCTGCGTATCGAACATAAGTACAGTCGCTTTATCGCGCAGAATTGTCTGTGGCAATTAAACCATGCCAATGGTCATAAGCAGCTTATCGATGAAGAAACCTGGCAGTTATTAGCTTTTGCTAAACAATGTTTTCAGCTCAGTGATGGACTCTTTGATATTTCTGCTGGGCCGTTAATGGAACTGTGGCGCTTTGATCCCAAAGCCCAATTGCCCGAACATGGTCGCATACTTGCCGCGAAAGCCTTAGTGGGATTTGAACGCATCGAGTTTGATTCGCGCCATATTGATATGCCAACAGGAATGAAATTGGATTTTGGTGGCGTTGCTAAGGAATATGCGGTCGACAGAGTCGCCTATGAGTTAGCCGAATGTTATCCAGACATTCCAGTGTTAGTGAATTTTGGCGGTGATATCGCTTGTCCCGTGTCCAAAGTGACGCCATGGCAAGTGGGAATTGAAGACCCACGACACCTCGATCACGCTGCGAGTGTACTGGCGATTAGTCAGGGTGCATTAGCGACCAGTGGCGATACGCGGCGATTTTTTGAAGTCGATGGAAAGCGTTACGGCCATATTGTCGACCCACGCACTGGCTATCCCGTTATCCATGCGCCGCGCTCTGTGACTGTGTTAGGGCCAAACTGCGTGACTGCAGGTATGCTCGCCACTATGGCTATGCTGCAGGGGCGAGACGCGGAAGATTTTTTACAGCAACAAGATGTTAAGTTCAGTATTTTCCGTTAGGGCTCAGTTAAGGACATTGAATGCGTATTATGTTGGTTGAAGACAATGAGTTATTAGCCCAAGGGATTTGCTTGAGTTTGGCAAAGCTGGGTATGCAAGTTGATCACCTTAATAGTTATCAGCAAGCTTTGCTGGGGGTTAAAAATGAAAGCTTCAGTGCCATAGTGCTCGATCTGGGATTGCCTGACGGTAATGGTAAAGAGTTACTTAAAGCTTGGCGCCAGCAGGGAGTGTCAATTCCCACAATAGTTCTGACCGCTAATACGGATTTTGACACTAAGCTTGAATGTTTAGACATGGGCGCCGATGATTATCTCGGTAAACCTTTTGATGTGCGTGAATTAGCCGCGCGCATTCGTGCTATCGTCAGGCGTCAGTATGGGCTCGATCACAACAGTTTGATTATTGGTGCTTTGTGTATCGATTTAAATACCCGTGAAGTGACCTTTCGCGATCAAAATGTGCTGCTTTCACGGCGTGAATTTCAATTACTGCTCGAACTCGCTCAGTCGGCAGGGCGTGTATTGACCCGCAGTCAGTTAGAACAGTTAACCTATGGCTGGGATGAAGTCGGCAGTAATTCAATAGAAGTGCATATCCACCATCTGCGCAAAAAACTTGCCAATGAATTAATCAAAACCGTGCGTGGAATAGGCTATACCTTGATTGAAATAAATTAATTTGAAGAGTTAAGTGACAAGCTCCACTTTTGTGGGTACTGATAATGCAGTGATGACTTGAAGCATAGTCGTTAGGAAAAAGAAGTGATTCGATTAAAGGGGCTAGATGTGTATTCACTGCGTTTGGTACTGACATTATTAATTTTGTCAGGTATTTCAGTATCCGTCGCTGTGTCTAGCTGGTTGAGTACTCGGGATTCTAAGCATCAAATCGAAGAACTCTTCGATGCGCAAATGCTCCAAACTGCTAAAATGTTGGAGTTGTTCTATCATACTGAGCCCAATACAACAGCTCAGGATCTCGTCATACCCCAAGTGCTCCACGTTCCCGATAGCCAGATCAGTTCCTTTGCCGAAAAGGCCGATGCGCTGAAACTGGCCTATGAGCATAAATTGGCGTTTCAAATCTGGAGTGAGGCGGGTGAAGCCTTAGTTTTATCGGATAATATTGGTCATCAACCTATCAGTCGATTCGTACAGGGTTATCATAAGAAAGTGTTCGAAGGAGAACTCTGGCATGTGTTCAGTTTTTTTTCGGTTAAAAATCATGTTTGGATTGTCACTGCTCAACAGGATGAAGTACGCCAAGAGCTTGTATCGCAAATCATGCATAATGCCGTTATCGTGCCCTTGATGGTAGTGCCTTTAACATTAATTATTGTTAGCTTCTTGTTTTATCTCTTGTTTCGGCCATTAAAAACCTTTGAAAGAGAATTAATTGGACGGGCACCCAACGATTTGACCCCGTTGACTATGTCATTGCCTAAAGAATTAGTCCCTGTTCGGCGCGCATTGAACTTATATATCAATAGTATCGCGCGATTTATCGCCCGTGAGCGTCGTTTTAGCGCCGATGCGGCCCATGAGCTTAAAACGCCATTATCTGTGATTAAATTACATCAACATGGCTTAGAGAGTCTGATTGATGATGATCCGCAGCAGAATTTCCATTTAGCTGCGATAGATGCTGGCGTAGTGCACATGAGTCATACCGTTGAACAATTACTCGTATTAGCAAGGGTGGACTCGATTAATGAGCTTAATGTGTCATCCCACGCCATTTTGCCTATGGTCGAAGATGCGCTTAATCAATTAATGCCACAAATCACAGATTATGAATGGAATATCGATATCGCATCCAATCTAACGGTGACCTGTGATCGTTTTTATTTGCTGCTTGTACTGAAGAATATTATCGAAAATGCCTGTAAATACAGCCCACAGGAATCGGAAATTTCAGTGTCGGCCCATGCTTTGGATGATGAAATCGGTATTTGTGTCGCGGATCGAGGCCAAGGCATGACAGAGCCGCAGATTGCCAATGCGACAGAACGTTTTTATCGTGTGAATGAAAATGAAGGCATAGGCGCGGGATTAGGTTTGTCTATCTGCTATCACATCATAGAATTGCACCAAGGTCGTTTAGTGATTGCGCCTAGGGATCAAGGTGGATTATCTGTGACACTTTTTCTGCCAAAATAGTTCAGGCAATGAAATGTTAAAATAGATCCGCAGTTTCAGTGACATCAGCTCAGTTGTTTTGATACATTTAAGCGGGTAAAATTTTGAATTTTCCTGCTGTCTTAGTGTTAATCCTTAGGCTTACCAACAGATTGATTCGCTTATTGTGATATTTCATCTAAGATCATCAACACTTAGTTGAGGCGTAAAAAGGCTCATTTTACTTTCAATAATGTAGCATTTGGATCACTTAATTTGTTTTTGTAACTTTGAAAACAGAAATAAGCATGATAATGTTATTTTAATATTCATTTTTGGTATAAGCTTATTCTCAAATAGTATTGTGTAGAAGGGGTTAACTGCATCTTTATTTATGAGTTTTTTTCTCCTTCTGATATCTTTCGCGATATGTAAGCAACTGTTTTTTTTCATCCCTAAATCAGAGTGAAAAAAATTCACTGTATACATAAAAAACATTGATTTCTTAGTTTATTTTTTAGGTTACCTATCTATGGTTAGCTTGTTGCGTTGCCCATCGTCCAAACCTTATTCGTCACTCATATGTTCACTGACGCTAGGCGCTGTAGTCGCCCTGTCTGGTGTCGCGTACGCTGAAGAGACAAAACCCGCCGAGGCAGTTCCTGTGGTTACTCCACCGAAAGTGATTTCTCAGCCCAGTACAAAAAATCAAATCAGATTCACTAAGACAGGCGCTTTTGATAGCGAAACTGTCGTGAAGATTGCAAAACGTTTGGCAGCGAAACCTTATGTGACCCTCAAAGATCCTTTGCCAGCTGGCCTTGCTAAACTGTCATACGATGAGTACAGAGATATTCGTTTTAACCCGACTGCGTCTATTTGGCGTGATCAGGGCGTGCCATTTCAAATGCAAATGTTCCACCGTGGTTTCTATTTTCAAGATCTGATCGAGATTGCGATTGTAGAAGGTCAGAATGCAACGCACTTAGCCTATGAGCCTAAATATTTCACCGCGGGTGAAGTGATTACTCAAGCGCTACCAAATGATGACATTGGCTACTCAGGATTCCGTATTCATAACCAATTGAATACGAACGGTGTATTTGACGAGCTTATGGTATTCCAAGGTGCGAGTTATTTCCGTGCTTTAGGTAAAGGTAACGCCTATGGCTTATCTTCCCGCGGTTTGGCGTTAAAAACGGCTGACGCTGAAGGGGAAGAATTCCCGATATTTCGCGCCTTCTGGGTTGAGCGTCCACACAATGACAGCAACTTGATTGTTGTGCATGCCTTGTTAGATAGCCCAAGCGTAGCAGGTGCCTATACTTTCTCTGTCCGTCCCGGTGATAACACCTTGATTGATGTAGAAGCGACACTGTTTCCTCGTGTTGAGCTGAGCAAAGTCGGTTTAGCACCAAGCACTAGCATGTTCTTACATTCACTCAATGGTCGTCACGACACCGATGATTTTAGACCTGAAGTACATGATTCTGATGGTTTATTGATGTTAAATGGTCGTGGTGAGCATTTATGGCGCCCATTGGCTAATCCACGTCAGTTACAAGTCAGTGCGTTTTCTGACAACTCGCCTCAGGGATTTGGTCTGATCCAACGTGAGCGTGACTATGCGTCATATCAAGATTTAGAAGCCCATTACGAACGTCGCCCAAGCCTATGGATTGAGCCTGTGGGTAATTGGGGGCAAGGTTCTGTGGTGTTGACTGAAATTCCGACAGAGTCTGAGATTCATGACAACATTGTTAGTTATTGGAAACCACGTCAGCCTATTCCTGCTGGCGGTGAATTTCATTTTGCCTATCGCATGAGTTGGGGTGAAGAACCTGCTGCGAAAGTCGGTGCTGTACATATTTCTCGCTCTGCCAGTGGTCGTGCCGATATTGCTAAAGCGACTCCAAGACGTTTATTTGTGGTCGACTATCAAGTTGAAGGTCCGATGACAGATGAAATGCCAGTCGCTAAAGTTGAAGCTTCTAGTGGTGTGGTCACGAACGTGGTGATTGCCCGTAATGCCGCTAAAAATGGCTATCGCTTAGCTTTTGAATTAGAGCCAGAAGATAAAGATCTTATCGAACTGCGCGCTGAACTTAAGTTCCCAACTCCTCGTCAGGTTGAAACCTGGCTCTATCGCTGGACGCTGTAAGGTTCATGACGGAGCAACATGATATGACTGTATCCGATAACTCGGTACTCGAGACGGAAGTCCTCGTGGGTGGTAGTGCTATGCCAAATGAACGGCCTGGCGCTATGGAACCCCAAAATTTAAGTAAGATGCCAGAGGGATTCCCTCGCCGTAGCACTGTGGCTGATGGGGTACGCTCGCGTACCTACCGTCGTGTGTTTGTGGTGGGTGGGGCTTTATTATTATCTTTGTTTGCTATCTATGAAATGGGGGCGGTATTTAGCATTGGCGGAATTACTCCTCTGGAATATTTAGTGCTAGTGCTGTTTGCGGTTAATTTCTGCTGGATTGCTTTGGCGTTTTGTAGCGGTATTGCAGGTTTTTTAATTTTACTGCGAAAACCGCGGGCAAAAGATTTACAAGTGACTGAACTGCATACGCGAACCGCGATTTTGATGCCGACCTATAACGAATCTCCTGATAGGGTATTCTCGGCGGTTTCAGTGATGGCTGAAACCTTGTCGCAAACGGGTCATGGTCATGCTTTTGATTGGTTTATCTTAAGTGATACTACCGATCCCGATATTGCTTTGCTCGAAGAGCAGGCGTTTCTGGTGTTACGTCAAGAAACCCATAAGCATTCGCGGGTGTATTACCGTCGCCGTCGTAAAAACGTCGCCCGTAAAGCGGGTAACGTAGCCGATTTTTGCCGTCGTTGGGGGTCGCGTTATGATCACTTGTTAGTGCTTGATGCCGACAGTTTGATGGAGTCTTCAACCATCACTGGCTTAGCTCAGCGCATGCAGGCCGATCCTGATGCGGGTTTGATCCAAACGATTCCGTCGTTGATCAATGGCACCACTTTAATGGCCCGTTTACAGCAATTTGCGGCGCGTATTTATGGTCCGGTAATTGGTACCGGGTTAGGCTGGTGGGTACAAAAAGAAGGTAACTTCTGGGGCCACAACGCCATAATCCGCACCGAAGCCTTTATGACCGCGGCCGGATTACCCAACCTTAAGGGTAAGCCACCTTTTGGTGGTCACATCATGAGCCATGACTTTGTTGAAGCTGCGCTGATCCGCCGTGCGGGTTGGAGTGTGGTCATTGCCTATGACTTACCGGGTTCATACGAAGAATGTCCACCGTCGATTATCGACTTAGCCGTGCGTGATCGCCGCTGGTGCCAAGGTAACTTGCAGCATTCGCGTATTTTGCCGACTAAAGGTTTGCACTGGGTAAGCCGTTTACATTTACTGACGGGTATCATGGCTTATTTGTCATCTCCTTTCTGGTTGATGTTGATTTTGACCGGTTTGATGTTGGCTTTGCAGGCACACTTTATTCGACCTGAATATTTCACCGATCAATTTTCACTGTTCCCGACTTGGCCCATCATGGACTCGGATAGGGCATTAAGATTGTTCTACATTACTATGGGGGTTTTGTTTGGCCCTAAAGTATTTGGTGTCTTGTTGCTGCTTAAAGACGGTGAGTTTGCTCGCAGTGTTGGTGGTCGAATTAAAGCGATATTTAGTGTAATCTTTGAGGTCATACTTTCAGCGCTGATTGCACCTATCATGATGTTTATCCATTGTGGTGCTGTGATGTCAATTCTGATGGGGCGGGACAGTGGTTGGTCGCCGCAACGTCGTGATGACGGCAGTATGCCTTGGATGACGTTAATTTATCGTCACCGCTGGCATATGCTGGCAGGTGTGATGTTAGGTTATGCGGCTATTTTGGATTCTTTGACTTTGTTAGCTTGGATGAGTCCGGCGTTGATCGGTCTGTGGATTGCTGTGCCAATTTCTGCATGGACAGGTTCAGTCAAAATTGGCGAAGTGTTCAAGCGTGCCGGTATTCTTGCAACACCAGAAGAACGTAACCCTGCGCAAATTTGTCTGCAAGCGCAAGAAGCGCGCGCCGCTTACCAAAGACACATTGCTGAGCCTTGGACGTTAGCACAGGTACTTAAAGACCCTGCGTTGATGGAATTGCATTTAGCCATGGTGGATAAACAGCCTTTGCGTGCTGCGGGTACACCAATTGAAGCGATGGAAGCCATAGTACATGTGAAGGTGCATGAAGCTCGTTGTCAACAGAGCGCATTAGCTTTACTCAATCGTCAAGAAATGGCGATGGTGTTGGCAAATCCTTTGATGTTACGTAGCCTACAGAAATTACCAGAGCAATTTGTCGAAGAAGATCTCGTGTCTTTTTGCTAACGAGCACTTGCTCAGCATATTTATGCGAGTTTGTTTGATATCAATGCCACTGACGACCTCAGTGGCATTTTTCTTTTTGTTATCTTGAGTTAACCCCTAGTAATTAATTGATCTCCATGGAATAGTTATATCATAGTGTTGTTGACTGATATTACCGCTGGCTCTCAGGTGACCTTAAAAATAGCTAAGGGAGTATTTATGATATTGAAAAAGATCATTCGCTATTTGCCCCCATCCATGCGTGTAACGCTAAACGTGAGAGAACTCAAATTGATAGAGCAGGAGTTCCACATCGCGAACTTGAAAGCATTGCAGATTAACCCTATGCCGACGAGGCGTAATCTAGCGCAACTATTACTCAGCCTTTTTTTTCTGTATTCCAATAATTTTAGTGCCAAAGGTAGGTGCAGCTGATGGCGCTCAATCCCTGACATCAAATTCGAGTATTGCTGCGCAGCCAAATCTTGAGGGTAAAACTGAAGATCTTACTGCTGTGCTGCCGCTTGCGGCCTTAGTGCCACAGGTGTTGCTATTGGATCTCGCAGGCGTTAATCCGGTATTTGGTCAGCATTATCGTGACTTAACACTTTCTCCTAATACCTTATCTACTGCTGATTTAGTACGAATCCAAGCTGATGTTACCGGTTACTGGCATTATGTGATGACATCCGTTGAATGTAACAACGCTGGAGCCCCAGAGACGGTTTCATCCGTTATTCCAGAGGATCCCCAATATCAAAGGGTGCTTAAGCAAATCGCCCATTTAGTGCAATTGGACACAATTGAACCATGGGAAACTTTAGTGCTAGATGAAAAGTTAACCTTAGGAATGAGTCATCAAATCGTTGATACCATAGCAAAGCGTGTGTGGATATTGGGAGACTTAGCCACTGAGCTTAGAGTGAATCAAGTTTATACCGAAGAACTTATGATTGGCATTAAGCGCTTTCAGCAAAAGCATGGGCTAAAACAGGACGGGGTGATAGGTAAGCAGACCTTATTTTGGGTGAACCAATCGCCAAGGGCGAGGGCGGTACTATTAGCTAAAAACACTATTCGACAAAGAGTGTTTGAACGTAAATTAGAGCCGAGTTATTTGCTGATTAATGTGCCCGCTTTTGAGATGACGTTGGTCGATAATGGTACGCCAGTGTTAAGTTCCAAGGTCATTGTGGGTAAATCTTCTCGGCAAACACCGATTTTGGACAGTCAGATTTCTAGCGTGGTGCTTAACCCCAGTTGGCGAGTGCCTAGCAGCATTTTACGGCGGGACATTCTGCCGCAAATTCAGCGAAATGGTCATTATCTTAATGAACGTCAATTTGATGTGTACGATTATAACGGTCAACGGGTACAACGCATGCCAGAGGAATGGCAGGCCTTAGCCAGCGCTTCGTTTCCCTATCAGCTTGTACAACGCCCTGGGGCGAAGAATGCATTAGGTAAATATAAGTTTCACTTTGATAACAGTTTCAGTGTCTATTTACATGGAACTTCTGAGCCAAGTCTCTTTAAAAAGGACGATAGGGCACTATCATCTGGGTGTATTCGTATTGAAAAAGCCACTGAATTAGCCCAGTGGTTTAAAGAGCATTTAGTAAAAGACAAACGTTTATGGGACAAGTTAGCCCCTGGTATTACTGAGCCTCAGTGGTTTTCACTTTCCGAAAAGCTGCCAGTGCATCTGGTTTACTGGACTGCATGGTTAGACGATAGTGGGCAGGATCAATACCGTCGCGACATTTATCATTTGGAGCTTGAGCTGACGAATGCTGTGCCTGCCACGGTTTTGGAACAACATTAACGTTTTTGTGCTGTAAAGTTGAGCAAGATAAGCATCTGAACTCGCTTGGCATTTTGAAATCCTACTCAGAATGGGGTTGGCAAAACTTGATCTTAGGGCTTATTCAGTATAATTTGCCTTACTAGTGACCAAAAAGCATACAAAAGGTGATCATGTGACTTTAATATGTCCTGCCCGTAGGCAGTTATTGTTAGGCCTTAGTGGTGTGGCATTATGTTCCTTTATTCCCTCAAAAGCGGTTGCCAGCCGTTCAACCAAAGGGATCCGCGAGTTAAGTTTGTTTAATCGTCATACTGGCGAGCGCGATGACGGTAGTTACTGGGTAGATGGTCATTATCAGAGCAAGGTGTTAGACAATTTTAATCATTTGCTGCGGGATCATCGTCAGAATGTGGCAGCACCTATGGATAAGCGCTTATTTGATTTACTCCACTCGCTCAAAACAACCTTGAATACCAACGATGAAATCCATGTGATTTCCGGTTACCGTTCACCAAAAACCAATGCCATGCTCGTGAGCCACAGTGGCGGAGTTGCTAAGAAGAGTTATCACATGCGCGGCATGGCGATGGACATAGCGATCCCTAGCGTTAAACTAAAAACCCTCAGAGAAGCGGCTTTATCCCTGAAACTCGGTGGTGTGGGTTATTACCCTAATTCTGGCTTTGTGCACGTCGATTGTGGTCCGGTAAGGCACTGGTAGCAATGATCTGTTGTTGGATCTGCTGATAAAAATCTTGTTCCAAGGCTTGCGATTCGATCAAGTAATGTCTGAGCAGCGGGATAAATTGTTGATTGAGTTTGTTCATTTCTCTATGTTGTTGCCAATCACAGATCAATAGGCTGAGACGTTGTGAAAATTGATATTGTCTTTGCCTCTGTGACTCAATATCGACAGACTCAATAATTTGCATAAGTAAGATCAAGCTGCGGTTTTTTTGTTGGGTGCAGGCAAGCAATTCTAAGAATTTTAATTCGAGGGTATTTTGCTGATAAGGAACGGTTTCGATAAGAGAGACGAGTTCACGGGCCAGTTGGCATGAAAGTCTATTTTCTTGTTGTAACTGGTATAGCGCATGACGCATTTTTTGACACAGCAGTTATCGAAATTTGCCCGAGCTTAACAGGCTTCTCAATTTCCCAGTGTGATCTAGATCTCGTGTTTTTTGTTTGAGATCAAAGCCTTTTCTCTGCCGTAACAGCCAAGATACAAGTTCCTCAATTTGATAAATAGCGGTCTGTTTTGCTAACGCTGACGCCGATAAATAGAGGGTTTGCGGTATTCTTGTGCGCCTTGGGTATCTATGTTAGTATTCGCGCGCTTTATATGAGCCGTCATTGGTCGAAAATGCCGGCAACTTTTTACTCTAAATTTAAGTGAGAAACACATGTCTTACACTATCCAAGCACAAACCCGCACTGAAATAGGGAAAGGTTCGAGCCGCCGCCTACGCCATGCTGGTAAAGTACCTGCTGTTATTTATGGCCAAGGCAAAGAGCCAGTTTCTATTGTTTTTGATCACAAAGATATCATTAACATTCAAGCTAATGCTGACTTCTACACTTCTACTCTGACTATCGTTGTTGATGGTAAAGAAGTGGGTGTTCGTGCACAAGCTATGCAACGCCACGTGTTCAAGCCAATCATTGAACATGTTGACTTCGTTTACGCTTAATTGTCGTAACTGAAGCAAAAAGCGCCTAAGGGCGCTTTTTTTGTGGCTGATTTTTAGTTGTTTGTATTTATGGGTAGACACTTAGGCTTTACCCAAACAACCTCAACATACTGTAACGCGTATTTTGAGATTGTTTGGCTAGAGTTTTCAGTGTCAATATCTTGGTATTCATATGGTTACTTGATATTGAAGTTGTAATAGATATCAAGTGATTGGCCTAAAGTGCCTGACACGGTTTCTAGATAGAGTTGTGAGAGTAAGTAATACCTGACTGTCATTTCGTAACCAGGGTTAAATACACCTACTCCGTATTTCACCATTAAGTTATCGCCGATAAAGCCACTGATCGCCACACGCCCTTCATCATTAGTGTCGAGTTGCACGTTAGAGAAACCAAACTCTTCAATGAGTCCTGTCGCGGTATTCCCTAGGTTGTTAATTGCGCCACCGCCCACCTGTGATCCTAAACCGAGTGCAGCCCCCATCATCAGCGAGTTATTTTGCTCATTATTGGCGCTGTTAAAGCCACTGCCTTTGATAATGTAAGACAAGATTTCGGCCTGCTCTTTGGCGGGATTGGAGAATAAGGTCACCACTGGGCGTGATGGCGTGCCTGTGACGCGTACACCTGCCACTAAGTCTTCAGTCTTAATTTCCCGTATTGCTTCAATATTCAGGTTTGGTAATGACGTTGGCCCCACAAATTGCACTTCACCAGTGCGGATTTTTAGGGTTTGGCCCATAAACTTGTAGCTACCTTGATTGACTTTGATATTACCGAAGAGCAAAGGAGGACGGAAAGCTTGCTGCTGTAGCTTTAAGGTCCCTTGGAGTTTACCTTTGAGGCCCATACCATCAATTCTGAGTTCGTTCCCCACACTGATATTCAGATCTGCAACGATGGCGTAGGGGCTAGTTTTAGGCTGAGTGGCGGCAATGGAGTCGTCAAATACCACGTCTTCGGAGGCTGCGACACCGCCTTCCGCTAATGGCACAATTTTAATGTTGCCAGAAGGTACTGCTATTTTTCCTTTTACTGCCAGTTGCTTACTGTTGAAGGTTAAGTTGATCTCGGGGGAGACATCGAGAATAGCCAGTGGCGGTTGGATCACGGCGAGCTTATCGCCTTCGAGGGCTAACTCGCCACTAAATTGACCTTGGGGCCATTGCAGTTGACCATTCACTCTACCTAAACCATTGCCCATCATCCAGCGTCCCTTAAGCTGCGCTTGTTGACCCGCAAATGACATCGACATGTCAATTTTGTCGATTAATGTTGGGTTTGCAGTTAGGGCTAAGGCGCCCTCAGTTAAGGCCATGCTCCCCGATACTTCGGGCGCATCTAGACTACCCGCAAAGTTAAGTTGACTCGTTAGCAAACCTTGCACTGTATTTAATTGAGGGAAAAACTCCCCAAGTGGCTGCAAGTTGATTTGCTTGATATTGGCATAACCTGACAGAGTGCGATCAGGTGTGACATTGACGTTAATCTCACTCTGCCAACTGGCCACGCCTTCTGATTCAAAATCTAAAACCGTCGCCAGCCGTTTTGCATCTAAGGTCGCTTTTAATGACAGGTTTTGGTAATTAATGGTGACTTCACGATTTTTATCCCGTTTGAGCATAATGCTGCCGGGAGCAAAATCAAAGTTCACATCGGCAGTAGGCTTACGGCCAGCAGCCCATGCAACATTGGCTAATAGCGATGCAGGGCCATTCCAACGCATATTCGTTGGTAATATTGGGACAAGTAATTGCCCTGGATTACCTGAGTAGCTCACCTGTGCACTGCCTTTTTTACCTATTGGTGTATTACTGTTTAGGCAGATACGGCTATTGGGATTCATGAGGCAAAAGGGCGTAATGCTGCCTTGATTCTTGATTTGGTCCCAAGCCAGATTAATGGTGTTATCGAGCTGCCATAGGCCTACGGGCGTGTTGAGATTTAAACGATCAACATCGAGCTGTAGTCGTGACTTCTTCACATCGTATTGGCTGCTCATCGTTGCATCGAGCCCAAGATCGCCCGTGGCGTTGAGAGTGAGTTTTTGAGCGTTAATGGTACCTTTCGCCCCGAGTGTCACTGTATCTAAATTTTGTTCTGCAATCTGTAAGGTTTTTGATTTTAGCGAGATAGCAAATTCATGTTGATCTAGCGGCTTGTAATAGGCCTTTAAATTAGATTCCTGCAGTTTAATGTTTTGATAGTAAAGTTCTGCCAGCTGCGCTGTAAGCTCGACCTGGGGGTGTTTCTCGTCACCAGTGACATTGATCTGCGCCTGTAGTTGGCCGCTGGCCTTAGGTAACCACAGGCCAAAGTCGGGCACTTGTAATTCACCTTGGAGATTCCAGTTGGCATTGGCTTCGCCTTTGAGTGCCAGAGTTGAACCTAGTACTTTGGCGTTCAGCCCCTTAGCACTGACATACAGGGAATCATTCACACTGATATCCCCTGTAATATCGAAGGGATAACCTTGCAAAGTGCCAGTGAGCTCAGTATCGCTCAGGGATACTTGCCAACGGGGGTCTGTAAATGAGCCTTTAGTGCGTAATTTTCCTGAAATCAAACTGTCCGGTAAACCCGTTTTACTTTGCGCTGTATCCGTTTGTGGCAGCTGTATTTCTTGCAATTTGACGTCATTGATCCAGAGATTGGCGTTCCAGCTAATGGCTTTTTGATAATCGAGTTCGCCTGTGAGTTTGACCTTACCAATCGCGCCCATTACATCAAGGTTATTGATGGTTAACTTAGCATCTTGATGTTGGATGTCAGTGTCTATGTCGAGCACTTTGTGAAAGGGTGTGATCAGTTTGCCAGTAAGACTCGCCTCTTGCCGATTGAGGTCGCCTTGGCTATCGAGAGTGGCATTGCTTACCGAGTATTGAGGGTTCTTCAGTGGCCACTGAAGCCGTGTCTGTTCAAGTTTCACCTTGTAGGGCAGGTTAGGGTCTTGCAGTGTTATTTGGCCATCTAGCGTAAAGTCGGCATCGCCCTTGGCGACGGCATTCACCTGAAGTTGCCCTAAACTTTGGCTCAGCTTTAACGTTAATACTTGATGAGTGAGCTCTGGCAATTCGACTAGTTGGTTAAGGGTGAGATTTGCCTCTAAATCGAGTGGATAATCTTTATCCAGTGTTAGGCTGCCTGTGATATCGGCGCTGCCATCGGTGTGGCTAATGGCGAGATGGTGTAAGGTCAATTGGTATTCACGGAAACTGCCTTGTAGTTCTGCATGGCTAAAAACATCTTTACGATCGCCGATTTGCAGTGTGGTGTTGTCTAGCGTTAGGGCATTGACCGTCACAGGGAAAGGCATAAATACCTGTGGCAATTGTGCTAAAGCCCATTCAGCCTCTTTTGGTAGCGACGGACTGGCCGATGGTGTCGGTGTTGTTCCCGTGGCCGTGTTGGGATCTGCTGCATTCGTTACCGTTGCCGTGCTAGTTTGTGTTGCTACATCGGTTGATGCAGGGATCAGTACGAATAATCCTTCGCTGGATAGCTGTTTAACCGACAAACCTTCGGTAAACCATTGTGCTTCTGCGTTAAGACGATTAGCGGTAAATTGCATATCATCCACTTGGATATTAACGCCATTGAGTTCAGCAGAATCTAAAACAATATCAAAGGGTAATAGGAGCTCGCTGGGTTCTTCATCAAGTGGCGCGACTGGCGCTTCGTTTGAGTCTGCAGAAAGCGCTAGGGTATCAATAGTGACATCGACTTTGGCCGCAGATAAGCTATTCACGCATAAGCGTTTTTGTAGCAAACAGGCGGGTTGCCACAGTAAATGCAGATCCTCAAGTTGCACGTTCATTCCGGCCATAGACCAAGCCGCGTGAGATAGGGCTAAGTCTTTGTTAATAGAACCAGAGGTATAAGTCAGTTCAAGATCGGGTACAAATTGATCGGCTAAACCCACGGTAATGCGCGAGCCAAATTCAGTGCCGAGTAATAGGGCGATTAACACTAAAAGCCCTAATGGCACATAGATAATAATCCGAGTCCAGAGTTTGAACTGCCGCCATAGTCTTTGAATGAATGACATCGATGGGGTGACAGAGGTCACTATGGTTTCAGTGGCTTCGGCTTCATTGGCTTCAATGATGGGATTATCAACGATATCTTGTTCGCTTGGCTTATTATGCTCTGGGGGCTGGCTCATAGATCTGTCCCCATGGTTAGGTGAATTCGCCATGATCTTTCAATGGTCTCAGTTTCTTTCAATCCGACCCCTAAATCTAATTTGATTGGACCAATCGGGGAGATCCAATGGATACCGCCACCGACAGATACGACAGGTTCAAATTGATTATTATCGAAGGCGTTACCTGCATCGATAAATGTGCCGACCCGCCAAGTGGGGGTCACATAATATTGATATTCCAAACTACCAACCATTAAATAGCGACCACCGATAACCTCGCGATTGGTTTTTCCATCGTCAGCAACATAGTCTAAATAGGGGCCGAGTTCTTGATAACCATAACCGCGGACACTCTGATCGCCACCGGCAAAATAGCGTAGTGATGGTGGGATAGAGGCAAGATCATTTTCGTTAGCTAAGTTGGCGGCTAAATCAATACGAGCGACGATTCTGTGGTTATCGAAGAAGGTATCAATCCATTTAAATTTAGCTTGCAAGCGTGCTAGGCGGGTTTCTGATCCTAAATAGGGATCGGCATAGTCTAGGCTGTAAATTTGTCTAAACCCGGATTTAGGATCCAGTGAGTTATCCCCCCGGCTAGTCCGAGAAAAGTTAATTCCTGCCAGATAAAATGACGGCATATAATCGACGTCAGACTGAGTATATTCTTCGCGTATGGCCTCCAACGAATAACTCATTAGCCATTGATTTTCTAGTCTTTGCTGACGTAATAGCCCCAGAAGGTACTTAGTCGACTCGAGCTGGCCTGTGTTACTAAAATCACGATTCTCGGCATCATATACTTGAGTCACACCGTATTTGTCCCGCAGCAAACCGAGGCGGATCTTTAATTGATCGTCTAAGGGATGTGTGAGCGGAATCGTATAAGTGGTTAATAACTTTGGTCTATCGGGCGACCATTCGAGACTGGTTTCTTGGGAATGCCCATATTTATTGATTTGTGGTGTACGCCAAGTCACGCGCACCCTCGGATCAAAGGCTTGATCTGTTTTGCCAATATCACCACCAAAACCAAGTTCAATTGCGTGACTTGCCTTAGGCGTTAATTCGACTCGCATTGGAATATGGTTATCTTCGACGTTATCGATTTGCGGGATCACTTTGATATTGGCGAAATAACCAGTATCTAATAACTGACGATTCAAGGCGCTTACACGGCGAGTTGAGTATGAAGCACCTTCTTTAAAGGGGATAAGATCCTCTAATATATCGGGTTCTAAGTTATGGCCATCGAAACTGACTTGGCCAAATCGGTAACGTTTGCCTGAATCAAAATGCAAACTTACCTGTGCGGTATTAATATCGCGGTTAACTTTAATTTGTGATTCAGTAAATTCGCCATCGAAGTAACCTCGTGCCAAGGCTAAGGTGACGAGTTGCGATTTTACGTCGCTGTAAACACCGTGATTTAACACATCGCCGGGTTTAATGTTGACCTTTGCGAGCCATTGATCGAAGGCTCGGTCATCAAGCATTTCACCACTAAAATTAATATCGACCCACTGAACAATGGTTGGCTCGCCGGGGCTGATTTCAAGTTTTAATTCCCACGGTCCCTTGTCATGCTCAATCAGCTTCTCTTCTACTTCACCGTGATAGTAGCCCATGGATTCTAAGGCGGTGCTGATATTGTCATCGACATTAAACAAAAAGGCACGGCGCTGCACCTCAGATTCAGGTAAAGCGCCTAAGTGAGCAACTATGTTGCTTCGAAGCGCTTCATTCACGCCTGTAACAGATAATTTGATAAAATCATCTGCTGCCGCGACTGATGTGACTGAAATCAGACTCAGAAACAAGCAAAGACGAATGTAATGTGAGGTGATTTGCAAAAATGGCTGCACTTTATAGTCCCTGTGATTTGGCATCATTGTCGCCAGAATAAAACCAACAGGCAAGGAGATGATTGAAATTACACGATGAAATGGTTACAAAGGACGCTACTTTTTAAGGGGATGTAAAGAATGAAAACAAAATTAGCCACCTTTAGTTTAATTATTTCGGGCCTACTTTTTATGTCACATAACACCTTTGCCAATGATAAACCGTTCGCCATTGCGATCCACGGCGGTGCGGGGACGATTTCTAAAGCTAATCTCACCCCTGAACAACGCCAAGCCTACAAAGATAAGTTAAAGGAAGCGGTCGATAAAGGCTCAAAAGTCTTAGAGGAGGGCGGTGACAGCTTAGTGGCAGTACAAACCGCAATTAATATCCTTGAAAATAGTGCTCTGTTTAATGCTGGTATAGGCGCGGTTTACACCTATGACGGCGGACATGAATTAGATGCCTCCATTATGGATGGCAAAACGATGAATGCCGGTGCTGTCGCTGGAGTGCGTCATATTGCCAATCCAATTGACTTAGCCTTGGCCGTGATGAATAAATCTGAGCACGTGATGCTCTCGGGCGCAGGAGCGGAAGAATTTGCCCTGACTCAAGGCTTTACTTTAGTGCCAAACCATCATTTTGATACTGACGAGCGTTATCAGCAATTACTCGATACACGGCAAAAACTGCAAGTTGCGGCTAAATCTGAACAAGTTGCTAATGTTGAGATGAAGGACCTCGATTACAAATTTGGTACCGTTGGTGCTGTCGCCTTAGATAAAAAGGGTAACTTAGCTGCAGGTACATCGACCGGTGGTATGACGGCAAAACGCTTTGGTCGTATCGGTGACTCTCCTGTCATTGGTGCTGGCACTTATGCTGAAAACGGTGTTTGTGCCGTATCTGCAACGGGTCATGGTGAATTCTTTATCCGTTACCTCGTCGCGGGGGATATTTGTGCCAAGGTGAAATATCAGCAAAAATCTATCATTCAGGCTGCAGATGAAGTTATTAATCAACGTCTTATCACTGCTGGCGGTTCGGGTGGTGTGATTGCAGTCGATCAGCGTGGCAATATTGCTACGCCATTTAATACCGAAGGTATGTACCGCGCCACCCGTAGTAATGGTGAGCCAGCCCAAGTGCTAATTTGGCATGATCAATAATGTCATTTGTAGAAGCATCTAGGTTTATAACTGACATGACTTAGAAACGTTAAAACTTCGAAACCTTAAAAAGCGAGTGCCGCAAAAGTGGACTCGCTTTTATTTTTATATCTTAATGGTACTAATATATTGAAAAATAACCAGATAAAGATCATTAAGCAGTATGGCTTATGATGTTTATCTGAGTGGTGCGGTTTGAGTTGGCCTAATAATTACCGCTGTTTTAACCTTTGAAATTCAAATCTAGCAGTGTAGAAGCCTAGATGTCTATATATCTAAAAGATCTATTATTACTGTTTAATATATCAAATAGTTATTAATTCATTATCCATCGACCCATTAAGGCATAGAATCCGGCTCAGACAATGCATTAAATGGGAGTCATTGATGGAACAATTACCGATATTGAATTTAAGTGATTGGCATGCCGGTGGACAACGTCGTAACGCTTTTATTACTAAGCTTGCCGATGCTGCCAGAAGAATAGGGTTTTTCTATCTCACGGGCCACGGCATTGAGCTTGCTAGACAGCAGCAAGTACTTCAGTTAGCGGCAGATTTCTTTGCGCTGCCCGTCGTAGATAAACTTGCGGTGAAAATGGCTAATACACCGCATTTTCGCGGTTATACCCGTTTGCAAGGTGAATTGACCTTAGGGAAACCGGACTTACGGGAACAGTTTGATATCATGCAAGAAGAAGTGGCTAACCCTCAGCAGTCTGATGTGCCTATATGGTGGCAGCTACAGGGGCCTAATCAATGGCCGTCACAATTACCACAGATGAAATCGACTTTATTGGCATGGCAACAGGATTTAGCCGATACCAGTGTCACACTATTGAGGGCTTTAGCTGTTGCGCTGGAGCAGCCAGAAAGCGCCTTTGATGCCACGATTGAAGCGGGTCCTTATCAGCATATGAAGCTTATTCGCTATCCCAGCGCGGATGGACAGACTTCTGGCCAAGGCGTAGGGGCACACAAAGATCCTGGCTATTTGACCTTAGTGCTGCAAGATAAGCAATCCGGTTTAGAGGTTCAGACTGACAACGGTTGGTTAAGCATACCGCCATTAGAAGACGCCTTTGTGGTGAATATAGGTGAATTACTTGAGTTGGCTTCTAATGGGTATTTAAAGGCAACCAACCATAGGGTGGCAAGCCCGCCTGCTGGGGTCGAGCGCTATTCGTGCGCCTTTTTTATGGCGGCGCAGTTGAATGCGACAGTTCCTTTGTTACCTTTGCCAAAGCATCTGGCGAACCAAGCTCAAGGACCGGCAAGCGATCCATTAAATCCTCTTTTCCACCAAGTGGGCCAGAACGTATTAAAAGGGCGTTTACGCTCTCATCCCGACGTTGCTCAAGCACATTACGCCTCATTCGCTCATGCCATTTAATGGTTATTAGGATCTATTATGCAATTTAAAACTAAATTACTTCACACCCATTATGCCGCTGATAACTCGACGGGCGCTCTTACAACTCCTATCTATCAAAGTAGCACCTTCGCCTACGGTAGTGCCGAGGATGGTCGAGCCCGTTTTGCAGGTGAGCAACCGGGCTTTATCTACAGTCGCATGGCGAATCCGACAGTGCAGGCGCTTGAATATCAATTAGCACAACTGGAAGGGGCTGATGAAGCACTCGTTGTTGCGAGTGGGATGGCGGCAATCAGCAGTATTTTCTATGCCTTAGCCAGTCAAGGTGATGAAATCGCATTTATCGACCCGGTATATGGTGGCACTGCGGCATTTTTAATCCAAACGTTAACCCGCGCGGGTATTACTGTGCGCCGTTATCAAGACGATGATCATTTGTTGGCAGAGATTACCGCCGAAACAAAAATTATTTTATTTGAGCCCATCACCAATCCGACCTTAAAAGTCAGTGACTACCGTAAGGTTAAGCTTGCCGCCGAAAAAGTGGGCGCTATAACCATTTGTGATAATACGTTTTTAACCCCGTATTTATTCAAACCGCTGGAACATGGCATTGATATCGTGATGCACAGTGCCACTAAGTATTTAAGTGGCCATGGCGATTTAATCGCAGGTGTTGTCGCTGGACCTAAGGCATTAATGCAACCTATTCGCACTATAGCGCTTAAACATATCGGCGCTGCGATTGGGCCACAGGAAGCCTATTTATTGCAGCGAGGCTTACGTACCTTAGCACTTAGAATGGATGCTCATCTTGCGGGCGCGGCTAAGGTCGCCGCTTTTCTTGCAACCCATCCGAGCATTGCAAAAGTTTATTACCCAGGGCTAGCAGAGGATCAAGGTCATCAAGTTCTGAGTGAAACCATCAACGCCTTTGGCGGTATGGTGAGTATTGAGCTCGAAGGGGGTTTTAATCGAGCGGCGCAGTTTTTAGATCATTTGAACTTGTTTACTCAAGCGGTCAGTTTAGGCGACTTAGAGAGTCTTGCCTGTCACCCAGCAAGTACCACCCATGCTGCTATGGATGCCGCAAGTCGGCTAGCTTCAGGGGTGAATGACAACCTGATTAGATTGAGCATTGGCGTCGAAGATCCTCAAGATTTGATTGCCGATCTTGAGCAAGCCTTAGCCATTTAAGCATATTGATACTAGCCATCCCCAGTTAAATTGATTGGGGATTTCAAACGTATAATGTTATTAATTTCGTCTATCTAAAGTTAATTTCCGTATTTTTTACGTTTTTTTTACGCGTCAGAATTGTTTTCGTCTGTTAAAGTGCAAATCTGTATGACATAACGACTTACATTTTGATGGACAAACTAAGTGTTTTTAAACTCTCTGTTAGGTTGAGCTTTATTTCTGAGTGCCTACTCGCTATTTGCTTGTATTTACCCTCTTGGAGGGTGTCATCTAAAGCATTATTATTGTACTCCAACTCGTTGTCGTTATGATTACACTTCAATGTTGTTTTCAATATACGTATATGGCTGTATTTGTTGAAGCTATTCGTGTTTATTTTTTATTTAATGTTCCTTGTTATTCTCTCCCAATGATAGATGTGGCTGTTTTTATCAATCTAATCACTTTTATTGTCATAGCCATTGTCGCGACGATAAGTCAACTTGCAATCCACCTTAGACGACAAAGAGTATTAGGGGACGATCTATTTCCTAACCTAACTCTGTTATCGATAGCATATAATTTTAGAACAGGACGTGAGCGCTTGTATTTTATGATACCTAATAAATTATTCATTAAGTCTTTCACGATAAATATCTAAAGGTGAGTTGGAATGATTGCAGTCAGTGGAATACAGAAATCTAGCTCTCGATTTCATACCATAATTCATCTATGTAGCTTTTTGATTGTCATATATAGCTTCACCATGTTGATGCCTATCGCTGTTGCATTATTTTATAAAGATGGATATATCACTCCATTTTTAATCACATTCCTCCTTTCCCTTTTTATTGGTGTGGTCGGTTGGAAGATGACAAGTGAGGAAAATAAAAATCTGCAAAAACGTGATGGCTTCATGGTCGCTTGTTTATTTTGGCTGATATTTTCCTTAATGAGTGCATTACCTTTTCTTCTTGATAGACGATTGGACTTGAGTTTAACCGATGCCATGTTTGAAGGTGTGTCTGGCATTACGACGACTGGAGCCTCGATTTTTTCAGATATTGATGAACTACCCAAATCGATTTTATTTTATCGAGCACAGCTTAATTTCCTTGGTGGGTTAGGGATAATTGTTTTGGCTGTTGCAATTATGCCATTTCTTGGTATTGGTGGCGCAAAATTATATCAATCTGAGATGCCAGGTCCCATGAAAGAGGAAAAGATGACGCCTCGCCTTGCGGATACGGCTCGAAATTTATGGGGGCTTTATAGCGTACTTGCCTTAGGTTGTGCAGTTGCTTATAAACTTGCAGGAATGAATTGGTTTAATGCCATATGTCATAGCCTATCTACCGTTTCATTGGGTGGATTTTCCACACATAGCGACAGCTTAGGATATTATAACAGTGCTGCAATTGAGCTTGTGGGTGGTGTGTTTTCAATACTTGCAGCAATCAATTTCGCCTTATACTACATAGTGTTAGTTCGGCGAAGCTTCAAGCCTATTTGGTATAATGCGGAGGTTCGATTTTTTATTCTCATATTATCTATCGTTGTTGGGATCGCTTGTTTAGAGCTGAATCGTACTCAAACTTTTGATATTAAAGATTCATTGGTACATGGATTTTTTCAAACGGTTTCAGTTATGACGGACAATGGATTAGGCTCTGCAGGTTATCCTAATTGGCCCAGTCATATTGTGCTTTTATTATTAGGCGCGAGCTTTTTTGGTGGATGCTTTGGTTCTACTTGTGGCGGTATTAAAGCTGTCAGATTTTTACTTTTGTACCGTCAAGGGATCCGAGAAATTCATCAATTGGTTCATCCTAATGCCATTTTAACGACAAAGATCAGTGGCCAAGTCGTTTCAGACAGAGTCATTCGCTCAGTATGGGGATTATTTTTCCTGTACATATTTTTTACTTGCGTTTTTGTATGGGGATTGGTCGCCATTGGACATGATTTTGCCACCGCCTTTGGAACTGTCGCCGCGTGCATTAATAATATGGGGATTGGTTATGGTGACACTGCATCTGGATTTGGCACGTTAAAAGATGCGGCTAAATGGCTGATGTGTGTCGCTATGCTTTTTGGGCGATTAGAAATATTTCCTGTACTCATTATTTTCTCACGGGCATTCTGGCGATTTTAATTTTAAGTGTATTTTATGGTTGATTTGTCGAATTGACTGGGAGGGTCATTAAATGAAATGGTTATTAACATGTATATTACTCATTACGCTAGTAGGGTGTCAGAAATCGCCAGTTTATACCAAGTTAGAAGGCCTTGCGCAGGGAACGAGTTGGCATGTGACATTTTGGAGTAAAGACAAGTTAAATAGTACAGAGATAAATCGCGAGATTGAGCGGCAATTGGCAGAAATAGATCTTCATATGTCTACTTACCGTTCAGATTCGGTGATTTCTCGTTTTAACAGTATGCACTCCGCTATGGCGGTCGGGGATGATATTTTAGGGCTCATAGGGATAGCCAAGGAGGTCACTTCAAAAACGGAGGGTTGTTATGATTTGACCATTAAACCATTATTCGATTTGTGGGGATTTACCCATAATCAATTAACTATTCCTACAGAAAGTGCACTTCAACAGACATTAACCTATGTTGGCTTACATCATTTAAGTATTGATAATCAAATGTTAACTAAAGATTTGCCAGAGGTACATCTTGATTTATCTTCGATTGGACAGGGATATAGCGTAGGCAAAGTTGCAGATGTGCTAAAGCGATACAATATCGATAATTATTTGGTAGAGATTGGCGGTGAAATGGTCGTACACGGCAGTAAGCTCAACGGTTCTGCTTGGAAAATCGCGATTGAAAAACCGCTGCCAGAACAGCGAACAATGCAAAAGGTTCTGCTTATTGATTTCCCTCAAGCGATCATGACATCGGGTACATATCGTCATTATTTTGATCATTTAGGGCAGCGTTATTCACATATTCTTGATGCGCGAACCGGTAAACCCGTAACCCATAACACAGTATCTGTAACTGTATTGGCAACGGATCCGGCTAGAGCAGATGCTTGGTCTACAGCGCTATTATGTTTAGGAAGTCAAGAAGGATTAGTCGTCGCTAATCAGAATGATATAAAAGCATTATTTATTGATGACAATAAAGGTGTACTTAAAGAGATTAAGACTGATAGCTATAATAAAATGAAAAATATAGAGCTTAATTAATCTACAATATCATCGCTTGGTCATGTGTTAATGCCAGTTAGTATTTCTAGCTGGCATTTTTATTTTACTTTTATAGCTAATGCCATGGTTTATTGTGGCCTTATTTACCACTGATTATGATGACTTTTACGTATTCTTTACGGGATTAGTCATTTGAACTCTAGAGACTTTACGCGGTTAATTCATATATTTGTCCTGTTACTCACTTTCTTAAGGACAAATTATATGGACTGGATATTTCTAATACTTTCCATAGCACTTTTCATCTACTTAGCAGTGGCAATGTTTGCCCCTAATAAGTTTTAGGAGTCGTTATGTTTGAAATTACCCTTATTTTTACTACTGCGCTTGGGCTCGCATGGCTGTTGGGATCCTATATGACAGGAGTTTTCTCTGGTCAGTCCCATTTTTCAGATCGTTTATTTAATCCCATTGAAAAGTGGATTTATCGGGCTATAGGCGTAAATGCCCATTCGGGGATGACATGGAAATCTTATGGTGCGGCGTTTCTTATCAGCAACTTGGTACTTGGCATTTTGGCGTTTCTTATCCTTAAATTCCAACATGTGTTACCACTTAACCCCGATGGTATAGGACCATTATCTTGGGATCTGGCGTTGCACACTGCGGTGTCATTCCTCACCAATACCAATCAACAGCACTATTCCGGGCAGGCTCAGCTCAGTTATCTATCCCAAGGATTTGTCATTGTCACGCTGCAATTTGTCACTCCAGCCATGGCGCTGGCTGTTTGTGTGGCGATTTTGCGGGGAATGTTAGGCGGGTTGAATAATGACAGCGCCAAAGAGGGCGAGGCTCGAAATCTGGGTAACTATTATGTTGACCTAGTGCGCGGTGTACTCAGACTTATGCTGCCATTAGCGGCTATTGTGGCGCTGTTACTGACTTGGCAAGGCGTACCGAGTAGTTTTGACGGTGCGCAAAAAGTGAACACCTTAGATTCTGCATCACCTATTACTGAGCAGGTCGTTCCGATTGGCCCCGTTGCATCTATGGTGGCCATTAAGCAGTTAGGTACTAATGGCGGGGGCTGGTATGGCCCCAACAGTAGTAACCCGCTAGAAAACCCAACGCCAGTCAGTAATGCAATCGAGACCATTGCCTTAGTGCTGATCCCTATGGCCGTCGTCTTTATGGCTGGTGGAATGCTAAGACGCAAAAAATTTACCTTGATGGCTCTGGTTGCTATGGGTTTATTGAGCGTCAGTTTTCTTGGGGCAACTGTGTACAGCGAGTTGCAACCCAACGCCGCCTTTGCGGGATTAAGCGCCCAAGGGCCTAATATGGAGGGTAAAGAAGTTCGCTTTGGACCTGAGCTATCGGCGCTATGGGCTTCTTTTACCACACAAACCTCTAACGGTTCGGTCAACGCCATGCACGATTCCTTCAATCCAATAGGGGGATTGATGACGCGATCAGGCATGCTACTCAATGCGATATGGGGCGGTATTGGCTGCGGTTTTGTTAACTTTATCGTTTATGTGTGGATTGCTGTGTTCTTATCGGGATTGATGATTGGCCGTACGCCAGAGATATTTGGTCGTAAGCTCGAAACCCGTGAAATCACCCTTTTGGGAAGTCTATTAGTTTTACCTACCTTGTGCGTCTTAGGTTTGACGGCGATCACTGTGGCTATCCCGAGTATTACGGGCAACAGTAACCCCGGCTTTCATGGGATTTCGCAAGTCTTTTACGAATATACCTCCGCTTTTGCTAATAACGGTTCGGGTTTTGAAGGCTTAGGTGATAACACGCCTTGGTGGAATATCAGTTGCGTTATCGCCTTACTGCTCGGTCGATACCTGCCGCTGTTTTTACCGCTGGCGATTGCGGGGATGATGTCGAGTAAAAGAGTGAGTCCCGACAGTAACGCGAGCTTGAAGCTTGAGAGTCCCACCTTTTGTTTCACCCTTATTGCTGTGATTTTAATCATTAACTTCCTGTCTTTCTTACCTGCGGCGGTATTAGGGCCTATTGGCGAAGCTTTAGAACTTGCCACTATGAGTTTGGAGAAATAGTCATGCATAAACCTGCTCAAATATTAGATAGCGCCGGCGTGAAGCAAGCTGCCTTCGGTGCTGTAAAGAAAATGTCCTTAGTGAGTATGGCTGGCAACCCTGTGATGTTCGTGGTGATGGTGGGCGCTTTACTCGCCGCTTTGATCACTGGACAAAAGTTCTTCAATGGCGAGACTGTTGGTTTTGAGTTAGCCACGACCCTTATTCTTTTGCTTACTGTGTGGTTTTCTAACTTTGCGGAATCCGTGGCAGAGGCAAGGGGTCGTGGACAAGCGGCCAGCTTAAAGTCGGCGAAAGAGGCCTTGCAGGCGAGGCGCATACGCCACGGTGAGTTGGAATCAGTATCCGCAACTTTGCTTGTCAAAGGCGATAAGGTGAAGGTTTTACAGGGTGATTATATTCCTGCCGATGGTGAAATCATCGAAGGGATAGCCACTATCAACGAATCGGCGATTACCGGTGAATCTGCGGCTGTGCTGCGTGAAGCGGGTACAGATCATTCCGGTGTGATTGGCGGCACTAAGGTACTTACGGGTGAAATTACCGTGCTGGTTGCTAACGATCCTGGGAATAGCTTCTTAGATCGCATGATTGGGCTGGTCGAAGGGGCGAAGCGTCAGAAAACACCGAACGAAACGGCGTTGACTGTGCTACTTGCATCATTGACTGCGGTTTTCCTCATCGTGGTGGTGACTTTGCCACCCATGGCGGGTTTCGTCGGTGCAAGCCTTGATTACACTATGTTAATTGCGCTGTTAGTGTGTTTGATCCCAACGACGATTGGTGGCTTGTTACCTGCCATTGGTATTGCAGGCATGAACCGCGCCTTAGCCGCCAATGTGGTCGCTAAATCGGGTAAAGCCGTGGAAGTTGCGGGGGATATCGATACGTTACTGCTAGATAAAACTGGCACTATCACTTTCGGTGATCGTCAAGCGACCGCATTTTTACCCGTGAAAGGCATTGCTGCTGAGATGTTGCGTGATGCGGCGGTACTGTCTTCCCTCGATGACCCCACCCCTGAAGGGAAATCTGTACTCAAATTGGCCATAGATTTGGGCGCGGTATTGCCCGTCAAACCTACGGATGCGACTTTTATCCCTTTTACGCCGGAGACTCGGGTTTCTGGGGTGATTTTAACCGATGGTATTCAAGGTATTAAAGGCGCGGGCGATGCGATGCAGTTTTGGGCGCAGCAGCATCAAATTCACTGGCCTGAATCTGTTAACGCGCTTATCCGCAAAGTGGCTTTGCAGGGGGGCACTCCCTTAGTCGTCGCCAGTGGCACGCACATTTTAGGGGTTATAGCCTTAAGTGACGTGATTAAGCCAGGCGTTGCGGAGCGGTTTGCCCGTTTAAGAGCGCTCGGTGTGCGGACCATCATGGTGACAGGGGATAATCCGCTAACGGCTGGCGTGATTGCCGCCGAAGCTGGGGTTGATGATTTTGTCGCTGAAGCTAAACCTGAGGATAAACTTGCCCTTATTCGCGCAGAGCAGGCCAAAGGTCGATTAGTGGCTATGGTGGGGGATGGCACTAACGATGCGCCGGCATTAGCGCAGGCCGATGTAGGTCTTGCGATGAACTCAGGTACTCAAGCCGCTAAAGAAGCTGGCAATATGGTGGACTTGGATTCAGATCCCACTAAATTACTGGCTATCGTTGAAGTCGGAAAACAATTGCTGATCACCCGCGGCGCCTTGACTACATTTTCTCTCTCTAATGATGTGGCTAAGTATTTTGCCATTATTCCAGCGGTATTTGCGGGGGCTTTGCCTGCGATTGGTGCACTGGATCTGATGCAGCTTCACAGCCCAACCTCAGCCGTACTCGCAGCGCTCGTATTTAACGCTCTTATCATTCCCGCCTTAATTCCATTGGCATTAAAAGGCATCAAACTCAGACCCATAAGTGCCGAAAAATTACTGCGAAATAACATGCTGATTTATGGCTTAGGTGGGGTGATTTTACCCTTTGTCGGCATTAAAGCGCTCGACTCAATCATTGCCCTTATGCTCTAGGAGACAGTAATGAATTCAATCGTATATACCACTAAAACTCAGCATGCCGTTATGGGATTGAGAGCCAGTCTCGCCCTGTTATTTGTGTGTGGTGTTGTCTATACCGGCACTGTGACTCAGCTCGGTGGCGCTTTATTTCCCGTACAAGCTAAGGGCAGTGTGATCCACAGGGATAATGTTGCTATGGGTTCTGAGTTCATCGCTCAGCCCTTTGTTAATCCGGCCTATTTTTTTAGTCGGCCGAGCGCTGTCGGTTACGATCCTATGGCGACAGGTGGTAGTAACCTTGCGCCGAGTAACCCGGCGTTACGTGAACGTGTGATGGCAACAAGCCAAGAAATCCAAGCCAGAGAATCCGTTCAGGCCGCTGATATCCCTGTGGATTTACTCGCCACATCGGGCGCGGGACTGGATCCCCATATTTCACCCGCAGCGGCCAAACTGCAAGTTGCGCGCGTGGCTCAGGCTCGACAGTTAGCCGAACCACAAGTGTTGACCTTAGTGGCGCAATTTATCGAACCACCGCAGTGGGGCATTTTTGGGCAAGCGCGCGTCAATGTGCTCAAGCTCAACCTCGCTCTCGACCAGATTGCTAAACACGCTCAATAAAACAATATTCTACTGAATTTAAGGATAAATTTTTATGTTACATATTAATTGTTCACGCCTCTGTGCGGGTGTGATGATGGCGTTATCTTCACTCTCTATGGGCGCGCTTGCCAGCACTGAGACTCATGGGGGCAATGCCTCTTGGCAGAGTCAAGGGAGTGTGATGCTCATCAGTGATTATGCGTTTCGCGGTATTTCTCAAACTGATGAAGGACCTGCAGTTCAAGCAGGGTATAGCTTAAGCCATGATTCTGGCTGGTATGGCTCGCTTTGGGGCAGTAACATCGAATTTGGGGATGGAAGTTTAGAACTCGACTTGTCCGCTGGCTGGGCCAAGGATTGGGGTAATGGCTTAACAACGGACCTAGGCGTGATACGTTACCAATACTCTCAGGACGATACCGACCTGAGTTATAACGAAATTTATGCTGTGGTAAGCTACGCCGATGCTAAGTTAGGGCTGGTTTATTCTCCTGATTATTTTGGCGAGAATGTGGACGATTTTCAGTATGTTTATGCCAGTTATGAACCGCAACTGTTCTCTAATGTAAGTCTAGTACTGCATCTTGGGAGCAATTTTTTTGCTTCTCAGCAAGATATGGCACTGTTTTTAGGTTCTATGGCCGCAAGCAATAGCCACTATTTAGATTGGCGAGTTGGGCTGAACCTCAATATGACTGAGCTGGATGTGTTGAGTGTCGGTTATGTCGATACGGATTTATCGCAGAGTCAGTGCCAGTCCCTGTGTGATGCGCGCTGGATAGTGAGTCTTTCAAGGAGTTTCTAATCGTGGTACCAATCAGTCAAACACAGCAAGCCAATGCGCTCTTAAGTCAGATACAGCAAAATGATAAAGGTAAACTGACGGTTTTTCTTGGGGCGGCACCTGGCGTGGGCAAGACCTATGCAATGCTCAGTGCGGCAAGGGAAATGGCCCAGCAAGGTGTCGATTTGCTGGTTGGACTGGTGGAAACCCATGGGCGTGCCGATACCGAGGCCATGGTAGCGGGTTTTGAGGTATTGGCACGTAAACCCATTGATTATCATCATAATCGTTTAACGGAATTCGATCTGGATGCGGCGCTGCTTCGTCGGCCTAAGCTTATCTTAGTCGATGAGTTGGCCCACACGAATGTCCCCGGTAGTCGTCATAAACGGCGCTATCAAGACGTCGCAGAATTATTGGCTGCGGGCATTGATGTCTATACCACAGTCAATATCCAACATTTGGTCAGTTTGAATGATCTGGTTTTGCAAATTACTCAAGTGCGGGTACGGGAAACCGTCCCCGATCGCTTCCTTGATGAAGCCCATGAAATTATATTTGTCGATTTACCGCCATCAACACTCATCGAACGCTTACAGCAAGGCAAAGTTTATCTGCCAGAGTATGCTCGCTCGGCTTTAGATGCTTTTTTTTCGGTCTCGAATTTGACTGCACTGCGCGAATTAGCAATGAAAAAAGTCATAGAGCGAGTCGATGCAAAACTGATTTGTGAACTCGATGCCAAAGCACAGGGAACGGATTTTGTTCTCAAAGACAGATTGTTGGTTTTAGTGAGTAACAGCAGTGATCATCAGTATTTGATCCGCATAGGTCGGCAGATTGCCGAGCGGCGGCAAATTCCTTGGTTAGTGCTTTGGGTCGATACCGGCAAAGCGCTGGGCCTTTATCAGCGGAAAAGGCTAAATGAGGCCTTTGCCTTAGCGAAGGAACTTGGCGCGCAGACCGAAGTATTACGCGATACGAGCAGTTATCAGGCCATTTTACCTTACATAGCCCTGCATCGAATTAACACAGTATTAGTCGGCGCGGGTGTGAAACGCACCTATCCTTGGTGGCGTAAAAGGCTGTATCAACGCTTGATTGAGTCCGGTTTACCTGTTGAGGTGAGTGTCTATCACGCACCCGAAAACCAAATGCAAGTACGAGATCCTATTACGCCTAAAGCCAGTTTTGGTGATCTTCGAGGCCATATTCTTGGGCTGATTGGCGTGGTGGTTATTTTTCCGCTGGTGGTATTTTTAGATACTTGGCTCAGTAATGGCAATCTGGTGTTGTTATATGTTTTCTTGATTGTCAGCATTGGCTTAACCTATGGCGCTAGGCCTGCCATGGCAACCGCGGTGTGGTCTTTTTTCAGCTTTAATTTCTTTCTTACTGATCCCAAATTTACTATGAATGTAAATAGTCAGGATGATATTGCCACTTTAATCTTTTTGATGTGTATAGGGCTTATCAGTGGCCCTGCGGCATCTCGGATCAGAAATCAGTTTATTTTACTGCGTGAGTCAAATCGTTATGCTGAAACCTTAAAAGATGTTGCCCAAGAATTATCGGTCGCCGATGATGAAAAAGCCCTTTGGCAAACGATAGGGCGCAAGATTGCTGGTTCAGTGAATGCTGATTGTTATATTGTTTTGCAGCGTAAAGACGGTCAGCGATCCTATTTACCGCAGCTGAATACGCCATTTAACGACCTTGATTTAGCCGCAATCGATTGGACCTTGCGCCATGGGCAAGCGGCGGGGCGTTTGAGCGATACCTTGAGCGCATCGGGTGTGAGTGTGTTCCCCATTGAACTAGAAGGTACGACGATTGGCGCGGCGATTTTAGATTGGCAACCTACGGTCAACGAACTCAGTCCGTTTGATAGAGAGCTTATTCTGGCCATGTTACAGCAAGGCGCTAATACATGGCGGCGTATTCAGTTAGTGTCAGATCTTGAATCAGCACGGGTGAAAACAGAAATTGAGCAGTTACGTTCCGCATTATTATCGTCAGTGTCTCACGATCTAAAATCACCACTCTCAGCCATGATGGGGGCGGCGGAGAGCTTAAAACTATTGAATAAACAATTGCTAGAGGCCGACCGTAACGAGCTACTTGATACTATTTTGCAAGAAAGCCGTCGTTTGGACAGCTATATCCAAAATCTACTCGATATGACACGCCTGGGTCATGGCACTTTGAGCATAGAGCGTGATTGGGTTTCGGCAGATGACATTATTGGCAGCGTACTTGGCAGGCTTAAACGCTATTTCCCTAATGCAATCGTTGAATATCACAGAGAAAAAGAACCCCCACTCCTCTTTGTGCATGCGGCGCTGATCGAACAAGGACTATTTAACATTCTTGAAAATGCTGTTCGATTTTCACCACCAGAAGAGCCTATTAGTATTGAATTATCCATCTCAAATCATCGCTGTTGTATTGCAATAGAAGACAGAGGGCCGGGGATCCCTGCAAGTCATAGGGATCAAATTTTCGATATGTTTTATGTGGTTGCCGATGGCGATCAGAAAAAACAGAATACAGGTATGGGGCTGGCTATTTGTAAAGGCATGATAGCTGCACACGGCGGTAGTGTTCGCGTTACCGATTGCCTACAGGGGCAAGGCACTCGTTTTGAAGTTGAATTGCCGTTAGACTATCCCGTTCCTGGCTAATCATTTTCAGCCAAAATATCCTTAATAAACCACAGAATGGACTAGAGACGTGGCAATAAAAATCGTGGTTATCGATGATGAGACCCAAATACGCCGCATGCTGCGGATTGCACTCACCAGTGAGGGCTATGACGTTACCGAAGCTGAAAATGGTCAGCAAGGGCTCGCAGCTGTCGCTCGACAGCAACCTGAATTAGTTATTTTGGATTTAGGCTTGCCGGATATGGAAGGCCATCAAGTGCTACAGGAGTTACGGGGATGGTCCGATGTTGCTGTGATTGTATTGTCGGTTCGCAATCAAGATAAAGAAAAAGTCGCAGCATTAGATGCAGGCGCGCAGGATTATGTGACCAAACCCTTTAGTGTGGAAGAGTTACTGGCAAGGGTGCGAGCGATTTTAAGGGACCATATCAAACCTGAAAAATTACCCATATTAGATGATGGCAAGTTGCAGATTGATTTAAGTCGCAGGCTGGTTAAAGTTGATCATCAAATTGTCGAACTCACACCCAAGGAATACGCGGTATTGTCTAAATTGGCGTCGTCACCTAACTGCGTTGTCACTCAGACTCAGTTGCTCAAAGAAATTTGGGGGCCCGCTCATACAGAAGACACACATTATCTACGAATTGTGGTCAGTCACTTAAGGCAAAAATTAGGCGACTCCCCGAGTGAACCTCAGTATGTGCGGACTGAGCCCGGTGTGGGTTATCGCTTTTATATCGACTTATAGCTTGTATCAATAGCGAATTAAAACGCGTTGGAATGACAAGTAAAATGATCACCGAAGACTGATGGTATTACCTGCCATCATTCATTGAAGCTCAATCAGATACTTGCCTGATTTCAGTTTCTAGTGTTCGCTTCAGTTAACTCTAAGTCGCTATTTCTGGCTGCCTTTGTTGACGCTATTTTTGTCCTGTTAGCTCTTGTTGACATTGGATTATACCAATCGTATTAAATATCTGTTCATTCAGCGGGAGTTCAACGCGCTTTAGACAAGGCGAAGGCTTGAAGGCATAGTGGTGCTCTGTCGAAAGCCTTAAACGTAGTGTAAAGCGCTTTGCCATGTAGTGAACATCAGCCGCCCTTCGGGAGCCACACAGGCATCCCACTCCCGTGTTGCATAGACTTAAAAGGGAATAACCATTTCTGCGTCAATGCGCCTTGGATTGAGATGCCTGTGAGGCTCTGAACTGATTAGATATTTAATGTGATTGGTATTATGCACTAGATAAGCCCAATCGATATAAATCGCACATTCTTGCCGATATTTTGACTAGACTACAAACGTAGGGTTAATTCGAGGGAAAGACTATGGACTTAATTAAAATCCGCGACCATATGGATCGTCAGCCCGTGTTGCTGCGCGCTAATATGTCGCTCGCAACTGCGGTCGAAAAGTTGTTAGATAATAATAAAATGGGCGCAGCAGTGGTTGATGATACGGGCGATTTGGTGGGCTTTTTATCCCAGCAGGATTGTTTGGCTGTGATGATTAAAAGTAGCTATCACTGTGATATGACCTCAGTGGTGAAGGATTGCATGCGCACTGAAGTGCTGTTCGTTGGGCCAGATGACAGTATTTTGCAGCTCGCCGAACAAATGCTAGGGCCTAAACCTAAAGTGTATCCAGTGGTTGAACATGGCAAAGTAATTGGCACGATTAATCGCACCAATGTGCTCAAAGCCATGAATATCTATATGCAACAATGTTATCTGTCACCGGTTTAATCTAAGTCGAGCCAGTGCGAAACTGACACGCCATATACTGAGTGCAGAGTAAATTAGCAATACCATTACGCCACTTTCCTTGCTAGGATCGCCGTTTTTGATGCTAGCAATGGAATTTGGATTTGAACTCAGACAAACATCCGCTATCGAACGCCTTTCTTAATCTTTGTTATCAGAGCGACGCGTCGCGGATCCGTCGTCGTTTATTTAAGCTCAATAAAGAAGCCGACTCAGATAAAAAGACCCAAGTCTTAGCTCAGCTGAGCGAGCAAGCGCAGGCGGCGTTTGAGAAGGTTGAGCAGCGTCGTAACGCTCGGCCTAAAATCCACTATCCTGAAAACCTGCCCGTTTCCTTGATGCGCGATGATATTGCACGCGCGATTGCGGGCAATCAAGTGGTGATCATCGCCGGTGAAACGGGTTCGGGTAAAACGACCCAGTTACCTAAAATCTGTTTGGAATTAGGCCTAGGTTGCCGTGGCATGATAGGCCACACCCAGCCACGACGTTTAGCAGCCCGCAGTGTGGCGAGCCGAGTCGCCGAAGAATTACAAAGTCCGCTCGGTGAAGTGGTTGGCTTTAAAGTGCGTTTTGCCGATGCGCTTAAGAGTGACTCTTATATCAAGTTGATGACCGACGGTATTTTACTGGCGGAATTAACCTCCGATCGTAATCTTGATCAATACGATACCATCATCATAGATGAGGCCCACGAGCGCAGCCTCAACATCGATTTTATTCTGGGCTACCTCAAACAAATTCTCAAAAGACGCCCCGATCTCAAAGTTATTATCACGTCGGCGACCATAGACGTTGAGCGTTTTTCTAAGCATTTCAACAATGCACCTATTATCGAAGTGTCGGGCCGTACCTTTCCGGTCGAAACCCGTTACCGACCTTTAGTGCAAGATAGCGATGCCGATTTAGATCAAATCGAAGGCATTTTTGCCGCCGTCGATGAACTGGTGGCCGAAGGGCTGGGGGACATTCTGATCTTTATGAACGGCGAGCGGGAAATTCGCGATACGGCCGAGCAATTGAGTCGGCGTAATTACCGCGATACCGAAATTTTGCCGCTGTACGCGCGTTTATCCTATGGCGAGCAGTCTAAAGTCTTCAGTAGTCACAGAGGTCGGCGGATTGTACTCGCGACGAACGTGGCGGAAACCTCGCTGACTGTGCCGGGCATTCGTTACGTTATTGACCCAGGTACGGCGCGTATCAGCCGCTATAGCTATCGCACTAAGGTGCAACGCTTACCGATTGAACCTATCTCGCAGGCGAGCGCCAATCAGCGCCAAGGCCGTTGTGGCCGTGTAGGGCCGGGTATTTGTATCCGTTTGTACGATGAGGCAGATTTTAATAATCGTCCGGCGTTTACCGATCCCGAAATTTTGCGCACTAACTTGGCTTCGGTCATTTTGCAGATGCTGGCCATCGGCCTAGGTGATATCGCCGGTTTCCCCTTTATCGAGCCACCCGATCCACGCCATATCCGCGATGGTTTCTTGCTGCTCGAAGAATTACAAGCGGTTGAGAGCAAACACGGCAAGCTAGTGCTGACACCACTTGGGCGCAACTTGGCGCAAATTCCTGTGGATCCGCGTTTGGCGCGTATGGTGGTCGAGAGTCAGCAGTTAGGTTGTTTGAACGAAGTGTTAGTGATTGCCGCGGGCTTATCGATTCAAGATCCCCGCGAACGTCCGATGGAGAAGAAGCAAGCCAGTGATGAAGCCCATCGCCGTTTTGCCGATCCCAGTTCCGATTTCGTCAGTTGGATAAACCTGTGGCAGCACTTAAAAGATCAACAAAAAGAGTTATCTGCTAGTCAGTTCCGTAAAAAGTGCCGCGATGAATATTTGGCCTATTTGCGCGTTCGCGAGTGGCAGGATTTATACGCCCAGCTTAAACAAGCCGTGCACGATTTAAAGTGGCGCTTAAACGATACGCCAGCTAATTATGACAGCTTGCACCGCGCGCTCTTATCGGGCTTATTGAGCCATGTTGGTTTTAAAGATAACAATAACGAGTACTTAGGTGCCCGTAATCGTAAATTCTTTGTGTTTCCCGGTTCGCCGTTGGCCAAAAAAGGCCCTAAGTGGATCATGGCCGCTGAGCTTACCGAAACCTCACGCTTATTTGCTCGCTGCTGCGCCAAAATCGAACCCGAATGGCTAGAGCCCTTAGCGGCGCATTTGATCAAGAAAAGCTATGTTGAGCCCCATTTTGAGGCAAAACCTGGCAGCGTTATCGCCCTTGAGAATCAAGTGCTCTATGGTTTGACGGTTGTGCACCGCCGCAAAGTGCAATACGGCCCCATCGATCCCGTTGAAGCGCGCGAGATTTTTATCCGCAGCGCCTTGGCAGAAGGGCAGTTACAGACCCAAGAAGCGTTTTTTGTCGCTAACCAAAAGCTGCTCGAAGACATTGAATCCCTCGAGCATAAATCCCGTCGCCGCGATATTTTGGTGGACGAGCAAGTGTTGGTGGACTTTTACGAGCCGCGGATCCCGGAAGGGATTTACAACGCCCAGCTGTTTTTTGGCTGGTGGAAGAAGGCCAAGCGCGAGCAACCGGATTTACTCGATTTCAGCAAAGCGCTGTTAATGCAGCGCAATGCCGACCATATTTCGACCTTGGATTTTCCCGATACGTGGCACAAGGGCAATTTGCGCCTGCAGCTAAGTTATCACTTTGAACCCGCGGCGGCGGATGATGGTGTGTCGGTGCACATTCCGGTGGCGCTACTTAATCAAATCGACGATAGCGATTTTGATTGGCTAGTGGCTGGGCTGAGGGAAGAAAAGTGCATCGCGCTGATCAAATCTTTGCCTAAGAGTTTACGGCGTAACTTTGTGCCCGCGCCTGACTATGCCCGCGCTTGTGTGCAGGCCATGGTGCCTTTTAGTGCCAGTTTGCTTGAGGCCATGTGCAAGCAATTGCTGCGCATGAGTGGCACGCGTATATCGCCGGAGGATTTTGATTTAACGCAACTGCCCGCGCATTTGCAGATGAACTTTAAAATCGAAGACGATAAAAACAACTTAGTGGCCGAAGGTCGTGTGCTCGATACCTTAAAAGCCGAGTTGCAGGGCGTGGTGGCGAAGGCCATTCGTCAGGTCGCGGATAAAGGTATAGAGCAAGAAGCGTTAACTGAGTGGTCCTTTGGCGATTTGCCGCAGCAATATCAGCAGCAAAAAGGCAATTACCAAGTGCGGGCGTTTCCGGCGCTGATCGATAAAAAAGACAGTGTTGCGATCAAATTATTTGATGATGAATTTGAGGCCTTAGATGCCCATCGCCAAGGTCTGCGACGGTTATTGCTGCTAAACATTCCATCACCGGTGAAACACTTACAGCAAGCTTTGCCGAATAAGGCGAAATTGGCGATGTATTTCAATCCCTTCGGTCAAGTGCAAATCTTGATTGATGACATTATTGCCGCCGCTGTGCAGCAATTGTTGGATGAAAAAGCCCTCGATGTGCGTAATCAAGCCCAATTTGAGCAGGCAAAGGATTGGGTTCGCCAAGAACTCAACCCGACCGCCGAGCAAATCGCCTTGAAGGTCGAGCAGATTTTGACCTTATACCAGAGCATTAAAAAGCGTCTCAAGGGCAAAATTAGCTTAGATATTGCCTTTGCTATGAGTGATATTCAAAGCCAATTGGACAAATTAGTGTTTAAAGGGTTTGTCGAATCCTGTGGTTGGAATCGTTTAGCTGATGTGGCGCGTTACTTAAAAGCGATTGAAATCCGTGTCGAGAAGTTGCCCGTTGATCCGACCCGTGACCGTTTGCATATGCAGAGCATCAACAAGGTACTGGAAGCATTGAACGCACAACTGGCGAAAGTGCCACGTTCTATGCCGACACCGCCCGCGTTAATCGAGGCACGCTGGATGATTGAAGAGTACCGTGTCTCTTGTTTTGCACAGGTATTAGGCACGGCTTATCCGATATCTGAAAAGCGGATCTTGAATCATATTCAACAGGTTTAATAGACTGATTTAAAGGTCGAGCTGAGCGTCTTTGTCCGATTGATGTAACAATAACGCGATCAAAAAATGACTAAATAAACCGAGAAAACTAACTATTTTCTCGGTTTTTTTTTCCCTATGCTTACGCTTCTCACGCGATATACCTCCAGTGGTGCGCCATGAAATGAGCGCTTTTTCTGGGTGGCAGCGATGCTTTTATGCCGAATATCTTTCTTTTGGGATCAAGTCGTTATCTCACATGTTTTAACACCTTTCTACTGCCTACTCCTTTATGAATACTCAGGTTTTTTTTGCGGGTTTTCTTTTGTTTTCTCGTAGTGATTTATCCATTTCAGTCGCTTATTAATCATAAAATAAATTCAATAATCTAATTTGTAATAGCAAAAAACGTTTAAAAACTGAGATCTGACGAATACTCACATCAAATTGATGATCTGGATCAAGCATCATCCGCTTTACCAATTTGGAGGTATACATTTTGTTAACAACTAAAAGGTATGATCGCTTCGTGATCCAAAGATGCAATAGATATACATAAAACCTGCCGCTGGCGATTTTTTTGCAGCGCATTCAAAGTGGCAGGAACACACCTCTTGGAGGATGCATGAGTGCTAGCACCGCAGAAGAAAAATCCTTAGAACTGAAAATCTTTATCTTTTTAACCGTGTTTCTCGCACCGTTATTGTCCGTACTACTGGTCAGTGGTCTGGGCTTTGCTATTTGGTTCAGCCAAATTTTGACGGGTCCACCGGGCGCTGGTTAAACGTAACATCATAAAATAGTTAAAAATAAGAGTGGAATGTCGGATGAGCAAAGAACTCCATATCACCAGTTTAGTGGTGCAGGTCTTACCGCAGAAAATGGCAGATGTTAGACAACAAATAATGACCATTGAAAATGCCGAACTTTCCGTCAACAACGAAGTGAAATTGGTCGTCGTGATCGAAGGCGAAACGCAACGCGCCTTGATGGACAGTATCGAAGCGATCAATGCCATTCCGGGCGTGTTATCAGCCACGATGGTTTACCACCAGAGTGAAGTGCTCGAAGAGGGTGAAGAATGAATATGAACAGACGTGACTTTATCAAGGCCAATGCGGTGATTGCCGCTGCAGGCGCCGCGGGTTTAGCCTTGCCCGCTGGCGCAAGCAACTTAATTACCAGCTCAGAACAAACCAAATTAGAGTGGAATAAGGCCCCTTGCCGTTTTTGCGGCACGGGCTGCTCCGTGATTGTCGCAACTCGCGACGGCAAAGTGGTTGCCACCCATGGCGATGCCAACAGTGAAGTGAACCGTGGGCTCAACTGTATCAAGGGTTATTTCCTGTCGAAAATCATGTATGGCAGCGATCGCTTAACCACGCCTATGCTGCGGATGACAGGTGGCAAATACGACAAGCACGGTGAGTTTTCGCCCATCAGTTGGGACAGTGCCTTTGACATCATGGCGCAAAAATGGAAAGAAACCATTAAAGCCAAAGGGCCAACTGCTGTGGGCATGTTTGGCTCGGGCCAATGGACTGTGTGGGAAGGTTATGCTGCCGTTAAGTTGATGAAGGCTGGTTTTGGATCGAATAATATCGATCCGAATGCGCGTCACTGCATGGCGTCAGCCGTGGTCGGGTTTATGCGCACCTTCGGTATCGACGAACCTATGGGTTGCTATGACGATATGGAAGCCGCCGATGCCTTCGTCCTTTGGGGCTCGAATATGGCGGAGATGCACCCGATCCTCTGGAGTCGAGTGACAGACCGACGTCTCAGTGCCAGCCATGTAAAAGTGGCCGTGTTGTCGACGTTTGAACACAGATCCTTCGATTTGGCTGACTTGCCGATCGTGTTCACCCCGCAAACTGATTTAGCCATTTTGAACTACATAGCTAACTACATCATTCAGAATGATAAAGTGAACTGGGACTTCGTGAAAAAACACGTTAACTTCCGTCAGGGCACAACAGATATTGGCTATGGTTTACGTCCGACACATCCCCTTGAGAAAAAAGCGAAAAATGTTAAAACGGCGGGGGATTCAACCCCAATTGATTTTGAGACCTTTAAAGCCTTCGTGGCGGATTATAGCGTCGAAAAAGTCAGTAAGTTGTCGGGTGTACCTGAGGATAAACTGATTGCACTGGCCAAGCTGTATGCCGATCCCGACATCAAAGTGACCTCATTTTGGACCATGGGTTTTAACCAACATACCCGAGGTGTGTGGTGTAACAACCTGATTTATAACATTCATCTCTTGATGGGTAAAATTTCAACCCCAGGTAACAGTCCATTCTCTTTGACGGGTCAACCATCAGCCTGTGGCACGGCCCGTGAAGTAGGGACGTTTTCCCACCGTTTACCCGCCGATATGGTCGTGACCAATCCTGAACACAGAAAGCATGCCGAAGACATTTGGAAGATCCCAAGCGGCATTATTCCACCTAAACCCGGTTATCACGCTGTCGAGCAAAACCGTCGTCTAAAAGATGGCGACTTAAATTGTTACTGGGTGCAAGTGAACAACAATATGCAGGCGGGCCCAAACATCAATGAAGAAGGTTTACCGGGTTACCGTAACCCTGCCAACTTTATCGTGGTGTCCGATGCCTATCCGACGGTGACGACTCAAGCTGCCGATTTGATTTTGCCCACCGCTATGTGGGTGGAAAAAGAGGGCGCCTACGGTAACGCCGAGCGCCGTACTCAGTTTTGGCATCAAATGGTGCAGGCACCGGGTGAGTCCCATTCGGATCTGTGGCAATTGATGGAGTTTGCGAAGCGTTTCACCACAGACGAAGTCTGGCCTAAGGATGTATTAGCGGCGAACCCTGAGTTTAAAGGCAAAACCCTATTCGAAGTCCTGTATCAGAACGGTAATGTTGATAAGTTCCCGCTGGCGGATGCCGATCCTAAATATTTGAACGATGAGGCTAAACACTTTGGCTTCTATGTCCAAAAAGGCTTATTCGAGGAATATGCGACCTTTGGCCGCGGCCATGGCCACGATCTCGCCCCATTTGATGTTTACCATGAGGCTCATGGCCTACGTTGGCCTGTGGTCGATGGTAAAGAAACTAAGTGGCGCTTCCGTGAAGGCACAGATCCTTATGTTAAAGCGGGTAAGGGCTTTGAGTTCTACGGTCATCCCGATGGTCGTGCGGTGATTTTCGCGCTGCCCTATGAACCTGCCGCAGAAGCGCCCGATGAAGAATATGATATCTGGTTGTCGACGGGTCGAGTATTGGAACACTGGCATTCGGGTTCTATGACCCAACGTGTGCCTGAGCTATATCGTGCCTTCCCCGATGCCGTATGTTTTATGCACCCTGAAGATGCGAAAAAACGCGGTTTGCGCCGTGGCGATGAAATTCGCGTTGTGTCCCGTCGCGGTGAAATTAAGACCCGAGTTGAAACCCGTGGCCGCAATAAACCGCCCGTGGGTTTAGTGTTCGTGCCTTGGTTTGATGCTAGCCAGCTCATTAATAAAGTCACTTTAGATGCGACAGATCCCTTGTCAAAACAAACTGACTTTAAAAAGTGTGCGGTGAAGATCGTCAAGGTTTAAGGAGAACACGATGAAAACCCTAAAATTAGTCTCAGCGATCGGTTTATTGGTATTTGGCTCATTCATCATGACAAGTGTGTCTGCCGCCAGTATTCCCGAAGATAAAATTGATACCCTGCGCCAAGCGCCTATCAATGTCGAGCCTACGCCACCTGCGATGCAAAGTGTGCGTAATACCGATGTGAAGGAAGTGCGCAGCTATCCTATGCAACCACCGGTGATCCCACACAAGATCGACGGCTATCAGCTTGATCTTAAAGTGAACAAGTGTATGGCTTGCCATGCTCGTAACCGCATTGGTGATTCGCAAGCGCCTATGGTCAGCGTCACGCATTTTATGGACAGGGACAATAACTTCTTAGCCGAGTTATCGCCGCGCCGCTATTTCTGCACTCAGTGTCATGTGCCGCAGTTAGATGCCAAGTTACTGGTCGAAAACGACTTTGTGGATATGGAACATCTGATCAAAGCCAACACTGAGCAGAAAAAACACTAGGAGTTAGCATGTTAGATAAACTGAAAAAAATCTGGCAGGTACTCAATCGTCCGAGTGTGCATTACAGTTTAGGTTTTTTGACCTTAGGTGGTTTTGTGGCTGGGGTGATTTTCTGGGGCGGATTTAACACTGCCTTAGAAGTGACCAACCAAGAAGCTTTCTGTATTGGTTGCCATGAGATGGAAAATAACGTCTATCAAGAGCTACAGACGACGATTCATTTCACTAACCGCAGTGGCGTGCGGGCGACGTGTCCTGATTGCCACGTACCGCATAACTGGACCGATAAAATTGCCCGTAAGATGCAGGCATCTAAGGAAGTGTGGGGTAAGGTTTTTGGGACGATTAATACCCGTGAGAAGTTTGAAGATAAGCGCCGTGAACTGGCAGAACATGAGTGGGCAAGGTTAAAGGCCAATGATTCGCTTGAGTGTCGTAACTGCCATAACTTCACTTACATGGACTTTACTCGCCAATCACCCAGAGCGGCGCAGATGCACTCAACATCACTGGCAAGCGGCGAAAAGACCTGTATCGACTGCCACAAGGGGATTGCTCATCATCTCCCTGACATGGCCGGTGTGAAGGGGTTTTAATCTAGGGCGCAGTTTTTATCCGTGTGACTTAGCCTTGCTAAGTTGGACAACTCCAGCAAAAGGCCAAGCGTACTCCACGCTTGGCCTTTTTATTGGCACGTCACTATTCAATTTTTTGGGGATGCTTCAATAGGGTATTATTCAGTCCGATTAGCGCGCTACAATCTGGCTGAGATAGTCTTGCTTGTATGAGAGGTAAAGAGATCATGATGGAAGATCAACCGCAACTTGAAAAACTGTTAGAAGATATTTTATGTACCAGCCCGAGTCTGTTTGAAATAGTGCAGGGGGTGCGACAGGAGGTCAAAACCGCCGCTACCACATCGTCGCGGGCCATTACTGAAGCCGTTAAGTACGGCGGTATACTCTTTAGCACTAAAGCCAGTTTTTGTGGTGTGTTTGCCTATAAACAGCATGTTTCATTGGAGTTTAGCTCAGGCGCGAATCTTAGCGATCCACACAAGGTTCTCGAAGGCAGTGGCAAATTTCGTCGCCATATTAAGTTGGTGTCAATCGATGATATTGCTGCCAAGCGAGTCGCGGAATATATTGCGCAGGTGTTGAGTCTGGCGGATTAATGGTTGTTTAGCCGCATGATGTGACTAAAACGGACGAACAAAAAAGGAGCTGAATATTCAGCTCCTTTCGTTTTGCTAAGGTTTAATAGAGATGTCTTAGCTATGCAGTCCCAAGTTAAGGGAGATTAGAAGTTCGCAGTGCGCGGTGCACGTGGGAAAGGGATAACATCACGAATGTTGTTCACGCCCGTCACGTAAGACACTAAACGCTCAAACCCTAGACCAAAACCTGCATGTGGCACTGTGCCATAACGGCGCATATCACGGTACCACCAGTAATCTTCTTGGTTCAGATCCATTTCGGCTAGACGCATATCTAGCACGTCTAAACGCTCTTCACGTTGAGAGCCACCGATGATTTCACCGATACCTGGGGCTAACACGTCCATCGCGGCAACGGTTTTGCCATCGTCGTTTAAGCGCATGTAGAAGGCTTTGATATCTTTTGGATAGTTCTTCACTACCACAGGGGCTTTGAAGTGTTCTTCGGCTAAGTAACGCTCATGCTCAGAAGATAAATCGATGCCCCAAGACACTGGGAACTCGAAGGTTCTGCCACAGTTTTGCAGAATTTCAACCGCATCCGTGTAATCCACTTGAGCAAAATCGCTTGAAACGAAAGATTGCAGACGGTCGATCACAGTCTTATCAACGTGTTGGGCGAAGAAGGTTAAATCGTCCATACGCTCAGTCAATACGGCATTGAACGCGTATTTCAACATAGCTTCGGCAAGGCCTGCGATGTCGTTTAAGTTAGCGAAGGCGACTTCAGGCTCAACCATCCAGAATTCCGCTAAGTGGCGGCTAGTGTTTGAGTTTTCAGCACGGAAAGTCGGGCCAAAGGTATACACCTTTGACAGTGCACAGGCGTAGGTTTCAGCATTCAACTGGCCTGATACGGTCAGGAAAGCTTCTTTACCGAAGAAATCTTTATCGTAATCGACTTTACCTGCTTCAGTACGCGGCAGGTTTTCCATATCTAAGGTCGATACGCGGAACATCTCACCGGCGCCTTCGCAATCAGATGCTGTGATAAGTGGGGTCGATACCCAAATAAAGCCTTCTTCGTGGTAGAAGCGGTGAATCGCTTGGGATAGACAGTTACGTACGCGAGCAACGGCACCAATAATGTTAGTACGTGGGCGTAAGTGGGCTAATTCGCGTAAATGTTCAATTGAGTGACGCTTAGCGGCCATTGGGTAAGTGTCTGGATCATCAACCCAGCCAGCGACTTCAAGTTCAGTCACTTGCAGCTCAAATGCTTGGCCTGCACCAGGAGATTCCACCACGTCGCCTGTCATCACAACAGAACAACCCGCAGTCAGCTTTAACACTTCGTTGTCGTAATTATCTAAGCTATTGGGCACGACACCTTGGATAGGATTAAAGCAAGAGCCGTCGTAAACAGCTAAAAAAGAGATGCCGGCTTTAGAGTCACGACGGGTTCTGACCCAGCCACGCACTGTGACTTTAGAACCGACGGCGTGCTCACCTTTAAATACAGATGCGACAGATGCAATGCTCATTGTTGCTTAATTCTCCAACGAAACGTTTTATATGAAAATTTTGGAGGTTTATATTACCTTGCTGGTGGCTTTTCTCAAGCTGAAAAAGGTATCCTGAGGTTAATAATATCGATATTGGGCGATATAGTGAGTTAAACGGCGGGAGGCGGTATGAGCAAGACTAGAATATTTCAAATTATCCTTGCGACCTTATCCATATTAGGCTGGGCAATAGCCGTCTATGCGCTATTAGTGTTTAGTGATGCAAGGCCAGACCGTGAAGTTGGGGCCTATTTGACCCGTGGCGCGACATTTAGAGTCCATTGGGATCCACATGAAACCCAATTATTGCAGTATTTGATTTGGGTTTGTGGTGGTATTAGTTTGGTCAGTTTAGCGTTTAACTATTATGTCGCCCATCACAGTCGTATGGGTTATTGGTTTAATATTCCCATGTTGCTGCTAACGTCGATTGTCGCCGGTTTGTATATTCATTTGGTGGTTTAAGCTATCCATTCTTTGGCTAATTCAACTGTTTGGCTTTTTAACGGTTTAGCAATGGCAAATGAAGTCAGAGAATATCGGCAGGAATGCTTAACTGGCGGCATAAATGGTCGATAATCGCGGCAGTCGCACCCCAGATAAACCGTTGTTGATAGGGAATAAAATGCACGCTGTAATAGCGCCCTTGGCGTAAAAAGCGTTTTTGGTGGCGATTATTCGGTTCAATAAAAAAGCTTAATGGCACGGTAAAGCAATCGGCTACCTCACCGGGATCGAGTTTTAAATCAAATGCCTGCTTGATAATGCCTATCACAGGAGTGATTTCAAACCCTGTGAAGGTATTATGGGCTGGAAACGTGCCCACCACGTCGACGTTATGCCTTGAGAGTCCAATTTCCTCTTCTGCTTCCCTTAACGCGGCCGCAATCGCATCAATATCATAGGGCTCAATTTTACCGCCTGGGAAACTGATCTGCCCCGGATGGGCGCGCAGATGCATAGGTCTTTGGGTCAAAATTAGATTCAGCTCACCGTTAATCTCCAGCAGTGGGATCAACACCGCGGCTTTGCGTAATCCAAGGTGAGGGAAGGCCGCCGGATCTTGCCGCGCTAACGGGTGCAGATTAAATCTGAGTCTAAATTCCGCTTGATCCATCGACGTTCTCGTGACTGTTTAGTATTAAAGCTTACGGCTTTTGTGACGCAGCGCCAAGCAAAGGTAAAATACGGCTGATCTTATCAAAGGTTTCTTGGTACTCGGCATCCACTTCAGAATCCGCCACTATACCGCCGCCAGCCCAGCAATAGAGTTTGCCCTGTTCGGCCACAATAGTGCGAATGGTGATACTGGTATCCATTTGACCGTCTTGGCTGATATAACCCATAGAACCACAATAAAGGCTGCGCCGTGAAGGTTCGAGCTCTTCGATAATTTCCATGGCACGAATTTTCGGTGCGCCGGTAATTGAGCCGCCGGGAAACGCCGCGCGCAGTAAATCACTCGCCGTGAATCGGCTATCAAGCTTGGCCGTTACTGTACTGACTAAGTGATGCACGGCAGGAAAGCTTTCAATCTCAAACAGATGCGGTACACGTACTGAGCCTGCCGCCGCCACTTTGCCGATATCATTACGCAGTAAATCGACAATCATGACATTTTCGGCGCGATCCTTTGGTGAGTTTGCCAGTGTATTGGCGGCTTTCACATCCAATGCGGGATCGGTATGACGCGGCAGTGTGCCTTTGATAGGTTTGGTTTGAATATCGTCACCGCGAAGCTGAATAAAGCGCTCGGGTGAAATCGATAAAACCGTGTTTTGCGGCAGACGCATAAAGGCCGAGAAGGGCGCTTTATTGGCATTGCGCAGTTGGCTATAGGCCGACCACTCATCGCCTTGATAATGGGCTTCAAATCTTTGGGTTAAATTTATTTGATAGCAATCGCCGCTGTGCAAATAGGCTTGAACTGTTGCAAACTTGGCCGTGTATTGGGCCTTATCGATTTGTGCTGTCCATGGGCCAGTGAGCATGAATTCGGCGGTATTTGGCTTTTTGGTGATTTTATCTTGAATTTTATTCAACTCAATGTCGAGTGCCGCTTCACCTAAATAATGCAGCAAATGCCAACACTGGTCTTGGTAATCAAAAACTAACGCCCAGTCGTAAAAGCCGATGTTCATCTCTGGCAGTTGAATATCTTGCTTGGCCGTTATCGGCAGGGATTCAATTCTGCGGCCTAAATCGTAGCTAAAACTGCCCATTGCGCCACCACTAAAGGGCAGAACGCAATCAAAAGATTTTGAATACCAATGGGTTAATAAAGTGTTGAGTAACTCGAAGGGATCACGGTTTGGGTCTATTGCCTCGGGTAAGCTCAAGCTCGTATCGATGAGCTTTATATCGCTACGCTCGCCCTGAGTCACTAACGTTGCGATAGGATTGGCGCAAATGATGTCGAATCTGGCGTCTTGATGCGGCGCGTTCGCCGAATCTAACAGAATTGCCCAAGTGTCATTTGCAAAGTGTTCGAACAGTGCTGCGGTACTTAATGTCCAGTCAAGTTGGCGTGATGCAAGCTGTTTTGACGCCCTAATTGCCATCGATTAACCCTATTCAAAATGTGATGTAGCCCAAAAAGATGTGAAAGAGTATCATATTGGCCCAGAAAGAATTAAACAAAAACAAGTTAGGCCGCAAAGGCTGCTGGAGCGCTCCTACTATGTCATCTCACCATAAAATGTCTGAAACTTCTGTGATTAAACAAGCCGACTTTATTGAAAGTGTGGCGGATGCTTTGCAATACATTTCTTATTACCACCCGAAGGATTTTGTTGATGCCATGAGCCAAGCTTATGAGCGTGAACAAAGTGCGGCGGCGAAGGATGCAATTGCCCAGATCTTAATTAACTCGCGTATGTCGGCCGAAGGTAAGCGTCCTCTGTGTCAAGACACTGGGATTGTGACCACTTTCGTGAAAGTGGGTATGGGTGTCCAATGGGACAAAACCGATATGACGATTCAGGAAATGGTCGACGAAGGTGTTCGTCGTGCCTATACCAATCCTGATAACCCACTGCGCGCATCAATAGTGTCAGATCCTGCGGGCAGCCGTAAAAATACCAAAGATAACACGCCATCTGTGGTGCATATCGACATGGTGCCAGGCAACCATATCGAAGTGGCGATTGCAGCCAAAGGTGGCGGCAGTGAAAACAAAGCGAAGATGGTGATGTTAAACCCATCAGATGATATCGCTGCATGGGTAGAAAAAACGCTACCGACTATGGGCGCGGGCTGGTGTCCACCGGGTATGCTGGGTATAGGCATCGGCGGCACGGCGGAAAAAGCGGCCGTATTAGCCAAAGAAGCGCTGATGGAAAGCGTGGATATCCATGAGTTGATGGCCCGTGGCGCGCAAACGACCGAAGAAAAGCTGCGTTTAGACATTTTTGAGCGTGCGAATAACTTAGGCATAGGTGCACAAGGTCTTGGCGGTTTAACCACAGTGTTAGACGTTAAAATCAAATCGGCGCCCACCCACGCGGCGTCAAAGCCAGTGGTGATGATCCCGAACTGCGCGGCTACACGCCACGTACATTTCCATTTAGACGGTTCAGGTCCTGCGGAATTAACGCCGCCATCATTGGCCGATTGGCCAGAAATCACCCGTGAAGTGGGTGATGATGTGCGCCGCGTTAACTTAGATACTGTGACTCAAGCGGATATCGAGCAGTGGAAAAGCGGTGAAACCATTCTGCTGAGCGGTAAAATGTTGACTGGTCGTGATGCTGCCCATAAGCGCATTCAAAGCCTGATTGAAAGCGGTGAAGGTCTGCCAGAAGGCGTGGACTTTACGGGTAAATTTATTTACTACGTTGGCCCAGTTGATCCAGTTGGCACTGAAGTTGTCGGTCCTGCGGGCCCAACCACAGCAACTCGTATGGATAAATTCACTGACTTAATGTTAGAGAAAACGGGCTTGATGGGCATGATAGGTAAAGCTGAGCGCGGTCCTGCGACAGTTGAATCGATCAAAAAACACAAAGCGGTATATCTGATGGCCGTTGGCGGCGCTGCGTATTTAGTGTCTAAAGCGATTAAACATTCTCGCGTCGTGGCCTTTGCTGATTTGGGCATGGAAGCGATTTACGAGTTTGATGTGCAAGATATGCCAGTGACTGTGGCTGTGGATTCAAACGGTGTGAACGCCCATGAAACTGGCCCTGCAATTTGGAAAGTGAATATTGCTAACGCGAAAGCGTAAAGGTTGGGATGCAGTGGATTGAACTTGATGGTTTTTTAAGCAAAATAGCTTAAGTTTGAGTTCTGATATCTGTTCTTGAGGTAAAACGCTGCGCCACTGACATTTTGTCACAAAAAAATACGCTCAGGTTCGCCATTTGGCTTGCCTGAGCGTTTTTGTTTCGATAGTGTGGCAAGCTTATCTTCGAAAGATACGATCTCAGATCGTTTTTAACATTCGTGCGGTTGCAACTCAGTAGAACTATTGCAATTTCAATAGAACCCTTGCAATGATTGGCGCAACTATCGAACCAGTTTAACCAAAGACGGACATAACAATGAAAATAGCTCCTCTCCTATTGGCGCTCGGCGCTGCAGGACTGGCGTTATCAGCCCAAGCGGCCGATCCAACGCCTTTTACTGTGCAACAACTCATTAAACTCAATAAGATGCACTCTGCGACTGTGTCCCATGATGGCACTAAATTAGTTTATGGTCTTAAAACGGTAAACGATAAGGGAGAGGCCTGCTCGGATCTGTATCTATTAGATTTGATAGACACGAAGGCGAAACCACTGCAATTGGCCTCTGCCACGGGCACAGAGCACGATGTGAGCTTCGCCAATGACGACAAGTCGATTTATTTCCTTGCTAGTCGCAGTGGTTCAAGCCAGTTATTTCAACTGTCATTAATGGGCGGTGAAGCGGTACAAGTTTCTGATTTACCTTTGGATATTGATGGCTATAAATTATCAAACGACGGTAAACAAGTTGTACTCAGCATGCGGGTATTCCCCGAGTGTAAGGACTTAGCTTGCTCAAAGGATAAATTTACCGCCGAAGCTGAGCGTAAATCGACTGGCCGTGAATACAAGCAGTTAATGGTTCGCCATTGGGATACGTGGGAAGACCACGCCCGTAACCATTTATTTGTGGGCGCTGTAAACGGTGAGAAACTCACTAGAGTAGTGGATGTGACTCAAGGTTTAGACACTGAAACGCCGCCAAAACCTTTCTCGGGTATGGAAGAAGTAACTTTCACCCCAGACGGTAAGTTTGTGGTTTATAGCGCGAAAGCCCCCAGCAAAGATCAAGCTTGGACCACTAACTATGATTTGTGGCAAGTGCCAGTGACAGGCGGCACCGCAACCAACTTAACCAAAGACAATCTTGCATGGGATGCGCAGCCAACATTTTCGAGCGATGGTCGTTACATGGCCTATTTAGCGATGAAAAAACCGGGTTTTGAAGCAGATCGCTACGGCATTATGTTGCGCGATACTAGCACAGGCCAAACCAAAGAAGTGGCGCCATTATGGGATCGCAGCCCAAGCTCACTGATGTTTGCTCCTGACAATCGTACCTTGTATGTGACGGCACAAGACCTAGGTCAAGTCTCAATTTTCCAAGTGAATACCCAATTTGGCGATGTGCGTTCTGTCTACAGTGATGGCACGAACAGTTTAATTGCGGTCACTAACGAACAACTGATTTTCGATAGCAAAACCTTAGTTGAACCGGGCGATCTCTATAGCATTACAACTGAAGGTGAAGGGCTTAAACGTCTGACCGAAGTGAATAAAGACAAATTGGCCGAGATCAAGTTTGGTAAGTTTGAACAGTTCAGCTTTAAAGGTTGGAATAACGAAGACGTTTACGGTTACTGGATCAAACCGGCGAACTTCCAAGAAGGGAAAAAATACCCAATTGCCTATCTCGTTCACGGTGGGCCGCAAGGTTCATTTGGTAATGCCTTCAGTGGTCGTTGGAATGCCCAATTATGGGCGGGTGCGGGTTATGGCGTCGTTATGGTGGATTTCCACGGCTCTACCGGTTACGGCCAAGCCTTTACGGATTCAATCAGCCAAGATTGGGGTGGTAAGCCATTAGAAGATCTGCAAAAAGGCCTAGCAGCGGTGAGCCAGCAACAAAAATGGCTCGACCCGCAAAACACCTGTGCGCTCGGCGGTTCTTACGGTGGCTACATGATGAACTGGATCCAAGGTAACTGGAACGACGGTTTCAAGTGCTTAGTTAACCACGCGGGTCTGTTCGATATGCGTTCTATGTATTACGTGACTGAAGAAGTGTGGTTCGCAGAGCATGAGTTTGGCGGCACTTATTCAGATAACAAAGCGTTATATGAGAAGTTTAACCCAGTGAATTATGTTGAAAACTGGAAAACACCCATGCTGGTTATCCACGGTGAGAAGGACTTCCGCGTCCCTTATGGTCAAGGTTTAGCGGCATTCAGTTTTATGCAGCGCAAAGGGATCCCATCTGAGTTATTGATTTTCCCTGATGAAAACCATTGGATCTTAAAACCTGAAAACTTAGAGCAATGGTATGCTAATGTCTTCGGTTGGATGGACCGCTGGACTAAGCAATAACGACCCGTGCGTTTATGGGCTTTGCACCGACGAAAGCCCATAGAAGCAAGGCTCGTCCGATAGGGTTATCATCGGCGAGTTGGCTATTAGAGTGTTTTAAGCGGAGCGCTTTAAATAAGCTAAGCGTTTTCAATTAAGTGCACTTTGTTCAGCGTTTTAACAAAGCCAGAACTCTGTTCTGGCTTTTTATTATGTCATGAAATGTTTTTAATCAAGGAGTTAAGATGAACATTCGAGCCGCAACCTTAACTGACATCCCTGAAATAAGCGTATTACTCACTCAATTAACCCAAGAATTTATCGCCCCAACTTGCACTGCAGAGGGCGCTGCAATCTTAGTTAATGCCATGTCGATAGAAGCGATTGGTAGCTACTTTGCTATGGGTTATCAGTACCATGTTGCCATAACGGACTCGGGCCAACTCGCAGGTGTAGTGGGGATGAAGGCGAATAGTCACTTATACCATCTCTTTGTCGCCTCCCATGCGCAGGGGCAAGGCGTGGCGCGAATGTTGTGGGAACATGCCAAAGCTCAATGTTTAGCCCAAGGCAATTCGGGCATATTTACCGTGAACTCGGCGCTGAATGCGCAGGCTGTGTACTTAGGCTTTGGCTTTGTGCCCCTTGGACCCGAGCGAGAACGCGGCGGGATCCGTGATATTCCCATGCAGCTAGTGCTTTAGGTTGACTGTACTCATTTATCATCCAAACACGAGCACTATTATTCGACTGAATAGTAATTCAACGAAAAAGCTTGAGCGAAAAGAGTTTGAACGAAAGCACTAGAGTGCAAATAACTTGAATAAAAAGAACTTTACCGAATAGAACTAAAAATAGAGGAATTATGGCAAATTTAACCTTTTATCCCATCGGCACCGCTGGTGAAAAATGGGGCGAGTCTGAAAAAGCCGCATGGCTGGCGAGCACCCAAATCAAGCGTTCGTATCAGGACGATGTCGTGACGCCACTCAAGGCGATGGAAGCTGCACTCTTGGCACTTGGGCTTACCGTTGTGCAATATGGCGCCTTATCGATTAATGCCGATCGTTACCCATTATTTGCGGTAAAAAGCCAGCAGTTTGATCCACAAAAGCCAACCGTGCTCGTGACTGGTGGCGTGCACGGTTACGAAACCAGCGGTGTTCATGGTGCCCTGGCATTTTTAGCGGATAAGGCGGCTCATTATGTTGATCGCGTCAATCTTGTGATCGCCGTGTGCGTGAGTCCTTGGGGTTACGAAACCATCAATCGTTGGAACCCTAAGGCTATCGATCCTAATCGTTCATTTTATGCCAACAGTCCAGCGGAAGAATCGGCGGCCTTGATGGCCTTAGTCGCATCCGTAGAGCAAGATTTTGATGTGCATGTGGACTTACATGAAACCACGGATTCCGATGAATTAGAATTTCGTCCAGCACTTTGCGCCCGTGATGGAAAAGAGTACGTCAAAGGTACTATCCCAGATGGTTTTTATGCTGTGGGTGATACCGAAAACTCAATGGATGCCTTTCAGAAAGCCATTATTGATGGTGTGAGTAAAGTGACGCACATTGCTCCTGCCGATGAGAAAGGCGAGATCATTGGCTCGACTGTGGTGCAGCACGGGGTGATTAACTATCCGCTTAAGTCATTAGGGCTTTGCAGCAGTGTCACTGGCTGTATCTATAACACAACGACAGAAGTGTACCCAGATAGCCCAACGGCCACGCCTGCCGAATGTAATCTGGCGCAGGTTGCAGCCATCACCAGCGCCATTGATTATGTACTGGCACAGCGTTAGTCACAGTTTGTTGTGATGTTCAGCTTAGTGATCGTAAGTGAGTGATGCCCAGTTGAGTTAGCTGCTAGTGAAGTCATTTTGCGTGCGATCGATTAACGCATCGACTCCTTAATTAGGTCATTCACGGAACATCACGCAATAAAAAGCCCTCATTCGAGGGCTTCTTCATTTATGTCGCGCGGCTTTTATTAAGCACGAGCCTAGCATTGGCAGGCGATAACCTAGTTTATGTCGCGCGGCTTTTATTAAGCACGAGCCTAGCATTGGCAGGCGATAACCTAGTTGTTGTCGCTATAGTCACGGCCATAATAGCTATCGAGGAACAGTTGTTTCAGCTCGTTAATCAATGGGTAACGTGGGTTGGCACCGGTACATTGATCATCGAACGCATCTTCGGCTAATTCATCTAACTTGGCGAGGAAGTCGGCTTCGTTGACACCGGCTTCTTGGATAGAAGCAGGAATGCCAATCGTCTTCTTGAGGTGTGTGATTTTCTCAAGCAATTTTTCGACTTTTTCTTCATCCGTCTTTCCGCCTAGTTTCAAGTGATCTGCGATGGCAGCATAACGGCACAGGGCTTTTGGCCTGTCGTATTGGCTAAAGGCCGCTTGCTTAGTGGGCAGATCCGTTGCGTTAAAGCGTATTACGTTGTTGATCAGCAGCGCATTGGCTAGGCCATGGGCGAGATGGAACTCGGCGCCCAGTTTGTGTGCCATTGAGTGGCAAATCCCAAGGAAAGCGTTAGCAAAGGCGATACCCGCAATAGTGGCGCCATTGTGGACCTTTTCACGGGCGACAGGTGATTGTGACCCCAAGTTGTAGGCATCGGGTAAATATTTGCACAGTAAGTCGAGGGCTTGTAGCGCTTGGCCATCGCTGTACTCATTCGCCATCACGCTGACATAGGCTTCTAATGCATGGGTCACCGCATCTATGCCACCAAAGGCGGTGAGGGATTTAGGCATGTCCATCACAAGATTTGGATCAACAATCGCCATATTGGGCGTGAGTTGATAGTCGGCAATCGGGTATTTTTTACCGGTAATTTCGTCTGTCACTACCGCAAAAGGTGTGACTTCTGAGCCAGTGCCTGAGGTGGTAGGAATTGCTACCATCATGGCTTTGGTGCCCATTTTAGGGAATTTGTAGATACGTTTACGAATGTCCATAAAGCGCAGTGCGAGATCGGCAAAATCCACATCTGGATGCTCGTACATTACCCAAATAATCTTAGCCGCATCCATTGGTGAGCCGCCGCCGAGCGCAATAATCACATCGGGTTTAAAGCTTTGAGCGACCTTAGCGCCTTGACGGACTATGGCTAATGTGGGGTCGGCTTCAACATCGTAAAAAATTTCGGTTTCAAGGCCTTGGGCTTTTAAAATCCGCATGGTTTCATCGCAATAACCGTGATTGAACAAAAATCTGTCTGTGATGATTAAGGCGCGTTTTTTATCGCTCAGTTCTTCGAGCGCGATGGGTAAACTGCCGCGGCGGAAATAGATAGATGCAGGAAGTTTATGCCACAACATGTTTTCGGCCCTCTTAGCGACGGTTTTTTTATTGATCAGATGACTAGGGCCAACGTTTTCTGAAATCGAGTTGCCGCCCCAAGAACCACAGCCTAAAGTGAGCGAAGGTGCCAGTTTGAAGTTGTACAGATCGCCAATGCCGCCCTGTGAGGCTGGGGTGTTGATCAAAATACGTGCTGTTTTCATTCTAAAACCAAAGGCATGCACACGTTCTGTTTGGGTATCTTGGTCGGTATAAAGCCCTGATGTGTGGCCAATGCCGCCGAGCGCGACTAAGGCTTCGGCTTTATCCATGGCATCGTTAAAGTCGATGGCGCGGTACATGCCAAGTAATGGCGATAATTTTTCATGGGCGAAGGCTTCGCTGTCGCAAATGTCGGTGACTTCACCAATCAACACTTTTGTCCAGTGTGGCACTTCAAAGCCCGCCATTTTCGCGATACTGGCAGCGCTTTGGCCAACGATATCGGCATTCAAACCGCCATTTTTTAAAATGACCTGCTGCATCGCCGCGGTTTCATCCTTCGATAGCATATAGCCACCGTGGGTTGTGAAACGCTCTTTAACCTGCTCATAAATACTGTCGACCACAATTACCGCTTGCTCTGACGCACAAACGACGCCGTTATCGAAGGTTTTCGACATGAGAATCGAACTGACCGCGCGTTTGATGTCGGCGGTTTCATCGATAACAATAGGCGTGTTACCCGCACCTACGCCAATAGCAGGTTTACCGGAAGAGTAGGCGGCTTTCACCATGCCTGGGCCTCCCGTTGCGAGGATTAAATTGACCTTAGGGTGAGTCATTAATTGATTTGATAGTGCAACGCTGGGTTCATCAATCCAACCAATAATGTCTTTGGGCGCGCCCGCGGCTATGGCAGCATCAAGCACTAATTTTGCTGCAGTTGTGGTCGATATTTTGGCCCTAGGATGGGGCGAGAAGATGATCGCGTTACGAGTTTTAAGGCTGATTAAGGCTTTAAAAATGGCAGTCGATGTGGGGTTCGTGGTGGGGACTATGCCACAGATGATGCCTACGGGTTCAGCAATGGTAATAGTACCGAAGGTGACATCTTCAGATAAAATTCCGCAGGTTTTTTCATCTTTATATTTGTTATAAATGTATTCGGAGGCAAAGTGGTTTTTAATTACTTTGTCTTCAACTACACCCATGCGGGTTTCTGCAGCGGCCATTTTGGCCAGCGAGATACGCGCATCGGCAGCGGCAAGGGCCGCTGCACGGAAAATTTTATCGACTTGCGCTTGGCTGAATGTTGCATACTCGGCTTGTGCTTTCGCCACTCGCTCGACCATGAGATTCAGTTCTTGTGCATTGGTCACTGTCATGATTAATACTCCTAAAAAGATTTAGTGAATCAAGGCATTCACTAAATCCTCTTTATGGTAGAAAATTACACCTAAAGCCGCGTTGAAAGTGTGATATCAACGACAATATCGTGCTTTTATGTAATAAAACTACACTCAGGGTAACTTGTTTGTTTAAAATTGCGCTGAAAATGCATCGGCTTCGATAACTAAATATTATTCGAAGTTGTGATTTAACCTCAAAAATCTCATTTTTCAGTCAATAGCGCTTGAGATACTATACTTGCCCTCAAGCTTATTTTGATGAAGACGGCGTGACACGCACATAAGGATAGTCCCTTGGAGTTAACTCTTTACGTTAAATTTTTTCTTGGCCTCGTTGCCATCATTAATCCGGTTGGCTTGTTGCCTGTGTTTGTGAGCTTAACCAGCCATCAAACGGAGGCTGAGCGGAATCACACGGGTAAAGTAGCGAACTTTGCGGTTGTGGTGATTCTCTTAGTCACGATTGTGGCGGGGCAGCACATTCTGAATATGTTCAGCATTTCGTTATCTGCCTTTAGAATTGCTGGTGGCAGCCTGATTGCCATTATTGCGATGTCAATGTTGCAAGGTAAGTTAGGTGAAGTGAAGCGTAACCAAGAGGAAGACCGCGAATCCTCGGCGATGGAATCTGTGGCGGTTGTGCCTTTGGCTTTGCCACTGATGGCGGGACCTGGCGCTATCAGTTCGGTGATTGTCTTTGCCGCTGAGCATAATTCATTGTCGAACATTATTGCGATGTTCATTACTGTGATAGTGTTTGGTTTAGTGAGTTTTGGCCTGTTTAGAATGGCATCTATCATTTATAAGATCCTCGGCAAAACGGGTATTAACGTGATTACCCGTCTCATGGGACTCTTGATGTTATCTATTGGTATCGAAGTTATTGCGGCTGGTGTGAAGGGATTATTCCCACAGCTTTTCAGCTAAGTATTACTCCGCAGGATTCATCGTACTTTTATCAATAAACGCACAGGTATTATTCCTGTGCGTTTTTATTTGTACGCTAATTTTTTTGAATTTTATCGGTTTATCTTGAGTGCACTTGATAAGTCAGCGCTTTTTTTCACCTTTAAAGAAAGGCATGAAGTCGCCGTTTATCAGTAAATTAGCGACTACTTTTCTACAAACCTTAGTCGTCCTATGCATAATCTTATGCTATACCTAGTGTTCGCTAATTTAGTTAAAAATTCGTTTAAAAGGAAATTTCTATGAAATGGCAATGGATTGGTAATCTCAGTCTAAAACAAAAATTATTAATGGTCGTTTTGCCTCCCTTATTAGCTTGTTTCCTCTGCGGCTCACTTTACCTCATTGAAAAGTATGAATATAAGCAAGATTTAACCTTAGTGGTGCAATTGAGTGAGTTGGCTGTGACAAACAGTAATTTAGTGCACGAATTACAAAAAGAGCGCGGAATGAGCGCTGGATTTCTTGGCTCTGCGGGAAAAGCCTTTGCCGCGAAAATCCCTAGTCAAAGACAGCTTACGGATACACAGCTGAATCTCTACCAGCAATTTATCACCCAAAATCAGCTACCAGCGATATTTGCTCCTAAGCTTAAGGAACTTAATTCACAGTTAGGTCGATTAAATTCAATTCGCTCACAGGTGGACAGTTTAAGTATCAGTGTCGCCGATGAAGTTGCCTATTACACTGAGTTAAATAAGTTATTACTGACAATAGTCGATGAAACCGCAAAAACGGGTGCTAATCAAGAAATCGCCATTAAAGCGACGGCTTTTAGTGCCTTTTTGCAATTGAAGGAGAGGGCGGGGATTGAAAGGGCGGTACTCAGCTCAACCTTTGGTCAAGCCGGATTTAAGCCTAAGGTTTATGCAAAATTTATCACTTTAGTCTCGGAGCAAAATACCTACCAAGAAAGGTTTTTAGCCTTAGCCTCAATGGATTTATCCGCTGCATTTAACCGTTTACAGAGTTCAGCTGCAATGCATGACGTTGAACTGTTACGTCAAATTGCGTTTGAGCAAGATAATCAAAAAATTCAACAACAAAGCCCAGAAGATTGGTTTAGTAAATCAACCGCGCGGATTGAGTTATTACGTGAGTATGAGCAACAGGTTTCAGCTGATTTACTCAAGATCACCCATGAGAGATTATCCTCAGCAAATGAGAAAATGTTCTTAGTGCTCACGACCTTAATCTCAGTATTAGCGATAGTCTTGATACTGAGTTTATCTGTGATCCGCTACTTGCACGACAGTGTGCATCATTTGTATTCGACTATTACACAAGCCCGTAAAAATTATGATTTGAGTGTGCGTTTGACTCAAACAAGCTCGGATGAGTTTGGTGAACTTGCCATTGCCTTTAACGACATGATGAGTGATTTTGAAAAGGTTATCCTACATGTGCGTGCTAGCGGCGCTAAATTACAACAAGCCGTGGCGCAAATGGATCTCTGTACCCATGCCATGGAGCAAGATGTGATGGCGGGCCACAGTGAGGCAGAACAAGTGGCCTCCGCTATGACAGAAATGAGCGCAACAGTGGCCGAGATTGCCAGCAATGCAGTGCAGGCATCCGAAGCGTCTTCCGCTGCCAATATAGAGGCTAAAGAAGGCAACCTCGAAGTCGGCCGAACCAGCAAAGCGATCAAAGCGTTAGCCGACGATATTAGTGGAGCTTCTAAAGCCATTAACGATTTAGACCGTGAAATTCACGGCATAGTGGTAGTGCTTGAAGTGATCAGCAGTATTGCTGAGCAAACCAATTTACTCGCGCTTAATGCCGCCATTGAAGCTGCCCGCGCAGGGGAAATGGGTCGCGGTTTTGCTGTAGTTGCAGACGAAGTCCGAAGTTTAGCGCAGCGCTCACAAACCTCGACCTCTGACATTAAAAATATGACAGATAGATTGAAGGCGGGAGCGAGCATTGCAGTAAAAGCCATGGACAGAGGATTAGCTCAGGCGAATAGCAGTGTCCATGAAGCTGAACAGGCAGGTATCGAATTGAAACGTATTGTGGAGCAAGTAGACATTATTGACCGCATGAACGAGCAAATTGCCACAGCAACCCATGAGCAATCGGCGGTATCCGAAGACGTAAATCGTAATGCACTGAAGATCAGTGAGATTTACCTTAATACTCAAAGGATCTCCGATGAGCTTAGGGAACTGACCAAAGCCCTGACGTTTGACGCGAATTCAATGTCAAAAGAAGTACACAAATTTACCGTCAATTAACGGTATAAAACGGTGAAAAGATTCAAGAAATCACGGCGGTTTGTTTAGCAATTGTGCAACCGCCTGAAACTGAGTCTTTTTTACTTGACCCCCTTTAGGCTTTTGCGTACAGTACCGCTCCGTTAACGATGAAAGCCTCTCGGCAAGGCTATACGAAATCGTTAGTGATTCTTAAACGTGAAAGATTAACCACGCTAACATAAATCGACATATGGTGAGGTGTCCGAGTGGCCGAAGGAGCACGCCTGGAAAGTGTGTATACGGTAACGTATCGAGGGTTCGACTCCCTCTCTCACCGCCAAATTCAAGTTTAAAGACGTCCTAGGGCGTCTTTTTTCTTATCTGTTTTTGATAAAAATCAACAACTTACAATCCGATATTGTTTAATGCCATCCTACAGCATCCGAAATCTTTAGTAATGCCAAAAGTAATGCCAAGGAAATTTGGTAAATTTTGGCATTACTTTTCACATCAAAAAATACCCATTTTTTATGCCGTTTTTTCACTTGATTTTCTCGATTTTATAGCCCAGATTTAACTTGGCAATATCCTGATTTATCTGAATTTATTCAGTTATAAGTAATGCTTGATTTTAGAGTGCGAAATAATGCCAAAATCAAGCATTACTTTGGGGCTTAATTTGAGGGGGTAGAACGGTATGGGAAGGAGTACAAATAAGCTGACGGCAAAAGCAGTGCTCAATGCAAAAGCGGAAGCAAAGCCCTATAGATTGTCAGATGGTGGCAATCTCTATCTCTATGTGCGCACTGCAGGGAAAACGTGGGAATTTAGATACATACGTCCCTCCACCAGCAAACCCACCTATTTTGGTTTAGGCTCATATCCTGACGTATCCTTAGCTGAGGCGCGAGATAAAGCGCTAGAAGCGCGAAAAAACTTGGCCGAAGGCATCGACCCTCAATTACTTAAAGTTGAAAACAAATTAAAAGCAGCAACAGAGAACGCTCAAACTCTCAAGCATATTGCGCAAATGTGGATGGACTCAAAGCAAGGAAGCATTAAGCCTAAAACCATCGAAGGCAATTGGCGCAAGCTTGAGCTGTATGCCTTCCCTAAACTGGGGAGTATTGCGATTAGCAGACTCACGGCTCCCATAGCCATTGCCGCGCTCAAGCCCCTAGAGCAAAAGGGGCATCTTGAAACGGTTAAGCGTACCGCTCAGTTGCTGAATGAAATCATGAACTTTTCAGTTAACTCTGGTTACATTCACGCCAATCCGTTGTCAGGTATTCGAGAAGTTTTTAGAAAAAGCAAAGTGGAGCATCTGAAGGCATTAAAACCAGCAGAGCTAGCTGAGTTGCTGCAGACCGTTGCAAACGCCAATTTATTGTTAACGACCCGGTGTTTGATTGAATGGCAATTGCACACAATGACCAGGCCAAATGAAGCGGCCGGAGCCCGTTGGGAAGAAATCGATTTTGATGCCAAACTTTGGACTATTCCTGAATCACGCATGAAAATGAATCGTGAGCATATTATCCCGCTTACAGAGCATACCCTCGCGATACTCGAAACTGTTAAGCCGATTAGTGAACACAGCCAATTCGTTTTTCCATCATCAAAAGATCCTCAAAAGCACACAGATCCAGAAACCATTAACAAAGCATTAGGGCGAATGGGATTAAAGGGAAGAACAACGGGTCATGGTTTACGCTCGCTGGCGAGCACTACCTTAAATGAGCAAGGCTTTGATGGTGATGTTATTGAGGCAGCGTTAGCCCACGTTGATAAAAACCAAATCCGCAGTGCCTATAATCGCACGACCTACCTAGAGCGACGGACCAAGTTAATGGAGTGGTGGAGCAATCATATTGCCACAGCAGCAGTCGGCTCTTTGTCAGTCACAGCGGGTTCAAAAAAATTAGGGGGATGACCTGTTAAGGCCGAATATATATTATCTCCCTGAGTCAAAAGGTTAGGGGACGTGACACACGAATCTAACCTGTTAAGTCCGACTCAGGGTTGTTACTCTTACTTCATGACTAACCTAAAGCCAAGCCAATGACTATCGAGCAGAGCCAGCATTGCACCAACTAAACGCTTTAGCTGCAAGCCATCCTGAGGTGGCGGTATTATGGCTTTATGGTTCGCAGGTGAAAGGAAATGCTAGCGAGCATAGCGATTGGGATTTAGCCGTCGCATTCGATCCGGTAAAGGCGGACAGTGTGCTTGATACTCGTATTAGAGCCGAACTGCTTGCTATGGATTGGCAAAGGGCATTGGGGCTAGCTGAAGGAAAGCTGTCAGTTGTCGATATTAATTTTGCACTAATCCCCCTGGCTTTTGGGAGCATTAATGCCAACAAACTTCTCTTTAGTCGAGATGAAGGTCGAAGAATGCAAGAAGAGTCTCGCATAATGTCGCAAATGGAACTCGATTATTCAGCCCCAAGCCACTTTATTATTTTGGATAATGCCTATATCACGTCATTGAGTTTAAGCCTTAGCCAGTACCAAGCCGAGTTTGGAGAATTACGTCAATTACTCAGTCAGCGTCCCCTATCGAATCTCGAATATCGAGCAGCAGAGCGAATACTACAGGTCTCTATTGAAGCTTGCATTGGCATATTGCGAAACATTGGGCTAAAGCACAGGCAGGGCATAGTCCGCAGGATGCTTATCAAGCATTTGAGATCCTGTGTCAACGAGGTGCACAACCAGCCGATGAATTAAATGACTGGCGTAAAGTGATAGGCCTGCGTAATGCACTGGTACATGATCATTTGAATATTGACCCTGAGATCATCCGCAGTGTGATCTCTCAAGGTTATAGCGATAGATTATTCAGAGCAGGGATTGGAATGGTTATCTCTGAAGAAGGGCTAAATGGGGCCTCCAGACTCTTATAGTGAAGTGAAAATCACTAATGTGAACTTGTTTGCTTAAACTTCCAATATATGGAGTGCTAACTCTTGGTACATTACGAAAACCCACTTTAAGCATTTTTTTACACATGGTCACAATAAAAGGTTGAAAATATTCACAAGTTAAGCTATCAAGTGAGGGAAAAGTTTAACAAACAAATTCATTTTATCTGCTATTTCTGCTATTAGTAGCAGAAATAGCAGATAAAATGGATGTGTCAATGAAAAAACTTGTAGAGTTATCGAATGTGAACTTAAATACTAGCGTAGATGACGTTATACAGCATCTTTTGCAAGAAAATAAACCCGTTTTAATTAGTGCTCCTGTTAGTAAGAATATTTGGGCTGTCTATGAAAGGGATATTCATAAAACTCATCTTATTAAATATCAGACAAGAGATCATGTTATACAACGAAAGGTTTCACGAGAGAGATTTAAACGTAGTGAATTATTCAAATTTGCATCATTAGTTGAAAATGTAGAATATCTTAGGTTAAGCAACGATGATTTAATCAAATTAATAAGAAATGGGATTGTTAGTTTGAGATTTGTAAGTGAACTTTATCTGAATACTGAAAGCCTTGAACTTGAATTGATGAGTGGTGAACAGTATATAGAAAAATACGAAACACCTATTAATGCAAAAGATTTACGGATAAATTCTCAGTCTGATTTCTATGACTATAAATACAATATTAAATTTTTCTTTACAAGAAAAAGCTTTAAATTTTTATCCAATACACATTTTATTGTAAATGAGCTAGAAGACTTACCAACTAAAATAGATTCAGTTTATGTTTTTGAACATGATATTCTTTCATTTGTTAATCAAGATTTCGAACGAGAGATAGATACCCCTGACATTCCCGAAACAAGTCCTTACTATATTAAAGATTTCCTACGTAATCAATCTGATCTGGGCCAATTATCTATCTTAGGCTTCCGTTACTATTGGGGGAAAACGGCTAATCCGCCCAAAGTTAAAGGATTGGTAGAGTTGATTATGAATCAATTAGATTATGCTGCAAAAAAGGCAGAAGCGGCGGCTTTTTTTCTCAACCCTAATCCCAATGGCCTATGCGGTAAAACTAAAACCATTGCAGATGGTTGCCAGTTTCCATACTTAACTTACTGCCTTGAACGTTTTTGGGATGATCAGCAAAAATTTGATAAAAATATAACATCTAAAATAAAAGATTTTTTAGTTACAGAAGGTTTTAGCATTGATAATGCCAAATATGCTGAATTATTTTTGAGACCGAGTAAATTTCTTAGGTGACCAAAAAAACGCATATAATACAATGAATAATGCACTTTAGGTGAGCAAGGGGGACCGTTTTCACCCCGTTTATTCATGCTTGATAACCATCTAATCTCAGGGTTGTAGACGTTTATTCACAACTCTGAGGACGATTATGAACACAACTCTCACAAGCAATTCCATTATTAGACTGAAGACCTTGGTTCAGCTTACAGGGCTTTCGCGTTCAACTATCTACGATAAACTCAATCCCAAATCCCCTAGGTTTGATCCACTTTTTCCGCGAAAAGTTTGTCTTGGCGCTCGTGCCGTAGGCTGGTACATGCAAGAAGTCGAACAGTGGCTGCAAGGTAGAAGATTTTGCTGATCTTAAAAAGTCACTAACTTATAGAATAGAGGTTAATTATGAATTTTTCTCGATATCCATATTATTTTCCTATCTCGGATGGCAATTTTCCAAATTTATGTGCTGCTCCGCTAATGCGCGATGCTTTGTTTGAAACTTTTGAATCTGTTCAGGCTCCAGAGAGTATGATCGTGTTAGTTCAGCTAAGCACAATATCAACTGCTTTACAGGGTGCAATTAATGTATCGCTACCAATTAATAAAATATGTCCTGTGTCAATATTGGCAATTACGATAGCCGAATCTGGTGAGCGAAAATCAACCGTTGAAAGCCACTATATGGGAGTGCTTAAGGCAATACAAAAAAATTATTGGTAGAACATAGAAGTACATTTAATAAGTATAAATTTTTAAAAGAAATTCATGATGAAGAAACGGTAAGGTTAAAAAGACGCCTATCAAAGGAAAAAGATGATGAAAGTTATGAATTAGCACTTAATGAATTGCAAGCACATCATGATGCTGAACCTATAAAACCGAGAATACCAAAATTTCTTTATGAAGATGTAACCAAAGAAGCATTGCTTGTTGGTTTGAGTGAAAACTTACCAAATGCTTTTCTAGGTTCAGATGAAGGTGGGATTTTATTTAAAAGTTATATTATGCTGAGTACAGCAATTATTAATTCATTATGGGGTGGTGGGGATGTCGATATAGGTAGAAAGACATTAGAGTCTTTTGTGGTGTCTGATGCAAGACTGACGATGCATATCATGACTCAATGGAGTGCATTGCAAGATTTTCTTGGGCGGTCGAAAGATGACTTGAGGGGAAATGGTTTTTTTGCTCGAGCAATAGTGACTAATCCTATTTCTTTATGTGGTTACCGACAAGTTAGTGGATATGAGTATTCTAAGAAAGCGACTGAAAAATTTAGCGATAGAATAAAGCAGTTACTATTAAATGCCATTGCTATGGAAGATTATAGGAACAGGATCACTGTCACATTCTCAAATGAAGCTAAAAATGTGTGGTTAGATATTGCTAATGACATTGAAATTAAAATGGGCCCTGGTGGCATGTATGAATGTGCAAAAGACCATGCATCCAAGGTGCCAGAGAACATTGCTAGGGTTGCAGCCTTGATCCATTGTTTCGAACATCCGGGTGATTTTGAAATATCTGTAGAATCCTTGTGGTTAGCCGTTGAGTTGTTAAGTTATTTCTCAAGAGATTTTATGCGAGTCTTTTGTCCTCCACCTAAATATGTGCTGGATGCATGCGCGCTGAGCGAATGGCTGAAGCCATTTATTGCTTCTGGAATAAGATACATGAGGAAAAATTATATTTTAAAATACGGTCCAAACTGTATTCGTAAAAAAGCCGATTTACAAGCTGCATTAGATTATCTAAAGCAAAGCAACTCAATGGCAGAAATTTTTATAGTTAAGACTAGAATAATAGATTTGTTTTTCAATCAAGAACCTGATAATTCTAAACTAGCTGAAAATCTGGCGCGATATTTATGATCGGTACTTTTTAAATCACAATAAATCGCTTTAATTTTCATTATACTATGCATATTAATTCAGAGTGGTGATAACTGTTAGTTATAGTGATTTTTCTTGTGTAAATTTAAAATGTTGTTTTAATCTGGTTGGTTTTGGATAATTTTCATTTAGGGTTTAAGTAGTATTATATCTGTGCTTATATATTGCTTGTTTAATGTTTTAATTTAGTTGTCTGGTGTGCTACATGGGTGTTTTTATTCATCGGAATTAGTGTGTTAATTTCGAGTGGTTAACTACACCCTTAAAATAGTGATTGGGAAAGGAGAGTTAGATATGGGTAGTGTTTTTAATAGAAATTTAACGGTGCTAACAACACCTCAATATGATGGATTACACACACTTTCACTTAAGAATGGTACAATTGAAGAGTATCTATATAAAATTCGTTCAGTTATGGATTGCGTTGTGCAGAATTATTCAAAGGTATTTGCGGTAAGAGTTGATCTACGATTTCCTGATACGTTTGAATCGGGTGATACAGCAGTGATCACCCGTTTCTTCGAATCGTTGAAGGCTCAGTTAAAAGCAGATCATCTGGCAAAATTACGAGATACTTCCTTAGGCCAGGTCCACGAAAGTGAACTATTTTACATCTGGGTTAAGGAGATCAGCGGAAGAGATAAGTGTCATTACCATGTCTGCTTGTTCTTCAATGGCCATGCGTATAAAAGTTTAGGAAAGTTTGAATTGGGCCGGGCTAATATGTATAACCGCATACATAAAGCTTGGGCGAGTGCACTAAGATTAGATATTTTCAATGCTCAAGGGTTAATTCATTTCCCAGAAAATGCTCAATATTTACTGTGCCGTAACCAAGCTGATTTCACTTACATTTACCAAGACTTGTTTAAAAGATTAAGTTATTTTGCTAAAACTAACACGAAAATTTATGGGAATGGCAATCACAACTTTGGTTGTAGTCGCGTATCAGCATGATTACCAAGTGATTCGCTTACTAAATGAGGTTGCTGGTGGAGTGAGTCAAAATAAAGGAGTGATGAGCAAGGGATTAAGCCCCCTTGCTTTAGCGTTCAAATAGAGTAATGGCATTTTCACACTGCAGACTTGAGACATAGTCCACTAGAACACTCCGTTGCGCAGCCAGATCAATAGCCGGCTTCCTTTTGATGTCGAACACACAACACTGTCAATCGCTCGCCGCCATCATACTGGTACATTGCCAAATAACCTGTGTCACCAAAGTCAATCAGCAACTCCCTAAAATTGAAGTCATTGTCATCGATAGGCCGACCAATATCTGGATAGCTTTCAAGTTTTCTAATGGTATTGATTATGGCGCTGGCAGCCCGTTGTGCGGCGGGGGGATTTTTAGTGCGAAGAAACTCACGTAAGCGTTCTAAATCACGTAATGCAGTGGCGGTGAAGATTATTTGTGGCATGAAGGGGCTGCCTTTTCATTTTCACTTCCCCAGGACTCCAGCCAACTCACCACTTCGTCACCGGTGACATGCAAGCCTGATGTCTGGTGTGCTTCCCATGCGCGTAACGCTTCTTGCTGCAACGCTTCGCGTTTCTCTTCTCTCTCAACGTATTCACGGATCGCTTCACGCATCATCCAGTGTGATGAACGTTTACGAGTTTCTGCTAAATGCTCGACTCTGGCTTTCATATCAGCATCTAATTTAACCGACACGGGTTTGATTGTGCTCATCTGTGACTCCAAAAGTAATGCTTAGTACTACTAGGTAATACCTTAACATAACGTGGTACAAAAAAATAATGTTTACACGGTTTACTTGTCTGCTCGAGCAACGCCATAAGCTCAAGAGTGATAGAAGATAGTTTGTATCGCTTAACTGGGCACTAATGATACGCCGTCATCACGCTAATCTTCAACGTAATCGCAATAAGGATAAAAACGATAGCGGCGGCATGCCGCTTCGTTTATAGGGTTTGGCTAATGGCTGACTGAGTACTTAATACCGTCGCAGAAGCATTATGACCTTAACCAGTGCCATGCATCGGCTATCAGCTCAGCACTGGCTTTTACACCATTGATGCCAACTTCTGCTGTCGTCAACACGGTGTTTAAGCCGGTTTCTATACTGCCGGTGACGAGTTTGATCCCCGCATCAGTTATTTCACCTTGGCGTAAGCAAGCATAACTCTCACCCAGGGTGTGGCTGGTGCCTTTTAGTAGGCATTCGGCAGGTTTAGCCACAAGATCTCCAGGTGTCCCCAGCAGCGTGTTGACGTTATCGGGTAGCCCGAGGTATTCACCGGTCATTTTGATGGCGGTAGAGGCTAACACGACGTTTGCGACAGTCCCCGTGGCCAGCTTTGACGCAGTACTTCCCAGCAAGCCTGCTCTGGCTGAGCCTTGCAGCGCAATGTGGGTGAGATTACTGACTTGATTGGAGGTGCTACTTCCCGCTAAGCATTCATTGACGAAGTGCTCGCAATTATTGGTAGCAACGCCGTATGGGCTGTGACCCAGCTGACTGCGCGCTAGCTCAATGGCCTGATAGGGAAACAGCGTGGACTTTTTCACTCTGATACTGTGGCCACCAGCAAATTGCTGCAGGTCGATTTCTTCGATGATGCCCTGCTTAGATAAGTGAATCACATTGCCATGGCCAACATAGAGGCCATGGTGTTCGGTTAAGCCAAGCGGATCGATATTGGTGACCAGATGATCACCTGGATGAAATTTATACATGGTATGTACTCCAAGAAAAACAACGCAGATACCCCTAGGTCGCATCTGCTAATGGGTTGAATAGGGCGTGCTGATTGACCTCAGATTTCCAGCTCGACAAAGTCTTTATCGATTTGCTGTTGAGTAATGCCGATATAACGCAGGGTGACCGCTTCCGATTGATGCCGCAGCATGCGCATCACCCGGCCAATGTCTTTGCATGCTTGATACAGGTGATACCCCCGGGTTTTACGCATCGAATGGGTGCCCAGGGCTAACTTGATATCGTCACCGACAAAGGCAAACGCTTTGGCGACTGCACGCCGTGTCAGCGGTTTCGCGGGGGCCTGCCGGTCTTTGGCCTGGCTCGAGCGGTGGGATTGAAATAGGTAAATATGCTCGGGATGACGCTGGTGGATCTCCTCAATCAACGCCAGCGTCTTCGGATTGAGCTTGATGCTGGCCCGTTTACCGGTCTTCTGCTCAATGATATTTAAGCGGTCGCCGTCGATATCGCTGAACTTGATGGCCAGTAAGTCAGAGATCCTAAGGGCCAGGTTAAGACCGATATTCCAGACATCGGCCATCTGCTCACCAAAGTGACGTTCGAGCAGGTAACTGATAAGCTTGATGGTGTCGCGGTTCTTGACCGCTTCGACTTCGTTCATGCTTGGTTCCCTCAATTGGCTATGTGATGATTGTGGGCACCAGCACATTGCAAACCCGCATCGGGCCTGCGTTGCTTGGTTCCCAAAATACCTTTGTGGGCACCAAGTTCAGTCGACGCTGACTTGAACCTGATAGACTTCCATCTCGACGTAGTTACAGAAGTTCTCCAACAGCAACCTCACCAAGCTGTCGGCTTGCTCGAGGTAACAGCGGCCAAAAAAGCTGTTGTAGACCTGCTTCTGTTGAAACAATACTTCCATTTCTTTCTCAAGCTCAGGGAAGGGCCCGCCGCAGTAAGCAAAGTCGGTGAAGTAATTGAGATACCAGCAATCCCCCTGGCGGTAGAGGTTGATCTCCACTGGGTGATAACCACCTCTCTCCGCACTGTAGTCGGGATCGCGGTAGTTCAGGGTGACGATGTTGAGACTCGGGTTATTGAGTGCGGCCAGTTGCCGTTTTAACAATTCATAAAAAGGCTCTGGCAGTGGCAGGATGGTTTCGTGGTGTATTTTCATGGTGGACTCCAAAAACAAAAAGCCCGCTAATGACGGGCGTTGCAGGCGGGGTAGATTGTTGTTAACGACAGAGGCTTGACGTAATCACTTAGGGTAACAAGGGCGCGGGTGTGATGTGCTTGGCCCGTTGATTGCGATAGGGCAGAAACAGGTAGATAGGCTTAGGATGCTCGCGTGAAATGACGGCGAGGCGGGTTAATCCAAGCTCACTTCTACTTGATAGACTTCCATCTGGTAGTAACTGACAAAGTTATCGCTGAACAACTTAATCAGCCCCTGTGATTCCCGCTCCCCAATCCAGCCGCTAAACAGGCTATAGACTTGTTTGCTGTTAAAGCAGATATCGATGTCTTTAACCAGTTCAGGGAAGGGATGACCGCGAAAAGCAAAGTCGGTGACGTAGACTAAACGCCAGTGATCTTGCTGTTTCTCAAGCCGGACTTCGACGGGATGAAAGCCACCATCTTCGGCGTTGTAATCTGGATCGCGAAAATTAAGGGTGATGGCGTTGGCGTCTTTTGGTGTGACTTCAGCCAGTTCCTTTTCAATCACTTGATAAAAACGATCTGGCATCGCTGGCAGTTGATTACGTTTGATAGTTAATGTCATGGAATATTCCTTATTTAAAAACGGGCATACGCAAAAGCCAAGGCGCAGTCACGCCTTGGCTTTTGCTGTCTATGCGGCTGGGTTAATAAAACGGGGGGTGGCTAAGCGGTTTAATGTGAGTCGCTAAGGGCTACTTGCTAAAGCTTTTGAGCTGGGAGATTAAAGTTTGGTGGTTATGTTTAACGGATTAGTACTGGCTTACGATAATGAACGGGTTATCGAGTGAGGGCGAGGTTGCTGGTGGTCAGTGGCTTAGCTTTGGTTTAGTTTCGGTTTGATAAATCGCAATATACAAATAGCCGTGACTGCCTAAGGTATCTGCTTCACAGATAAAGCCAGCGTGCTCAATGGTGACGCAGTGCTGCTCAGTGGCATCAATCTCGCCGGTGGCCACCAGCCGTTCAAGCTGTTTAACCATGGTCGGAAAGGCATCGACAAATTGTTGTTTAATTGCTGGTGGAAATTCACCGACAAAGCTTGAACGGTCATGGAGATAATCCAAGTGCAGACCACGTAAAATCAGCCTTGCACCAAAGCGGGGAGACACTTTACGGGGTAAGCCCCAAGCGTGCTCGATATCAAAAAGTTTTAGCGTTGTCATAGTGACCTCAATGGTTGAAAAGAACTTTAGGGAGTAGGGTACTCGATAGCTGACTAGCGAGAGCAGTGATAAATACCTGTGCTAGTTAGAGCGGTTATTACAGCCGACTAGTGGAGTGGGTGATGACATGTAACGGTCTTTAGGTGTGTACGCTCCAATTCGGTTGCTCGTTGCTGCCATGGTTGAAGTACACCCCGTTGATCACACGCTGCCATTCACCTGTTGGCACACCATAACTGTCACAGGGGCAAACATAGCGGCAAAAGGCAATCTCCTTGGGCAAGTGCTCAACCACATCACGGTGAAACACACTCAATACAGTTTTATGTAGCTTTGGATTTGGTGCCACAATCGGCTTGCCAATCACTTGGCCCATGGCATTAAGTGGTCGCACAAACATAGGCAAAATGAGTTCAACCGCTAAACGGTTACGCAGTTCAGGAAAAGCAGCGCAGGCTTCGGCAACACAGGCCTGTGAAAAACTATCGGTAAATTCAATCATGATGGACTCCTTGATTTGGCGTGGCAGGTTTAAACGCTGGCTAGAGTAAGCCGCGCTCAGCAAAGGACACTGGCGTGCGGCCCACCACGATATGGTCAAGCACGCGCACATCGATAAGGGCTAGTGCGTCGATTAACCGTTGAGTGATGTTCTTATCTGCAGCCGAAGGTTCAGACTCGCCGGAGGGATGGTTATGGGCAAAAATCACTGCCGCCGCATTGACGGCCAATACCACCTTAACCACCTCCCGTGGATAAACACTGGCAGCATCTAAAGTGCCAAAGAACAGCTCTTTAAACTCCAATAATTGATGCTGATTATCGAGCAGCATCACCGCAAACACCTCCCGCTCATAACCACCGAGTTTGTAAGTTAAAAAATCCTTAGTGGCTTGTGGATTGGTATAGGCGTCCTTCTTCACATAGCGTTCGGCAATAATATTGGCGGCAGAAGCGAGGACCTCTTCGGCAGTTTGCGGCCACTGGTTGATCGGCTGGTCTATCGAGTCGTTAGGTTCAGCTTTGGTGGGTATCGCTTTTGTTGACATATCAGGCTCCTTTAAAGCGTTAATGGGCTTATGCACAGGAGTGATATATATCTGAAATGATTTCGAGATTGGAGTACTGCGGGATATTACTTGATGCGCAGTAGCTTAGGTACATCATGAGATTGAAGAGAGGAATTAGAACTAATGAATGAACGTGATGACGAATAGGTGACTCAGTTCCGCGAGCTTCGGTGTCTATGCAATTTGGTTTGAAGATTCATTGTCGGATTCGACACTTTTGGAAATCTCGCTAATTAAATGTGTCTAGGAAATCTGTGGTGATTTGGCATATATCCCTGTTCTATTGGAGCGTTCGTTTTTTGACTGTAAAACCACTGTTTAAAAAAACATCTTTACATGTCTAATAAGTAAGCATTAATCTATAGTCTAAAAACGTATACACGATAATAATGGGGACAGATTGGACTTAACACCTCAACTATTACAACGATTCAAATGTATAGAGCTACTTTCCTTTTGGGAAGGTGGCGTAAATGCGACTCGACTATCTCGAATTTTTTCCATTGGGTCGAATGTAATTAACGCTGCACTTGTCAGGTACCGAAAGCTACATCCATTTAATCTGGCTTATAACGGGAAAGATCCAGAAAAGCTCTTTGTCATTACCTCTGAGTTTGTGCCGCAGTATATTTCGGGAAGTTGGGAGGAATACGTAAAGGAAATACTCCTAGTTAGTACAGAGCACACTTCACAGACTTATTCTTCGAATGCATTCTTCGTTGCTCCACCAGCCGTTACGCAAGTATCACATGAAACGACATCCATATTGCTCAAAGCAATCCGCACTCATCGCGACGTAAAGATATTTTACAGAAGCCGTTCTGAACCTAAAGGTCAAACAAGGCGGATTACCCCGCATGCTATTGCCTCGGATGGCATCCGATGGCATTGCCGAGCGTATTGCCATTTGAGATATCGATTTTCGGACTTCAATCTGTGTCGTATCGAATCCATCACATTAGGTGAGCGGGCCGAGATAGATACCACAGACGATAGTGCTTGGCATACTGAAGTTGAAGTCACAGTTGAGGCGCACCCAAAGCTAGACCCGGCAGTTCGTGAATTGGTGCTAAGTGATTATGGCCAATCTGGTACATTTACATTTAAAGTTCGTGGGGCCATGCTCGACTACACATTGCAGTATTATCGGATAGGGAAAGACCAAGCGAAGACATCACCGCTGGAAAACCCATTGATAGTGCAAAATTACCATGAAATTGAACTGTACCTATTCAAGGATGAATAAATTATGAACTTGTATGGTTATTTGGATGCCATCGCTAGAAACAAGCCCGTTAATGGCCCTCGTTTTAAGCATATGCTCGAAGCTCAGGGTGTTAGTTTAGAGGCCCTTGGTAAATTACGTCACATAAAGGGCGACACCTATAAAGTAGATGTAATAAACGGTTCCCTGTTCAATATACTGCTGCTTCAATTTAAGCCACCAGTAAACCGCGTAGAAGCGGCCGTAAAAGGTAATTCACATAGAGTCGGTACAACGACGTCGTATTTGTTTGCAAAGCGCCCTAATCGTGAATTAGTTGCCATAGCGTGTGCGCCCGATTCTGATTATAGTCAAAATCACCAATTTAGTGACTGTACCGATGCGGTCCTTATCGAAAACAGTGAGTGTTTTACTTACGCTGACGACTTCCTACGGGCTATGGGGTTAGACAACACCAAGCCTGCAGTGGTTATTTGGTCTCAAGGCAAGGGCGTTACCCACTCCGAAACTTTGAGATTCTTGGCCAATAACTTTGAATCTGTTTACTACTGTCCTGATTACGACCTTGAGGGGATCAGGATATTTCTAACGCTCAAATCCGCCCTTGGTAACAAAGTAAAATTTGTACTGCCAGATGAGCTTTTATCGCACCCACAAAGATACCTGCCAGGTGCATCGACCATTGGAACATCTCCGCCGAAATCTCAAGAAGATCTTTTCACTGCTCACAGCTTATGCGTTGAAGCCGGTTTAGATGATATGGCCAATTTTTTCACAAAAAACCTTAGTTTCGTCGAGCAAGAAGTTTTCTTAAACGGGATGGTAAAAGCATGAATAACTTGTTTGTAGTCAAACCCACTAAACTCATTGCCGTAGACTCTGCATCCATCGCTTATATCGAAGTCCCTATCGACGAAACGATTATTCTTCTTGGCACTGGCAACTGGGGCAAAAGCAGCTTGATTAATGCAATGCGCTTTTTCTTGCTCCCCGAAACGACGTTGGCCAACTGCGCTACTAAGTTTGCGTTTCTCTCTTCAAAGGACACTAGCCAGAAGGGTGCTTACTACAGCAAAGATGAAGTTCGGGATCATTACTTCCCATCTGAACATAGCAGATTAATTCTTGAAGTTGAACATCGGTTGAGTGATGGCACCCGTCGCCGACATTGTCAGATAATTGCTGGTGGTAATGACTACCAAATCAATCGTTATTTCATCAATCAGCCGTATGATGATATTCAGCATCTGTTTTGGGATAAAACGGACGAAGGGGCAGGCGAACGGCCGAAAAACATCTCAGGCAGAAACCTACTTTCAGCACTAAAAGAAGTGGACCGTTCAGCAATCCAAGTTAAACAAACAGAAAGCCTGAACCGCCACCTATATGACGCTGGGAACTTCATGAACAAGCATGAACCGTGTTACGTCATATTTCCTTTGAAAGACCTCTCCGATACAGCCGTTGAGTCTGTACGTTCGCTGGTTAAACTTATCTTCAACCAAGATAGCCACTCGATAACTATGATGACGGGTGCCGCGGTCAATCAGCGCAATCAAAACAACGATAATAAATTCATGGTTGATGTACAGAAGTTAATTCACGAGCACACTGACATCGAAAATAAAAAGCAACATATCAGGCATCTCAAAAGCCTTAAACCGGAGTTCGAAGCGCTAAAATCCAAGTACCAAGAACTGAGAACAGAGCATGAGCTGGACATATCTTTGGCAAGGCTGATCATTGAGCAGCGTGCAGGGGCTGAGCTAAGCAACCGTTCTCTATCATCGGTAATAAGTGAAATGACTCCGCGCCAAAGCCACCTCCGAGAGTATGTGGAGATGAAATCTCAGCGAGAAGGTGAAATCAGGATTAATGATGCCCTTATTGATGGTGCAAATACGGATTTAGAAAAAATAAAAAA
>NZ_BJBV01000015.1:0-121098 GCF_036245925.1 Shewanella sp. M-Br
TTTTTTATTAAGTTTCATTCGTTCATTTTTTTCTTAATGCGAGTAATTCTTTCATCAGTTCAAATGAATAAATTTGAAAAGTTTCACGATTTTGTATCGTTGGTGATTGTATTATTTTTTGCATCAGAATATTTGTATTCTCAAAATAGGAAGTTCCTTCGCGCTCATTCTTTTGATATCTATATCCTTCTAAATTTTCAATATCTTCTGCAATTAAAAATGTTCTAGCCCATTGATATGATTTCTGAAATTGGTCATTAGCTTGTTCCCATGAGGCCCTGTAATCGTTTAAATTTAAAGCAATATCTCTATTTTTAGTAGAAAGTTTAGCTTCCTTTTCCAATCCACAAGAATTTATATGGGCATCAAGATAAATGTAAAAACTATCTATGTATTGTCTATAAGACTTTTCTAAATCCACTATAGCTTTATATCGTTCAGAGTGTTCAAACTGTGTTCTCCATGTATTCAAAGCTTTTCCGGCTATATATGCAGTGAACACAGTAGCAAATCCACCTAAAATAGTTACGAACTTAACAAGCCAGTCGAATAAATTTCCGATTAGTGATGAGTTTACATATTTTCCAAAAATCCAACCTAAACTTATTAACGCTATAGCTATAAAGAACATAGCCAGAATAATTAGTAAATCAGAGCTAGTTTTTTTATCCATATTGTTTATCAAAGCATATCCTTATTTAGCCCAGTTTTTTTAATCATACTTTTGACTACTAAGCGCCGTGCCAGTTACGCATTTGGTTGGCTTCTTTAGACAGTACGACCACCTCTGAGCGAGTCATCATATCCTGCAGTGCGCGCTTATCATCATTGATTAAAATCCATAAATTGCCAATGCCGAGCAGTGACCAAATGATGCGAGCGTAGGCAGTGATCAGGCTTAAGTTTTGGCCATTAGGATGCTGAATTTTAAGCCGCCAAGCGCGCATCCCTAAGGTTTGACCGCCCTTACTCCAGAATAATGCGTAGAAAGTGCCGACACACAAGGCAAGCCAGAGTTGATAAATTCCCTGATAAACTGGCGTGCCATTGAGTGCATCTGAGACATGTTCAAAGCCATTCATGCCAGCCAGTCCTGAAGCGGTGAGGCCGTAGAAAATCCCAAAGCCCATTGCGCCCGCAACCATATAGACGGCCACGGCTAACATCGAATCGTAAATTGCAGCGCCTAGGCGGCGGAAGAATCCTGCGCGGGGGAAGTTAGCATGTTCGGTATTGAGCATTACAGTGTCCTGTTATTGAAGTGCTTACAGCTAATACAAAAAACAATTAATACATTAGCCTAGGCTTCAGGTTCTTCATCTCTGACAAAGTGGATATTGCTAAAACCAAAGCGGGCAAACTCTACTTTCCTGAATTCTTTTTCAGCCTTAGCACCTTTACGAGATGTCATGGCGACTTGTTGTTCCATAGCCAAAAATTTGGTCAGATCTATGCCTTCGGCTTCGGCCACAGCTTCATATAAATCATGGTGTTTGTCGTAGCTAAAGGCGATAGTTTTAGTCTTACCTTTGAAGGTATAAGTGACTTGACGGGCCATGGGGGAGCTCTCCTGAAATAAGTCTGAAATTAATTAAATTCACTTCTAAAAATAAAATACACAGCACCTAAGATGCACAGTCCTGCCCACAGATAATCGAGCTTCAATGGTTCTTTCATATAGAAATAGGCAAAGGGGACAAACAAACTTAAGGTGATGACTTCTTGTAAAATTTTTAACTGGCCGACATTCATTACTGTGTAGCCGATACGGTTAGCAGGCACTTGCAGCAAGTATTCAAATAGGGCGATACCCCAGCTCACTAAGGCCGCAATAATCCAAGGTTTTGAGCCTAGCGTTTTCAAATGCCCGTACCAAGCAAAGGTCATAAAAATATTACTTAAGCAAAGTAAACCGATAGTGGTTAGGGTTGGATTCATTTTTCATCTCTATGATTAAATTTATAAATCATATACATAGCATCGTTAGTATAGCTGCCAAGGCATTTATCGATTGCTTTAGGTTTAAAACCCATTTTAAGCCAATAGCTGTCGGCACCTTGTACGGCTACGAGGGATAAGGAATTGAGATTATAGCGATCCGCCAATAGTGTTAGGCGGGTCAGCGCCTTAGCGCCAGCGCCTAAACCTTGGGCTTTGGCCGAAATCGCAATATCGTGTAGGTATAAGGTATCAGCCTTGGGTAAATGGGTGATGGGCTGATATAGCGCTGGCGGCATATTGGCGGTCCATGGGTGAGCCAAGCAATAACCGACAACCGACTTATCCACTTCGAACACAAAACAGGACTGAGGTGATACCTGCCATTTACTTTGCAGGACGTGCAGTGGCTCAGGATCCAGTTGTGAGTAACACTCGTCTTGGATCGCTAAAATGGCATCCCAATCCTCTGGGGTGATTGCACGCAGTAACATGGCTGACATTTATCCTGTTTCAAGAGTCCTGTTGAAGGAACTCCGTGGAAAGAGTCCTGATTCAAATAAGCTCGGCATTATAACCTCAAGCAGCGTTAAAATGCAGGCTCCAGCGGTAATATAAAGCGCTTTAAAACCCTTATAAATTGAGCTTTCAGCGCTTGTATACCCAAACAACCTGAAGATACAGGATTCAGCGGGAATTTAACGCACTTTAGGCAAGGCGGTTATTTGCAGACCTAGCGGGCTAAGTTAAAAGTAACCAACGCAGCATAAAGTGCGTTACCCCGTGGTTAACATCAGCCGCCGGGACGGAGCGCCTAGGGCACTTCACTTCCGTGTTGCATCAATTCAAAAGGTGGCCGACATTCTGTCATTGATGCGCCTTGAATTGATGCACCCTAGGCGCTCTGAAACTCGACTCTTCAGGTAGCTTGGGTATAAGTATTAGCAGCGGTTAAGTGCCCAGATATCGTTGGCGCAGGTGACGCTCAAGATATTGACCATTTAGGGTTTCGCCCGTTGCTTGGCGTATCAGTTCATCGGTTGTGAGCAAAGATCCCTTAGACCAAATGTGTTCACTCAACCATTGGAATACAGAGTTCAACTTGCCTGCATCGATCAGGGTTTCAATTGGTCCTAAGGCTTTTTCCATCGCAAAACGGCATTGGGCGGCATACATGGCGCCTAAGGTATAGCTGGGAAAATACCCTAGTTCACCAACGGCCCAATGGATATCCTGCATGCAACCGTCTTGGTAGTTGCCATCGGTATTAATCCCCAGCAGTTGTTGCATCTGCGTCGACCAAAAGTCAGGCAAATCATCTACGGTTAAGCTGCCGTCGATAAAGGCTTTTTCTGCCTCAAAGCGCAGTAAAATGTGGCAAGGATAGGTGACTTCATCGGCATCGACGCGGATAAGTTCGGGCGCTACGCGGGTGTAATGCTGTGCTAATTCTTGGGCGCTAAAATGACAATGAAGATGTTGCGCAATTTTAGGCTGCAATTGGCGTAAAAATGCCGGATTTGCCCCGAGTTGCATTTCGCAGAATAGACTCTGGCTCTCGTGGATACCCATAGAACGCGCCAGTCCTGCAGGTTGTCCACGCCACGCTTGAGGTAAACCCTGCTCATATCTGGCATGGCCTGTTTCATGGATTATGCCCATAATTGCACTACTGAAATCAGCCTCATTGTAGCGAGTCGTTATCCGTACATCGCTTGGCACGCCGCCACAGAATGGATGGCTGCTGATATCCAGCCTACCGTGGTTAAAGTCAAACCCCAGAAAATCCATTACGTCTCGGCCTAGGGCTTGCTGCGCGCTAACATCGAAGGGACCATTTAGCGTTAACTTAGGCTCGTTTGCCTGTTTAGCCAGCACTTCTTGGATAAGTGTCGGTAGCCAATTTTTCAGTCCGCCAAAGGTTTGCTCCAGCTTTGCCGAGGTCATTCCCGGCTCAAATTTATTGAGCAGGGCATCATAGGGGGAAATATTCTGGGCTTCGCCGCGGATCTGCGCTTCTTCCTTAGCAAGTGCAATTACGGCTTTAAGGTTTGGTTTAAAGCCTTGCCAGTCATTATTTTTACGTTGTTCACGCCACGCATTCTCACATTGATAGGCCATTTTAGTTTTGGCTTGCACGAGAGCGCCGGGCACTAAATTTGCCTGTTGATATTGGTACTGCATTTCCCGCAGGTTAGCTTGTTGTTCCGTTGTGAGAGATTCGTCCGTCGCGCTGTGTAAGTGTTCGGCTAAGACGGTTGAGGTTTTGAGTGTGTGGATATGTCGCGCCAGTTCAGCCATTGCATCGCCGCGATCGCTATTACCGCCCATAGGCATCATGGCTGCTTGATCCCAGTCACCTAGAGCGCTGAAATGTTCAAAGTGAGAAATTTTTTGAAAATGTGCTGTCAGTTTATCGTAACTTGGTGTTGGTACTTTGCTCTTGGGTGAGTCCATGGAATTTCCCTTCTGGCGCATCAAATTCTGCGCGAATAAATAACAATAACAGGATGATAATACAATGACGTCAACAGCATACTCAAACAACCTGAAGATGCAGGACTCAGTGGGCTGATATTAACGCTATAGTAACGCACTTGAGGCAAGGCCATTTATTGCTCCTGAAGAAATGGCATCCACGCCATATATGGCGATTACGGCTATTTGCAGCGCTAGCGGGGTAAGTTAAAAAGAGAGTTGTAGTGTTAAAGTGGTTTTCGATAGGGTACTCGTAGCGAAGATGGCCACGCGATTTTGGCGCAGCAGAGTGATAGTCAAAATCTATTTTAGGGACAATTTTTAGTTTGGAAATTGTGCTTGCCTTGCTATTCTGTTGTGGTTAAGTCGATAATTACAGTGAAATAAATGGAATGCTGTATTGTTCAAGGAGATGACTATGTGGGCGTTTTTAGTTGAACAGCCTAATTTACCTTACACCATAGCTTTTGCCTGCGTACTGGCCCTTGGTGTGTTTGAAGTCTTCGCATTATTCATAGGTTTAAGCATGTTAAGTGCGTTAGACCAATGGGTACCTGCTGATGTGGAATATGATGCTGATGTGGGCGCGGGTGGACTCACGGGCATTGCCGGTTGGCTGTGCCTAAATAGACTCCCATTACTTATTTGGTTTGTGCTTGCGCTGACCAGTTTTGCGATTGCGGGTTATATCGTCAATTTTATCAGTGTTAGTCTTGCCGGTTTTTTACTGCCGCAACTGTTCACTTTACCCATTGCTATTGTCGCCAGTGCATTTTCTTGCCGTTATTTTGGCCGAGTGCTTGCTGATCATTTGCCTAAAAATGAATCGAGTGCGATCTCGCTAGATGATCTTAGCGGCTATGTCGGCACTATCACCTTAGGTTGCGCAATTAAAGGCATGCCCTCTGAAGCTGTCGTTCGCGATAAACATCAACAAAAACATTACGTTTTAGTCGAGCCCGAAACTTCGGATATCGAGTTTGCCTCAGGCACTCAAGTCGTGCTGCTTAAGCGAGAAGGCCGAGTCTGGTCTGCTACGCGTTTTGATAATTAATCTTCCCAAGCCATAAATCAATTGAAAGGAAATCAAATGGATGTGTTAACAAACGTAGGTTCATCCGGTAGTTTTATTTTGCTCGTTGCGGGTATGGTGCTACTCGGCCTGATTGTGATCGGGTTAATTTTCGCCAAGCTATATAAACGTGCAACCAAAGAAATGGCCTTTGTGCGTACCGGCTTTGGTGGTGAGAAAATCATTAAAGATGGCGGCGCTATTGTGTTGCCTGTATTACATGAAACCATCTCGGTAAACATGAACACTCTGCGTATCGAAGTGGAGAAAACCCAGAAAGATGCGCTAATCACTAAGGACAGAATGCGTGTCGATGTGAAGGCCGATTTCTACTTGCGTGTAGCCCCACATTCCGATGGTATTTCAATGGCAGCGCAAACCTTAGGCACGCGTACAAACCGTGTTGAAGAGCTTAAAAAGCTGATGGAGTCCAAGTTTGTCGACGTGCTGCGTGCCGTGGCCGCCGAAATGACCATGACAGAAATGCATGAGCAGCGTGCCGATTTTGTGCAACGGGTGCAAAATAACGTCGCCAACGATCTTGAGAAAAACGGTCTCGAACTCGAATCGGTTTCATTAACGGGTTTCGATCAAACTGATTTGCAGTTTTTTAATGAAAACAACGCATTTGACGCCGAAGGTCGTGCGCGTCTGGCGAAGATTATCGAAGAGAAGCGCAAGGAAACCAACGATATTCAGCAGGAAAACCGCATTAAGATCGAGCAGCGTAACCTCGAAGCTGAAAAGGAATCCCTAGAGATTGAAAAGTCGGAAGAAGAAGCGCGCCTGATCCAGCAACAGTCGTTAGAATTTAAACGCGCCGATCAAAAAGCGGAGATCATTAAGCAGAAAGAAAACAAGGCTCGTGAAGAACGCGAAGCCGAGATTGCCAAAGAGCGCGCCATTGAAACCGCTGAAATCGAAAAGACCAAAGATATCGAAACCCGTGAGATTGAAAAGTATAAGTCGATTGAGCAATCGCGCATTCAACAGCAAAGGGATATCGAAGTTTCTGAGCAGGAAAAACGCATTGCGGTTGCGGCCAAATCTGAAGAAGAATCAGCAGCTCGTGCCCGTGCAGCTGAAGCCGAAAAACTGAAAGTTGAAAAAGAAGAAGCGGTAATCACAGCGCGCCAAGTGGCAGAAGCTAATCGTCGCAAAGAGATTGAAGTGATTGATGCCCGTAAGGAAGCTGAGCGTGATGCAGTCGGCGTAACAGTGCAGGCCGAAGCTGAGAAACGTGCCGCTGAAGACAGATCGAGTGCGATTCTGATTGAAGCGCGCGCCAGTGCCGATGCGAAAAAACTGCAGGCTGAAGCGGATGAAAAAGTCTATGCCGTTGAAGCTGCAGGTAAACAAGCGCTTTACGAAGCCGAAAACGTCTTGAGTGATGAGCAAATTGCCCTGCAAAAATCCCTCGCCATTTTGAAGGCCTTGCCTGAAATTGTGGCCCAAGCCGTTAAGCCGTTAGAAAACATCGAAGGTATTAAGATTCTTCAAGGTTATGGTGCAGGTCATCAATTTGCTGTGGGTGGCGAAGGTGCTCACCATCAAGGTGGCATCGCAGAGCAAGTGACCAGTGCAGCGTTAAACTATCGCGCCAATGCGCCTGTTATCGATGCCATGCTCAGGGAGTTAGGGTTAGTGAATGGCGACTCTGGAACCTTGAATGATTTATTGAACGGTAATAACACCTTAACCGCCGAAGCCTTAAGTGGTGTTACCTTGTCGAACTCTAGACCTAAGGACTATAGCCAAACGCAGGTAGTAGAGAGCCAAAGTGTGCTCAAGCCTTAATCTCAACGACATTAAACTAAGTCAAATCAAGTAAAGCGCTCGCCGTTGCTCTTTTGAGCCTTGTGCGGACAAAAGATTGATAAATAGGACGAATGAAATAAAACCGCTCACCATTATGGTGAGCGGTTTTTTTTGGCATTAAATCAAATCTAACGGCTTATTTGTGTACCTTGTCGACCCCCGATGAGCGACCTTCGGCATGACAGGTTGCGCATGACTCCTGTCCTGATTGGTAAATTCGACCACCGCTGGCATCACTTTGGTAAACCCCGCCAAAGCTGCGTGCATGGACGACTAAACTATCGATAAGCGTGTGACAAGCAGTGCAGGTTGCTAAGGTTGGTGAGTACTCAGCAATTTGCCCTATGTTGGCTGCATCGGGTGTGGCAACTAACAGGGATTGCTGTGCACTTAGCCCCTCGAGACTGAGCTGTCCTGTGCTATGACAAACACTGCAGTTATTCTTTGCATTAGGGTAAGTGAGTTCGGGACGTGGGTTATCAAAACCCACTACAGTGCGGGTTCCCGCATGCAGTGAATGCACCATTTCCCTGTAGCTCAAAGTATTGTTGATGGTGCGATAGGGCTTGATTTGGCTGGCCCCAGGAGTATGCATCACATTGGCATTGAGATACATAATTGCATCATTACTATGGCAACTTTGACATTGCCCATCGGTCAGTGCGGTTGCCGTTTGCGGTGCATGACAGGTGCCACAGCTGCTATTGGGTTCAAAAATTCCTTTCATTTGATGCGCCGACAGAACTCTATCTTCTAATCCTTGATCATGACATTGGCGACAGGCCTGTTCATCGACCTTAGCTTTTGCCGTAACAGCTTGACCTTGCAGGCTTAGCGAATTAATGGCACTGAGACTCACCTCTTGATTTGCGATATTACAGTTAACGGCAAAGCCGGTATTTTTATCGGCACAGAGCACCAGTTTACTGTAGAGTTTTGACTGACTCAGATCGCCAAAATCGGCAGCCGACAGGTTAGATATAGTGACGGTTAGCTGATTGGGCGCGGTAATTTTTAAGGCCACGTCGCTGGTGTTTGCTAATAAATCCCACACTTTACGCTGGCCGTTATTGATTGGCATATTCGCGCTATTTGTTTCACCTGTGGCAATCAACCAGAAGGATTTTATCATAGGTTGACTGGCGGGCAGTTGCTCCATTTGCTGCACTTGCAATGTCACCGCAAGGGTCTTAGCTTCAACGCTTAGCTGCGAACTCAGTAACTTAAGTTGGTAATCGCTCACCAGCTTAGTGGCTGTTTTCACGGCGGCATTGTGGAAAAGCCCGACACCTTCAGGATTAGTGCTATCAGGGTGGCAGCCGCTACAGCCCAGTGCCCATGGGTTGGCAAAAATTTCCCTGTTGTGGAATAACCCCGCTACAGTGCCATTCCAATCTGCGGGAATTTGCGCTTTGTGACAGTCAAGACACGCGGTTTTACTGGGGATATTACTATTGCCACTTTGCGCCGTTGCGCCGGGAATATGGCATTGCTGACATTGGGTCATATCACCGGGAAAGGTCACATTGGCGTAGTCATATAGCTGCCCCTTGTAACCGACAATTTGATATTTGGCTTGGTGGATCTGGTGTGTCAATGTCGCCATATCAATGCTATTACCCGTTTCAGGATCGCCAGAGTAAGTCGTGTGACAGACAACGCAGCCCTCAAAGGCAAAACGTTTATTGCCGTGCATCAAAAGGCGAGTATCGGTATTGGCTAAGTCTGGGTTATGGCATCGAAAACAGGCTTGTTCCGGCGCGATCACTTTACGGCCCATATCCGCCGCGACTGTCTGTCCTGTGGCGGGAACAAAATCGTACACGCTGTTGATCAACTGAGTGTCAATTGGGCTATTTGCTAACGGTTTTAACTCTAGGTAAATCCTGTGGGTGAGCTCAGGCGAGTACTGGGTATCTATCCCCGTAAATTGGGAGTAACCCGTGAGTGGTTTACTCAAAGTGTAACGGTATTGGCCCGCGCCTAAGGAGGTTAGACACGCCGTTTTACAGTTGCTTTCAATGCCTGCTTGCCACTGAGTCTGTGCATTCGCTTGGGCATTTGTGGCAGGTTCTACTTGATTATTGATGTAACTGGTCCATTGCAACGCAGCATCTGTCGCGCTTGCTGCAGAGTTAATGACTTCTGTGCCAGTTGTTGCCATAGCATTAGCCGCGGCTTGGGTGATTTGATAGTGCTTCTGCGGCGGTGCTAATTTGGCAATACCGACACCTAAGGTATCTAGCTCCTTCAGGTTTTCTAGTCCTGTGACCGCAATACCATTGGCATTGCTGAGGAAGAAATCGACCTGCACATGGTTTTGTGCATCGATAACCACATTTTCTATTGTCGCTTTGAGTCTATCCGCTTGTTCAATGCTGATACTCACAATCCCTGGTGGACCTTCTTTCCCATCGTCACCATCGGAACAGGCTGTCATCAGACAGACTGCGACTGCCATTGGCGTAAAGATTTTCCATTGAGAACGGGTATTCGTTTTCATCATTTTCCATTCCTTTTTAATTAGATTCTGTCGGGACTCTAATCGGAATGTATGCGGTATAGATATTAACTTAGTTATGAGTCGAGTTGCACTTAATTAACCAAATTTAAAATTTATTTGTTAATTATATTAAGGTAATTTGAAGTGAGGCATTATTTAAATTTGCTAGATGTTTAATTGTTAATTCTTGAAAACGTTACTCTGATGCATGTCGTGTAACTTGATCTAATAATGCCCCAATATGGGTAATTGTGACGCAGGTTAAAAATCAAAGACATAATTACTTTAGCATAAATTGTCGGGAATCAAAGTGTATGCATATTTTAATTATATTGCTTTGACTAATAAAGGATCAAATATGATTACCAGAAGAGGAATGCTTAAAGGCGGTATGGGCGTTGCTGTCGGTACAGTTTATAGCGGAACATTAATAAGTTTTCTGACCGGTTGTGGCAGTGACAGTAATAGCCAAGAGATAGTAGAAGTCATGCCTGGTGGACTCATGGTGGTGAACCCTACGGTTTGTGTTAGCTGCAGACGCTGTGAAATTGCCTGTGGTTGGAACCATGAAGGGGATAGCAGTCCGACACTTGCCCGCGTCAAAGTAGAAAGAAATATGAACTATGGCCCACATGGTGTGCAATTTGACTATGAAATACAACGAGGAGAATGCGGCGATAAAACCGTTGTTCCTTCCACTTGTCGCCACTGCGAAGTCTGTACTGAAGTTTGTCCACAGCAAGCTATTTCAACGAATGAACAGACTGGCGCCAAAGTGATTGATGAAGAACGTTGTGTCGGATGTGGTTATTGTGCAGATAAGTGTCCTCAGCAAGTCATTAAAGTTGTTCGCAGTAAAATGAAAGCCGTCAAATGTGATTTATGTAACGGTAAACCTGCCTGCGCGCAAGTTTGTCCTACAGGTGCAATTAAATTTTATAACTGGGAAGAGGCTGAAGCTGCATTAGAACAATACGAAAAATATACCGGCTTAGTTTCTTAAATTCAGGAGAAATAATATGAGTGATAAAATAGGTGGTTGGGCGGGTAAGGTCCTCAGAGTTAATTTAACAACTAATCATATATGGTATGAGCCAATCAATAAATATTATGACTATATCGGTGGTATGGGGATTGGTTATAAAATATTGTGGGATGATCATAAGGATAATATTACAGCAATCGACCCAGATAATATTATTGTCTTTTCTGCCGGACCATTAACGGGTTCAGGCGTTATTTGTACTGGACGAACAACCATTACTTCCCGTAGTCCCGTCATTGAAAAACATCTGATTGCCGATGGTCACTTTGGTGGGCATTTTTCACCCGCAATGAAATTTGCGGGTTTCGATGCTATTGCGATAGAAGGCAAAGCGAGCAGCCCTGTGTGGCTTAAAATTGTGGATGATAAGGTCACGATTGAACCTGCTGACGCCCTATGGGGCAAAGGTATATTTGATACCCACGCTATGATCGCGCAAATGATGGGACCCAATGCACAAGTCGCTGCGATTGGCCAAGCGGGTGAAAACCAAGTGCCTCTTTCTGTCATTATGACTCAGGGCGGGCACTCAGCAGGCGGTCATGGCTCGGTAATGGGGTCAAAAAATTGTAAAGGGATCGGCATTATCGGCACTGGCGCCGTTAAAATCGCCGCCAATAATGAAAAGATGCGTGCCTTAGATGACCATATTTTAGGTATTATCGGTGCCAACAATAATGGTGTCGTTCCTTCAACGCCGCAATCTTGGGCTGAGTACTCAGCACCCATCAGCCGCTGGAAATCTCGGCCCGGTTTGAAGTGGGGCGCTGCCGATCAAGAAATTGATTTAGGCGAAGTGCCATGGAATGAACGCAATCGTATTGGGTTTCGAACTTCAATGGCAGAAAGCTACATAGGTGTGGAATATGCCAATAAGTGGATGAAGCGTACGGGAGGCTGTCATTCATGCCCAATACGTTGCTTCTGCGAGCTAAAAGTCCCTGAATTGAAAAGCAAATACGGTCGTAAAACCGAACATATATCTAACGTCTGTATGGGATTCCTCGTACCACAGTATTTAATGGGCACCAAAAATGGTACAGAAGCACATGCGATGGCGGGCGCTTTAGGGGCTCATATTCTCGATGACTATGGTATTTGGTGTAACTATGGCTCCATTTCTCATCTATTTAAATTCCTAAAAACAAAGGATATGTTTAAGCATTTATTACCTGAAGATGAATTTAATAGTATTCCTTGGGCGCTCTGGGATAACCAAGATCCCGCTTTCTTACTTGATTTTTATCGCCGAGTGGCGTTTAAAGAAGGTGAAATTTCCCATATGGCCGACGGCTTATATGATTTGATCAAGCGCTGGGGTTTAGATGGAACCAATCCCAAGTTAGGTAATTGGGATATTCACAAAGAAAGTGCCACTAAGGTATTCAACAAGAAAACTAATGCTGCCGTGCACCATGCTAGTGAAACCGCGGGTCAGGTGGGTACGTTAATCAACGTCGTCTTTAACCGTGATGCTCAGTGCCATTCCCACATCAACATAGTTAACAGTGGTTTGCCACACGATATGACAGTGGCGATTGCCGAGAAAAAATGGGGTGAAGGTGCATTCGATAAGGTGAATTGGTATACCCCAATCAATGTGGCTAAGATCCGTTTTGCAAAATGGTCGCTGGTGAAAAACGTATTACATGACTCTCTGACACTGTGTAATTGGATGTTCCCACTGCTGGCATCACCGGATAAAAATCGCAACTATGAAGGCGATAGCACCATTGAATCGCAGATGTTCAGTTTAGTGACTGGGATTGAAACCACAGAAACGGAATTGGACTTTAAGGCGGAAAGAGTGCTGCATTTACACCGTGCCTTAACCGTATTGCAAATGAATGAAAGCAATATGCGCGAAGAGCATGATGTGCTCAGTGACTGGGTTTATGATTTGAATCCAGATAAAAACTTCGGTCAAGAGGGCACCATCAAGATGGACCGCGCTGACATGCAAACGGCGCTGGACATGTTCTATGAAGCCTTTGGTTGGGATATTCAAACCGGTGCGCCAACTCGGGCCACTCTCGACAAGTTTAGCCTAGGTTTTGTTGCCGATAGATTGGCGGCGCGAGGCCTGTTACCCAGTTGAACTCTATAGTTGGACACTATGATTGAACTTGTCGGTTATATCAGGGTATTTAGCCAACACGGACGCTTAGTCACGGCGGAGCAAATCGCCGCCGTGGCAGGGCTCGAGTGGGATAGTGAGCAAACGGTTAACAGTTATATTCGCCTGATCCTCAATGAGGCTTACAAGGATGTGCAGATGCGTTTGTCGGATAAGCGGTATTTCTTCTATTCCGACAGAAGCATAGTTGAACGTTACGCTGAGCAATGGTTAGCATTGGAGCGGGGTGAAGCGTTTGAGGCGATTATTGCCCAGATCCGTCGCAATAGTTGCCGCCATACTGAGGTCTATCTGGAGAGTGTACTGACGTTTGCCCCCTATCTTTATGATGAGCCTACATTAGCCAATGTGCGTGAGCAATTACCACAACAGCTTGGGGCCGAGGATATCCATTATGCAGTGGACAATCAGGGGAAAGGTTATTACTACTCGACTCTGGGATTGAGTCACAGCTATGCGGCCGTCCTCGCTAATTATGATCCTTGTGAATGGTCAAACTGAGATTCTGCTACCTTATTGATATTGATTAAGCGCCTTCGGGCGCTTTTTTATCGCAAATATCTCATATAGCTAGCGTGAAATTAGCTTGCCAGCGTTTGAGTGTACTTTTTGATGATTTCGTCAATTTTACCATTGGCCTTCAGTGTCGCTATGGCTTGATTGATGGCAGGAAGCAAATCGGCATGTTCTTTTCGCAACCTAAACACTAAGTCACCATCAGAATGCACTGCCGCCAGTGCGACAGGGATCCGCAACGGAGTCGACCAATACAAGGCTGGGTAATTACCAGCAATAACGGCATTGACTCTGTGTTTATCTAAGGCTTTGATCAGCTCCTGCTCTGAGGTAAAGTCAGCACGGATAAAATCTTTATCGTCGTGATATAAATAACCGCGCACTGTACCTATTTCTTGGCCTTTTATCTGGCTGATATCTTTATATTTACTGACATTCTCTGGCAATGTGACCACATATTCAGTGATTTGCATTATGGGGGCCGATTTGACAAACAGCGGCCCTAAATCCTGCTTTTCAAACCAACTAGGGCTGACGATATCAAAGTCGAGTTGACCAGTTTCTAGCGCATTATTGGTGCGCTTTGGCGGCAGGGCGAGGATTTCACCTTTGATTTCAGCCATAGATAAAATCATCGGAATAAGCTCAGTGATCATCCCCGGCGCCTCGGCTTGGTCGCCGATAAAATACGGATACCAAGAATAGGAGCCAGTGATATTGTATTTGAGCTGTTCCGCAAAGGCGTGCTGTTGAGTCAAGCAAAGGGTGAACAAGGCAAATCGAACTAAGTGTTTATACTGCAAACATCGCTTAACCATATTGCTTTTATCCTTGTTATCTCTGCTTTAGCCAAGACCTATCCGATGGTCATTCTACCTAAACTATGTGAATGAATTGTTTATTGGATCACAATCAGTCACATCCGCCATATTCAAGCTATTTTCTGCTTTTCGCTATTACACCTTAAGCCAATAGCTGACACAGGGCAGGTTGCTGATTTTTAGGGAAAATTTGATAGGTTTTATGGTGCTTAATCAAGCTAGTTTTTTTATTGCCTTGGCTGAGCAATAACCCATGGGACAGGGCGATGCGCGTTAGTGTCTGTTCATCGGCGCGGACATATAAGTTGATTGGCTTGATCAGCTGATTGTCTTTAATATGTTGATTAAATTCTTTGGCATCAATCACTAAGCTAGATTGACCATCACCATCGAGTTTCAGCTTGGCACTGATTTCAGTGTCAGTAAAGACTAACCAATCGGCTTGTTTTAAGGTTTCTATCATGGCATTTAATGCCGTGCCTAAAGCGGGTTCAGATGTCTCAACTGATTGATATTGATACACTATCCTTTCTAGTAAACGCTTGAGTTCGGCGCCCGCACCTTGGCTGCGAGCCAAACGTATCCAAGCCGTGAGATCGTCGGCTACCAGTTTAGAAAAGCGTTTTTCCTTTAAGGACTCGACCATCCAATTACACAAAAAATGACTTTCCTGCGCAGAGGTGCGCTGGGCTTTCTTGGTCTGTGCTGAAGCGGTTAAATCGGCAAGACCCGCAAGGGCGAGTTCGAGCACAGCTTGGTTATAGGTTTGAGAATTCATTATGACTCCGCCGCGGGCTGAAGTGATGTTATCTATTTGAACTTGGACGATATTGATTGCGGCGGAGCTAGTTTAGCAAAGCGGTCGTTAAACCGATATTTATTCTTGCGATCCCACCAAACTCGCGGCGGTTAAAATCAGCTTTGGCGCGGGCCTTACTTTGTAGTTTGGGTTGATATATTGAAAATGAATCAATCCCTTGTCGTCGCTGATATAAATGGCGGGTACAGGTAAGACTAAACGTTTGGCACCTTCTGGGGTTATCCATAAAGGATTCTCGAGCTTAAGGCGTGCGGTATAGGTTTCAGTCACTTTTTCGCTAGTGTAAAAAGCTAAACCAAAGGCTTGGGATGCCAGCATTTTTTCATCGGAAAGCAGCAGATATTTAAGTTCATTTTTTGCCGCCGAAGCCTTAAGTTGAGCAGGCGTATCGGGTGAAATCCCCACTAACTGAAAGCCCATTTTTAATAACTCAGGCTCAATCGCTTTTAGTTGCCCCATTTGATTGTTACAAAATGGGCACCAGCCACCGCGGTAAAAGAAAAAGATGGTCGGTTTTTGCTGGGTTAATTCTGCTAAATCGACCGTTTTGTCATTGATATCTTGTAAGTTTACCTTAGGGATTTGCTGACCATTAAGTAGCGGACTGATGGAAAACTCATCCTTAGCAATGGGTTGCGCCATAGCCGTTAGACTTGTTAGTAGTAAGATGGTTGTGAAGTAAAACCTGTGTAACATCGAAGTGGTTTGCATATAAAGTCCTTAATTTGGTTTTGTTTTCTTCGTTTTTTAAGTCGTTGTTGTTAATATTTCCCTCGTTTTAGACAAAGAGATATTGCGTAAATCTGTATTTGTTATGCCTTACTCGCTTATAGAGTGGTTCGAGTTAGCACTAAACGGGTATGAGCATTAAAAGAGCGGCAATTGCCGAACATTCTTACAAGCCAATGCAGATGATTGCACCAATGTGATACCGATGGGGTTTGTTGGTGAGGTATTTATAACGGTAACCATTTGGATTTTATCGCGATTACAGCGTAGTGTTAGAGTGGTTAAAACGAGTGAGCGACAAGCTGATGGGGCAAGCCTTAATTGATGCAGTGGTAAAACACGATATCATTACCGTAAAACAGTTGATCAAACAGGGTGTTGATGTCGAATATATCGACTCACAAAATATGACGGCTTTATTGCATTGCTGCCAACTGCAATTACTCGATATTCTCATGTTACTGGTTGAAGCTGGGGCCGATGTCCATCATGCCAATAACTTAGGTCACCTTCCTGTTGAGCTGGCCCATTGGCATGGCGAGTTTCATATGGGTAGTTATACCGCCATGAGTCAAAAAATGGTGAAGTATTTGGAGCGCTATGGTGGCGTTCAACGTGGTCATCGATAAATTGTATTGCACTTCAATATTCAATCACGGGAGCTGTAAATGGATAAGGGATTATTTAAAATATTAAAGAAAATCTATTTTAAAAAGTCTTATATCAAAGACGAAAATGGATATATGCAAAGAATAGATAATGGAGATCAGTTTGATTGCGAGTCTGGGACTACATACTATTCTAATGCCGGTTTATCTAATGCAGAAATACTAACAATTGAACAGAGTGGTTATCCTGTTAATCAGATAATCAAATATAGTCATGATGAATGTATTAACGCTTATAAAACGTTGCTTGAGCATCCTCACTTATCGATTGAGAATTTGATTTCGGCATATATATGTGGCTTTTCAAGTTTTCCAAGAGGAAGACAACCCATATTAAGTTATTTGTTCGCTCAAGCGGTTCCAGAACATAAAATGGTCAGCGAAGGGGATGTTTGCCCCGTTTGCTCAATAAGAAGAAATGTTTGGATAGAAAAAGGGCATAAAATATTCAGTTGCTATGCTGGGAGTGTATGGAATGAAAGGTGGTGTGGCAATCTCGTTGAATTAGAGGAGTTTACTGCCATTTCACCTTGTACTCCGACGTCAGAGGATATCAGTATATTGATATCGTTAATCGATATGATCCGTCAAGCTCCTCAAGATGAAACACCTGGAAAATTAGAACAGCGCATCAAGAAAGCTAAAATTATTCCTAACTATGAGAAATATAGTTTTCGCGGACAATTAATGGTATTGGCTGAATTGGGAATTATGCCAAATCCGTATGTAAAACCTTTATATGATGGATTCACCCATTTTACCGATATCTGTAGTGTGAAATACCCTGGAAGTACTCGATCGGATATTATGCTTCCTCTCGCGGGGTGGCGAGGCGAAAATAGTATAAATGAAACAAGGCTTCAAGCGTTATTGGGTAACATAATACGGTGAGATAAAGGTTACCAAGGTTATTATTGAGTGAGTATAAAAAAGCGTCCGGTTATGGACGCTTTAAAATCGCTGTTTTATCAATATTGACAAACACTGATAATATCAATCAACGGATAATTACTTAAGTTTTTTTGCCTTGCTCGGTGCTTGACCAACCTTCATTTTTACGCGGCGGCCCTGCATGTTTTTCTCAGCAGCAACTTGAGCGCCGACGTTGTCGGTTCTTTGTTGCTTTTTGGCAAAACTGCGGCGGGTTTGTAATTGCTTTAATAGCAATTCGCGGCTGCCAACTTCATAACCTGGCACAGTGACGCGGCGAATCTGTTGGCCAATCAATTTTTCGATATCGGCTAACGTGCGCTCTTCTTCGCGGCTCACAAATGAAATGGCTACGCCTGTTTTTCCTGCACGGCCTGTACGACCGATACGGTGTACATAATCTTCTGCGAGGAAAGGTAAGTCATAGTTGACTACGTATTCAAGGCTTGGAATATCCAGACCACGGGCGGCGACTTCGGTGGCAACCAGTACGCGCACATCACCCGCCACAAACTCACGCAGGGCGCGGCGACGACTGCCTTGGCCTTTTTCACCGTGGACCACTTCAGATGTGATACCATCTAAGTTTAATTCTTTGACTAGTGTATCGGCGGCTTCACGGGTCGCAGTAAACACCAATACCTGTTGCCAGTTTTTCTTGCCGATAAGCTCAGAAAGCAGTTCGCGTTTACGGCGTTGTTCAACCGGATAAACTACTTGGCTAACGGTGTCGGCTGTAGTGTTTTGTTTATCAACGCTGATCACTTGCGGTTTAACCATCATGTCGTTGGCAAGTTTTTTCACCGCACTTGAGAAAGTGGCCGAGAATAACAAGTTTTGACGTTTCTTATTTACCGCTTGAAGGATTTTTTGGATATCGGCGCTAAAGCCCATGTCGAGCATGCGATCGGCTTCGTCTAGCACTAAAAAGTCGACGTTCGACAGGCTTAAGTTACAGGCGGTAAGGTGCTCAAGTAAGCGACCTGGGGTGGCAACAATCACATCGGCGCCGCGTTTCAGCTTTTGCGCTTGAGTCTCAATCTTTACGCCGCCGTATATGGTTAAGACGCTGAAGTTTAAGTATTTGCAGTAAGCCGTAACGTTGTCAGCCACTTGAGCTGCAAGCTCACGGGTCGGCGTAAGGATTAATACGCGGGCATTCGATTTTAGCGTTTCGCTTGGTTTTTCAACCATCTTTTGCAGGATCGGCAGCGCGAAAGCGGCGGTTTTACCCGTACCGGTTTGGGCACTGGCTAAGACATCTTGGCCGCGGCGGATAGCAGGTATCGCTTGCTGCTGAATAGGCGTCATTTGTTGATAACCGCAATCTGAGATAGCGCGCAAAATCTCGGGGGAAAAACTAAAAGATTCAAATCTCATTTTGGATTCCTATCGTTCACTTATTCAAACATTCAAGCGCCACTAGCCTCTTTATCACTCGTCTAAAGGAGAGAGGTGTACCGGCTGGCTCATTCTTCCACACAGATTTTATAAGAAAAATGGCGGGCGCGGAGTATAGCAAAAATTTCGGTTAAAACCTGTACTTTTTAGTGTTTTGGCATTTTATCTGCACCATTTCATCAGGAGGGGATAAAAGGCTTGGCACTGGTTCAGGTGGGCTAGGTCTTATTGATCTATACAAGGGTTGAGTAAAATATGGACTCAACAATACGGATTAAAGCTCGCTATATTAGAAAATACCGCAACCTAGGCTGCGGTATTTTGGATCTTGTATTTATGTTTAACCGAAGGTGCGCCTCAGGCCAAGGGCTTTTTCGGCATTGTGTTTAAGAAGATGGGCTGCATCACCAATCAGATGGGTTGCGGCTAAGTTCTCGGCGCTGGCATGGGTGATGGAGTGAATATTACTGGCGATCTCATTGACCACTTGACGCTGTTGATCGGCTGCCACTGCATTTTGTTGGGCAAAGGTGTGGATATCACTCACTTCTTGGTAAATGGTGTTTACATTGTCGGCGGACAGTTGAATATCGCTGGCACAACGCTCCGCATGTTGACGGCTTTGTTCCATTTCTTTGGCCCATGCGTTGAGCATAGTGAACATCTTATCGACACTCTTAGAAATACTGTTGGTCGATAGCTGGGTTCTGCTCGATAGAGCGCGTACTTCATCGGCGACCACGGCAAACCCACGGCCTTGCTCACCCGCACGGGCAGCTTCAATCGCGGCATTGAGGGCGAGGAGATTCGTTTGCTCGGCAATCGAGTCAATTTCGCCCATCGCATTAGCGACTTGCTCGGCTTCTTTATTTAATTGATGGGCATTGTTGGTGGCATCGGCAACAGACTTTGCCAGTTGCTCCATTTTTTGAGTGTTGGCCTTCATGTTGGCACTGCTTTTAAGGCAGAGATCATAGGCGGTATTGATGCTGGTGGACGTGAGATGTGTATTCTGCGCCACTTCTGTGATGGTTGAACTCATTTCTTCCATCGCGCCAGAGAGCTGTTCTAGCTGATTTTTCTCTTGATCTAGGCTGACATAGGTTTGCTCGGTCGCGACCACTAATTGATCGGCAATTGCATGTAATTGATTGGCTTGATCTTGGGTGCGCCCCAGTACGCCATTCATTTTGGCCTGTAGCATGATGAGCTGGAAATCGAGGATAGAAGAGGTATCTGCACCCGAGTAAATGTAACGACTGATAGAGTCATATTTGTTTTGCATTTCAATCAGTTTAGCGGGAATACGAAAAGCCTCATCGTAGAAAATGGCGAGGTTTAAACTCATCAGAATTGCCCCTGCGATAATTACGCCCCAGCCCCAAAAGTAGCCAGCGATCAGTAAACCTGTGGAGGCTACAACCGCAGATACGATACGTTTTTGCATTAAACTTAAGGGTTTAGGAATGGATTTGTCTAATTTGAGTCTTTGGTAAATCTCATTAGCTTTCGTGACGTAGGTGGCTTGAGGCTGAATGCGTACCGATTGGTAACCGATAATAGTGCCGTTTTCAAACAAGGGCGAAACAAAGGCATCAACCCAATAGAAGCCACCATTCTTACAGCGGTTCTTGACTATGCCGCGCCAAGATTGGCCTGACTTAAGTTTTTCCCACATTTCTTTAAAGGCGGCGCTCGGCATATCCGGATGGCGCACCAGATTGTGGGCACTGCCAATTAATTCTTGGGCGCTATAGCCTGAGATTTCGGCGAAACGGGCGTTAACGTAAGTGATGATACCGCGGGTATCTGTAGTGGAAATGAGTTCATCCTGTGGTGTTAAGCGGATTTCTTGATCTGATCTCTGTGTATTAACTATTTTATTCGCTGAGGCGTTACTCTGGCTCATTTAGTGTGTCCATTCAGGGCCGATGTGGTTCATTAGGGTTCAGGACGCGGTGTTAGGCGCGAATTTTCTTGTGCTGACTCTCATCGGAGTAAGCTTGTTATGTGATAAGAGTATCATTTTTGTGTGGGTATAGGAGAGCGGTTTCTCATGGCTGACTGGTGAAAATCAATCGTTCGTCGTATTTATAAGCTATTGCAATATATAAAGTTTTTAAGTAGCGAGAATGTGGAGTTAAACGAGCGTTTATCCTGTTAAATCGTTAATTCTAGTATTTTGTATAGGGTTATTCTTTTATGTCTTGAGTGGGTATTTGTCATTCATCTTAAATATAAATTATGTTCGATGATATTGGGCTAATGTCGTTGATTCGGCTTGATATCGCAGTATTCATGGAGCGCTTTATTGGCCTTAGTCTATTCTTTAATGGGCAACAAAAGATGGCTTATTTTTTCCTTGCTTCAGCGGTGTATCTTGATTTTGCTCTTCTACTTCATTAGCTCACAGCGGGAATGCTACATAAGAGGAACTTCCCATGGCGATATCACTTAGGCGTGGTGTAACTAAATTAGCCACAGCGTCCTTGGGAACAGCGGCGGCACTGCCACATTGGCGACGTTTGATCTTTGAACGTTTATTTGGCTTTCTAGCGATTCTCTGCGTGCCTGTATATATCACTAGTGTGTATTTATGCGTCATCGCCGATCTCTGGTTTATGGTGGTATTTGATACGCTGGCTTATCTGTTTTTACTGCTTTTACTGTATTTTCCTAAGCTTGCTGATAGTACGCGTTTTGGCTGTGGCTGCTTGCTGGGTTTTGCTATCGGCATCGGTTTTTTAATTGCGATTGGCCCTTCGGGAGCTGGTTTTTTCTGGTTATTTATTTTCCCGCCGTTAGTCGGTATTTTTTTAGGAAATCGAGCCAGCTTATATGCCCAGTGTTTGAATGGGCTAAGTTTGGTATTGATTGGTTTTGCCTATCATTTTAATTGGCTCAATTGGCCTGAAACCCAAGGTTATAGTGTCGGTATTTGGGCCGTTGTCGTGGTCAATTTTATCGTGACCAATGCCATGTTGACGTTAACCATCACTTATTTATTAGGTAAGTTGGCTGACGCACTCGATTCAACCTTAGCATCACGCCAAGCTACCGTATTAGGCTTAGCTAAACTCGCCGAATACAGAGATAACGAAACGGGCGCGCATTTGCTACGTATGCGGCAGTATTCGAAAATGCTCGCGTCGCAGCGACTACTGGCCGCCAATCCTCCTGCAGAATTGAACGAAGATTATATTCAAGACATTAGTTTGTCGGCCATTTTGCACGATATAGGTAAAGTCGGTATTGCCGATGCGATTTTGCTTAAACCGGGTAAATTAACGCCGCAGGAGTTTGAGCAAATTAAAGCTCATCCTGTGATCGGGGGACAAGTGCTACGCAGTTTGTTGGAATATGCGCCCCAATGTACTTTTATTCAGATGGGCCGCGATATTGCCTCGGGTCACCATGAAAAGTGGGATGGTAGTGGTTATCCCCTTGGTTTGAAAGGTGAAGATATTCCGCTTTCGGCGAGGATAGTGGCCCTAGTTGATGTTTATGACGCGCTGACTTCTCCCCGATGTTATAAGCGGCCCTTTAGCCACCAAGAGGCTATCGACTTAATTATTGAAGGCAAAGGTCAGCATTTCGACCCTGAATTAGTCGATTGTTTTATTGAAATTCATCAGGACTTTGAAGTGTTGTCTAAAGCATCGCTGGATGATGCTTACCAGCCGATGGCACAACCTACTATGGTTTAGCGACTCATGTTTTTAAATCGTGTTTTTAAATCGTGTTTTGAAATCATGGTTTTGAAATAAGGCGTGGGTTTTAAAACACACAGATAGCGCTAAAAAAACGCCCAATGCTAATTGCCTTGGGCGTTCTATTTTATAGTGTGTAAGTGACTAATATAACGACTTAAATCGCTACTTATCAGCGGAGTGCTAAATTGCTTTAGTCACTTGAGTTAACCAAGCCAATTCATCACCCGACATTAACGGAGAAAGTGTATTGAAGACTTGCTGATGATAAGCATTAAACCAGTCTATTTCCCCTTGCGTTAACAGGCTCTTATCAATAAGGCGCGAATCCATAGGGATCATCGTCAGTGCATCGAACTCATACATTTCACGCTCAGCCCCTTTAAGTGCTTCACAGTGCTGAACGACGACGAGGTTTTCTAAGCGAATACCGAAATCGTCGGCGCGGTAGTAACCCGGCTCGTTGGAAAGCACCATGCCTGGCATCAGGGCAATAGCGTTAACATTCTTGCCTATGCGCTGTGGACCTTCGTGCACACTTAAAAAGTGGCCCACACCATGGCCTGTGCCGTGGTCGTAATCAAAGCCATGTTGCCATAGATATTGGCGGGCGAAGGCGTCGAGCTGCTGGCCTGAAGTGCCTTTCGGGAAGCGTGCTTGGTCTAGCGCGATATGACCTTTTAGCACCAGCGTGACCATTTTTTTATGCTCATCGGTCACTTCACCTATCGCAATGGTACGGGTCACATCTGTCGTGCCGTCAATATACTGAGCGCCAGAATCCACTAAGTAGATGCTGTCCATTGTCATCATGGCTGGTGTGCCATTGTTGTGATTGTAATGGCACATAGCGGCATTAGGACCGGCAGCTGAAATCGTGTCGAAACTTGGCTCGCGGTAACGCTCATCTTCTAGGCGAAAGCTTTCCAATTTATCCGCAAGGGTGGCTTCATCGTGCATGCGATTGGCCGCCACTTCGGCATCGAGCCATGCAAGGAATCGACTCACTGCGACGCCATCGCGGATATGGCAGGCACGCATGCCGGCCAGTTCTGCGGCGTTTTTCTGCGCTTTAGGTAAAGCGACAGGATCGATTCCAGCTATCAATTTTGCTCCTGCCTCACGGGCAATGTTTTGTGCCCAAGCGTTTGCAGAATTCGGATCGGCCAGTAGTTTTACATCCTGCATGCTGGCGAGTGTATCGGCAAGAGATGCCTCGCCCTTAAAGCTTACGCCAGCGCCAACATGCTCCTCAATGCCCTCTGGGAGTTTGCTTAAATCGGTGAAAAGCTGCATATCGCCATTGGCGTGGACCAGAGCACTGCCGAGTACAACGGGTAGTCGCGGTACATCATTGCCGCGAATGTTGAGTAGCCAGCAGAAAGAATCTAAGGCGGCGATTAAGGCAACATCACCACCGGCTTTTTTTACTAAGGCACCAATTTCAATGCGTTTTTGCAGGCTGGTTTTACCAGCACTCTCGTTGCTAAACAAAGTGATAGGCGCGTTCGACTGTGCTGGCCGATTCTGCCAATGCAAATCGATAGGGTTTTGTTCAACTGCAACTAATTCGATTTGGGATTTATTTAAGGTTGCTTTGGCATTTTCATACCAAGCTAAGGTGTGTAAGCGCGCATCGAAACCAACGCGAGATCCTGCTGGTAGCGTGTCACATAACCACTCAATTTGTGGTGTATCGGTTAGGCTTTCATAACTGAAAAGTGTGGCATCGACTTGCAAACGAACTTGAACCGTATAGCGGCCATCGGTAAATATTGCGGCTTTATCTTTCAATACGATAGCCATACCCGCCGAACCGGTAAAGTTGGTTGCCCAGTACAAACGTTCGTTATGTGCTGGCACATATTCGCCCAGATATTCGTCGGCACGGGGAATAATAAAAGCATCGAGATTAGCAGATGTTAATTCGTTACGAATAGCACCGAGACGGTTAGCGATTGATTGTGACATATGGGCTCCAATAGAGACTGGCATGCTATGCGAGTCGGTAGGCGAAGATCGCCTAAGGATGAATAGGTTTATGTTGATTTGAGTTTTAACCGGCTCGGATTATCGCAAGTCTAGCGCGCTAGATGCAAGGGTAGCGAATAAAGGATTTTGTATACAATCGTGAATTTGTGCAGGTAAGACGCTTGAGGTTATGGGGTTTGTTGTTAATTTATTTATGTGATTTTGAGCATGAAAAGTGAATTAAATAAAAGGTTGGTCATGTTTTAATTAGGACTTGTTCCTTAAAAATTAGCAACTTAAGTTTTATTCAATCGCTAACATTTGGACCCTATGCTAACATTTGCCATCTCTACTCGGGGTCAGAGTGGGGCACATGTATCAGTGGAGTAAGCGATGCAAATACTAACAATAGATGTGGGCGGTACCAAAGCCCTGTTCGAACTTCAGCTCGCGGGACATACAGAACAATATAAAATCCCCACAGGTGAAGGTTTTAAAATTGAAGAGTTAAATAATCAAATCGCGGCTTTTGAACGTGATTATGATTTACAGCATTACCAACTAGCGATTGCCGTACCTGGACTGGTACAAAATAATCGTTTGGTTTCTTGTAAATCTTTACCTGGACTCAATGGATTGAGCTTTGATACAGTCAAAACCCAGGGTGAGCTTAAGTTTATCTGCAACGATATCGATGCGGGTATGCAAGCGACTTGTGATGCCAAATATGCCTGTGAGTTATTGGTCATGTGCGGCACTGGGATCGGTATGTCTATTGCTTTTAATGGACAAGTCTTTACGGGAGCGACGGGCGTGGCGGGGGAGTTGGGGCCTTGTCGCGTGATGACAGAATCTGGCGAGTTTAGTTTAGAGCAACTGGCCAGTGGCGATTCAGTGCGCAGCCGTAAAATCTCCACTCAGGATGATTTATATCGCGCGGGCAGTTATCTCGGCATGGGATTAGCGTGGGCGGTTAATTTATTTAATCCCAATCGAATTTGGCTCGCTGGCGGTATGATGAATAGCGCTCCTTACTACAAAGGCTGTCTCGAAAGCTTAAAGCAAATGGCATTGAGCGCGCCCTTAGCTGAGATGAAAATCAATCGTGTCGATGATATGGAAACCTTGGTTTGCCGCGGTTTATCTGTGATGCTCGCAAGGGACTACCCCCGCGCATAAGAATAATAAATGCCCCGCGCATAAGGATCATAATGTTGCTCAACAATGGTTTGCGCCATGAATGTTTAGTGATTGAGTTTTAGCTGCATAAGCGACGTAAATTGTGAAATATAAAGCAGGACTTGTGATGTCTTTGGCATATCGAGTCCTGTTTTTTTATTCTTAAAGTATTCAGATGATCCTCATTACCCAAAGTAAATATTAGCGATAGTTTAATTTGCATAATTCCTTTCTTATCAGATGCCTAGTTCTATTTACGATTTTAGCCAATAACACAGTTGATAATATTTTGTTGCAATTTTATTGCGCTTACGCTTATGCTGATATTTGCAATGACAACGTTGTCATTGTGTGTAAAAGGCAAACCAGTTGAAAAACTGGGACGCAAAGCCTCCGGTCTAAGGGTTCGTCTGTACCTATGATAGCGGGGATACCACAGGTTTTTCTTCGTGCAGTTGTCAGTCGTTTTGCATGGTTTTAAGAGAGTGCTGTTTCCTGTCTACGCTTTGTTTGCCTTATTGATTCATATAAAAATTCAATAGGGATATCTCATGTTCAAGACTCAAATTTCAACATCAGCCTTGCTAGTGGCATCAGCGCTGGCATCTACCATCAGTGCCAGCGTTTTTGCAGCGGCGCCCGGTAAACCGACTTTAGGTTGGGGCGAAACTAAGTTCGCTATTATTGAAGTGAATCAAGCGGCTACCGCTTACAATCAATTAGTTACGGTGAAAGATGCCGCCGATGTCTCCGTCAGTTGGAACCTTTGGAGTGGCGATGTGGGCAATAAAGCTCAAGTGTTGCTCAACGGCAATGTAGTTTGGGAAGGCCCATCTGGCGCGTCGGGAACCGCTAACTTTAAGGTGAACAAGGGCGGCCGTTATCAGATGCAAGTACAACTGTGTAACAGCGATGGCTGTACGGCGAGTGATGCTAAACAAATCCTCGTGGCTGATACCGACGGCAGCCATTTAGTGCCACTCAATGCTCCCCTAAAAGAAAACAACCGTCCCTATGCTAATAAATCAGGCAAAGTGGTGGGAGGTTACTTTGTCGAATGGGGCGTATACGGTCGTAAATTCCCGGTCGATAAGATACCTGCGCAAAACTTAACCCATATTTTATATGGCTTTACCCCAATTTGTGGTGGTGATGGCATCAATGATAGCTTGAAAGAAATCGAAGGCAGTTTCGAAGCGTTGCAACGTGCCTGTAGTGGTCGTGGTGATTTTAAAGTTGCGATTCACGATCCTTGGGCGGCGATTCAAATACCGCAGGCGGGAGTGAGTGAGCATTCAGATCCTTACAAAGGTAACTTTGGTCAATTGATGGCACTTAAGCAAGCACATCCAGATTTGAAGATTTTACCTTCGGTCGGTGGTTGGACCCTCTCGGATCCCTTCTTTTTCTTCGGTGATAAAACCAAGCGCGATATCTTTGTCGCTTCGGTGAAAGAGTTTCTACAGACATGGAAATTCTTCGATGGCGTTGATATCGACTGGGAATTTCCAGGGGGGAATGGCGCTAACCCAAATTTAGGTAATGCCAATGACGGTGAAACCTATGTGACTCTGATGCGTGAACTGCGGGCGATGCTTGATGAACTAAGCGCCGAAACGGGTCGTACCTATGAGCTGACCTCAGCGATTAGCGCTGGTGACGATAAAATTCAAAAAGTCGATTATCAGGCTGCTCAGCAGTACATGGATTACATCTTCTTGATGAGTTACGACTTTAATGGTGGTTGGACTAATACTGAACTCGGCCATCAAACCAATCTGTATGAAGCGAGTTGGGATCCCAATACCCGTTACACCACAGCTAATGGCGTTAATGCGCTGTTAGGCCAAGGCGTGACCCCGGGGAAAATTGTGGTCGGTGCCGCTATGTACGGCCGCGGCTGGACAGGTGTGAATGGCTACAGTGGTAATAATCCTTTTACAGGGACGGCAACGGGCAAAGTGAAAGGTACTTGGGAAGCTGGTGTGGTGGATTATCGTCAGATAGCGAATGACTATATGGGAAGTGGTTGGACTTACAGTTACGACGAAACAGCTGAGGCGCCATCTTTGTTCAAGGTATCTACTGGCGATTTAATCACTTTCGATGATGCTCGTTCAGTTAAAGCCAAGGGGCAATATGTGCTTTCTAATCAACTTGGTGGGCTTTTTGCGTGGGAACTTGATGCCGATAATGGTGACATTCTGAATGCCATGCACGAAGGTTTAGGCCATGGCGAAGGAACTACACCACCGGTGAATAAAGCGCCAATTGCCAATGCGGGCGCGGATGTGAATGTCACAGGTCCCGCCGATGTGGTGCTCAATGGTAGCGGTTCGCGTGATCCTGAAAATGAGGCGCTAACGTATCTTTGGACTCAAGTGTCTGGCCCAACGATTGCCATCACAAACGCCGATATGGCGAATGCGGCGATTCAATTGGCTGCAACGCAAACTGATGTTGCCTATAGTTTTAGTCTCAAAGTGACTGATCCAGAAGGGCTATCTGCCACAGATTCAGTGACAGTGACTAACAAGGCAGATACTCCGAACCAAGCACCAGTGGTGAGTGTGGCAGCCACTGCAACAGTGGAGGCGGGTAAAACTGTCAGCATAGTGGCGAGTGCCTCTGATGCCGACGGTGATGCCTTAACCTACGCTTGGACTGTGCCCGCTGGCGTGTCGGCAACCGGACAAAATAGTGCCACCTTAGTGGTCACTGGGCCTAATGTCACCGAAGCGACCAGCTATGGTTTGAGCGTGCTGGTTTCCGATGGCGCCTTAGATGCGAGCGCATCGACGAATCTGACCGTGACGCCAAAAGTGATCGGTGGTGGTTGTGATGCAACCGATCCTAATGCCGGTAACTATCCTGCTTGGCAAACCAGTGTGGTGTACAACACGGGCGATACTGTGAGCCACAGTCAGTTGGTATGGAAAGCCAAGTACTGGACGCAGGGCAATACGCCATCTCGCACCGCTGATCAATGGCAGCTACTTAGCCAAGTTGCTCTCGGTTGGGATGCGGGTGTCGCCTATACTGGCGGGCAAACCACCAGCTATAACGGCCGTCAATGGAAGGCGAGTTACTGGACTAAAGGGGATGTACCGGGCGTTGCGGCGGTATGGGTTGATATTGGTGCTGCAAGCTGTCCTTAATTATTCAACATACTAATATTATTTGAGTTATAGAGATAAAAAGCCCTGCGATAACGCAGGGCTTTTTATTCAGCAATTGATCTTACTGGCTAATTGGAGACTGATTTAATCAATCTTAAGCAGTTCCACATCAAAAATCAGCACTGATCCACCGCCAATTTTGCCCGTGCTGCGATTGCCGTAGGCGAGTTCACTTGGGATAAAGAAACGCACTTTATCGCCAACGACCATAAGTTGCACGCCCTCGGTCCAACCTTTAATTACGCGGTTAAGCGGAAATGCGATGGGCTCACCGCGATCAACCGAACTATCGAACACAGTCCCGTCGATCAAAGTGCCATGATAATGCACTGTCACAGTATCGCTGGCTTTAGGGTGAACAGTGCCATCGCCTTGAGTTAACACTTGATATTGCAAACCCGAAGCTGTGGTGATAACACCTTCTTTAGTTTTGTTTTGCGCTAAAAATTCATTGCCTAAACGGATATTCTCTTGGGCGGCTTTTTGGCCGTTCATCGAGGTAAAGAAGTAAAAAATCACCCCAGCAATCACCACAACGGCAAGTAACATTTTCATATAAAGAGCACCTTAGTTAATTTTTGCCATATTATCAGTTTTTTAGCTTGAGATGCTATCGGCACTCGCGTGTGCGTTGAGCTGGATATCTGGTGCTACCAGTTCAAACCGTTAAAAACTCCCTCAAGACTTTATCCTGCTTTAGAGATCGCTTAATCTGTGGGCTTAAGACTCAATAAAAATTCAATAAAAACAAATAAGAACTAGGGCGTGTTGACGTTTTAGTTCAGATAATAAACAAGGAAAGTCTATGTTAAACAAAGCGGCAAAACCTTTGGTCAAACTCGTCGACCGATATCTACCCGATCCCTATATTTTCGTGCTTTTACTTACCTTAGTCGTATTAATTGCTGCTGTGGTCGCCGAACATAAAACCCCGCTGGAAGTCATCAATTATTGGGGCGATGGCTTTTGGACGCTGTTAAGTTTTTCGATGCAGATGCTGTTAGTGCTGGTTGCAGGATTTATGTTGGCAAGCTCGCCGCCGATTAAAAAGCTGCTCGATGCCATTGCTGGATTGGCTAAGTCGGCACCACAAGCCATTATTTTAGTGACTTTGGTGTCACTGGCCGCCAGTTGGATTAACTGGGGTTTTGGGCTAGTGGTGGGCGCGTTATTTGCTAAAGCCTTAGCTCGCAAAGTAAAAGTGGATTATCGGCTGCTGGTCGCCAGCGCCTATTCCGGCTTTGTGGTTTGGCATGGTGGGCTTGCGGGTTCGATCCCATTAACCATAGCGACGGTGGGGCATTTCTCTGAATCGCAAATTGGCATTATCCCCACCAGTGACACCATTTTCGCGAGTTATAATTTATTGTTAGTGGCAATTCTGTTTGTGGTCATGCCCTTAGTGAATCGCTTTATGTTGCCAGAAGAAAAAGACAGTGTTTATGTTGACCCAAGCGCCCTTGATGGCAAAGACGCTGAACTTGATTCTTCGGCCTTAGAGCTTAACTCTGCAAATATGAGCGAGCGTCAGCCTGAAAGCCGTCCTGCGGATAAGTTAGAAAATAGCCGTTTACTCGGCTGGAGCGTCGGTGGCGCTGGGCTTGTATACTTAGGTTATTACTTTTGGGTGCAGGGCGGCAGCTTAAACCTCAATTTAGTGAACTTCTTATTCCTGTTCCTCGCCATCCTTTTACATCAAACACCACGCAGTTTATTAACCAGCTTGAATGAGGCCATTAAGGGCGGCGCAGGGATTGTTATCCAATTTCCCTTTTATGCGGGCATTATGGCTGTGATGGTGCAATCGGGTTTAGCCCAAAGTATTTCGGAAGGTTTTGTGGCCATCGCTAGCGCCGAGAGCCTGCCATTTTGGAGCTTTATCAGTGCAGGAATTGTGAATATTTTTGTGCCATCGGGAGGTGGCCAATGGGCGGTGCAGGCACCGATTATGTTACCCGCCGCACAGGCTTTAGGTGCTGATGTCGCTCGGGTCGCAATGGCCGTTGCTTGGGGAGATGCGTGGACTAACTTGATTCAACCTTTCTGGGCACTGCCCGTGCTGGCGATTGCAGGCTTAAAAGCGCGGGATATTATGGGCTTTTGTTTAATGCAATTGATGATCACTGGCGTGATTATCAGTATCGCGTTGAGTTGGTTCTAAAGGCAAAGTGACAGCCAATTTTGTATTTTAGAGAAAGTGTAGGGCAATTTAAAATTGCCCTTTTTTATTGGCGATGAATGATTAAAACCACTTTTGTGGGTATTGCCGGCGACAAACTAAGTTGTGATACAGCCAACCAAAAGCCAGAATGAGCGCAACACCACTGGCGACGGGCATATACAGAAAATCCCAGTGCTGCGCCGTGAGCATAACGACCAGAGGATTCGCTCCCGCGGGTGGATGCACAGTATGGGTTAGCATCATCACCGCTATGCCTAATCCGACCGCAAGCCCTAAGGCTAGCGGGGAGACTCCTAAAGTATTTAGAATGATCAGTCCAACCAAACTCGTGAGTAAGTGGCCGCAGAGAATGTTTCTCGGTTGAGCGAGTGGACTTTCTGGCAAGGCAAACAACAACACCATAGTGGCACCAAAGGGGGCCATCAACCAAATGGTTTGCGGTGTTAGCTGTTCAAGCGTCGCTAAACTACTGATACACAACGTGGCTCCACACCCTGCGAGCAAGGCCATCTTTAGATTCTGTGGATTGATTCTTTGCATCTTCTCTCCTATTAATGGCTTGTGTTAAGCCCTTATTTTGATAATGAATTGTGGACTTGAATGCTCAGAAAACCATCGCTGCTAACATGCTGTGGTGTTCCGTGTTCATTCTTGATTTCACTATTAACTTAATCTAGTTACCGAAGTAGACAGATTTGTCTACCTATGTGAATGTTCTCATGGGTAGACTGACTTGTCTACTCGTGAGAAGATAGTACTCATATTTGTTAGCTAAAATTTGCTAACGAATGTTTACCAAAGAAGAGGAATGAGTTGATGCAGGGCACTGAGATTCAGACAGGTACGCCATCGGATAAACGGCAGCAATTGGTCACTACCGCATTTAAACTGTTTTATTTTCAAAGTGTGCATGGGGTGGGGATTAACCAGATTTTGCAGGAATCGGCGATCGCCAAAAAGACCCTGTACCACCACTTTGCCAGTAAAGATGAGTTAGTTGAAGCCGTGGTTCGCTATCGTGATGAGGTATTTTATCAATGGCTTAGCGAGCGAGTGAACGCATTGCCAGCGGGACGGGAGGGCATTGGTGGGTTATTTATCGCGCTCGATGATTGGTTTAATCAAAGAGTGCCGCAACTGTGTGAGTTTCGCGGCTGTTTTTTTATCAATGTCAGCGCCGAATTTACTGAGCCGAGCCATCCAGTGCACCAACTCTGCGCCTTGCATAAACAGCGAGTGGCGAGTTTAATTGAACAGCAAGTATCGGCATTGGGCTTGCCAGAAGCCAAGACCCAATTTCTCGTTGCAGCAATAGGTTTACTCAAAGAGGGTGCGATAGTGTCGGCACAATTAAAAGGTGACACTCAGTCAGCACTGTTGGCGTTGTCTGTGGTTGAGCAGTTGATCGATGCCGCGACTCATGCTGCTTAGAGTACCACCCTTAGATGGCGATTCTTAGATAAGGCGCCTTATATAAAAGCCTTTGTATAAAAGCTCTTACATAAAAGCCCTTAAATAAGAGCATTAGATAAACATATTTACGGCGCCAGTTTTTATGCCATAACCCAGCACGGCTAAGTTAGCGACAACGGTGATCCAAAAGACGTTTCTAAATGAGGCTTTAACGGACTTGTGTCTTAACAGGTTTTGGGCAAATAGAGCGCCGGGCCAACCGCCCATGAGGGCGAGCAGATGTAATGTGCTTTCTTTAGTGCGCCATTTATTACTTTTAGCGGCGGATTTATCGATGGCATAGGCGATAAAGGTGAGCAGGCTTAGTGTGAGGTACATGCCCGCAATCCCGACTGGCAGCATATGTTGCTGCGCTGCGCCGATTAAGCCAGCAAGAAAAATCACCACCAATAACAGCGGCATAAGGCTTGAGCCTGAAGTGGCTGCATTGGACTTTTGAGTACGGTTACTTTGGGCGCGATTGTTCTGTGTGCGACTGTTCTGAGCGCGACCGCTTTGTGCTCGACTCTTTTGCGAGCGATTGGTTTGAGGTGAAGCGCTGTTGCCCGTTTTGGCAGGTTTTTTGTTTGTCATTATCTGGTATCAATCTCGTGTCAGTGTTTTTAAGCTTGCTTGTGTTCTTGTGATGCCGTGTATTTTTTAAACACGAGGTGGCGCCACAGTTTCTCTAGCGGCCCTTGCTTGAAATAGCGTAAGTACAGGCTGGCTAACAGTAATTGCACTACTGAATAAACCAGCGCCATGGCCATGTATCCCCATCTATCTAAGCTCAATAGCAATTCGGGAGCTAAGTGTCTAAACACTAACACGCCAACGATGGATTGCAGAATATAGAGACTAAACGCGAGTTTGCCAACATTTTGCAGCGGAGTCAGTATATTAGGATTATTCTGGCAAACTTTAACTATAATATGGATGTAAATCAGCGCCATAGGAATAGCACTTAGCATGATTAACACATCTGAAAACGCAACGAGAATGGTATTTTTCGTTAAACCTAAGATGGTATCAAGCAGTGATAGCGTTACGCTTGCTAGCACTAACTTTACCAGTACCGATTTGCTAAAACCCCGCTCAAAAGTCCCCTGTTGATACAAGGCCATGCCGAGCAACATCAAGCCAGCTGTAAACCACATTATGGTAAAAGGGATCACCAGTGCCATATAGCCAACTTGCATCAATTGCAGTAATAGTTGGTCGGCATAGCCAGAGGTCCATGCACTGTATTGCTCTGCAAATAGACTCGATTCTCGAGTGAAAGGTTCATCGCTGCCCGTAAGGCTAACCAGCGTAATGATAACTAAGGCGCTTAAAATAAAAATATTCGCTTTGCGCTTAAGGGCTTCAACACTTAAATCTTTGTAACACAAAGCTAAAAATCCGCTGATGCCATAGGTGAATAAAATATCACCTGACCAAATAAAAATGCCGTGGAGTAGGCCAAATACAATTAACCATTTTAAACGTGATCGCAGTAGGGAATAAGCTTCTAGGCCTTTGGCGCTAAATCGCTGATATTGAATAAAAAGCCCGACACCAAACAGGATGGAAAATAGACTGATAAAGCGTGCCTCGATGAAAAAGTTACTGAACACTTTGATAATGTGATCCGACAGCGGCTGTGTTTCATGGGGCGCATAGCCAAAAAAAGTAATGCCCATAAAATAGATATTCATAAAAAATATCCCCAACACAGCTAAACCGCGAATAGCATCGAGGTTGGCATTACGCTGTGCGGGTATCGTCATTACAACAGGCTGCGTGGAGTCTGATCTTGACCAAGGGTCTTTAGGTAAGTTGGCTGGCACGTTAGCTGAGTTCCTTTCGCTAGTAGACATGTTCCACTTTTCACTGGGATTTGGGAGGGCTAGCCTAGCAGGCGCTAGCCTCCAATGAAATACAGTCAACACAAAAAGTAAAATACAGGAAAGGTAGAAAGTGAACTAGCGCCAACGTAAAAAGTGAAATACAAAAATGCAGAAACGGATTGAGAAGACTGTCGAACCATTACTCGCCGATATCTTCGTTCCAGAGTGTGGGATGGTTAGCGATAAAGTCATGCATCAGTTGTTTGCACTCGGCATTATCGACCACAGTGACATCGACGCCGCGGGATTTGACATAGGCTTCTGGCCCTTGAAAGGTAGCGTTTTCACCGACGATGACTTTTGGTATGCCATAAAGTAATACTGCGCCGCTGCACATATCGCAGGGCGATAGGGTGGAATACAAGGTTGCTCTTTGGTACTCGGCGGCGCTAAATCGGCCGGCATTTTCGAGGCAATCCATTTCGGCATGCAGTACTGAACTGCCTTTTTGTACCCGTTTATTGTGGCCGCGCCCGACGATTTTGCCATCGATCACTAATACCGAACCAATGGGAATGCCACCCTCGGCGAGTCCTTGTTTGGCTTCTTCAATGGCTGCCGCTAAAAATTCATCCATCTTGATATCCTTAAAATATAAACCCTGAATATTAAACTCAGCATAGCACTCGTTTGGGAGACAATCTAAATGGTTTTGATTTGTTGCTTCAATAAGTCCCTCAGGCTATCGAGAATCGGCAGCGAAGCCATTTCTGGCCGATAAATCAGGCAGATATCGGCGGGAATAGTTTGTTTTAATTTAATAAAATTTACCCTAGGCCAAGGTTGTGAAGCATAACTTTGCGGCACTATGGATACCCTGTTATCGCCAGCGATGATCGCCATCAAGCTATTGGGCTCGACCATTTCCTGTACCAGTTGCGGCATAAATCCTGCGGCCTGACAGCTGGCGATAATCAAATCGCTAGAGGCGGAATTGGCACGGCTCAGTAAGGTAAAGGGCTCATCTTTGAGTTCACTCAAGTCGATGCTTTTACGTCTGGCTAAGGGATGCTTACTTGCCAGTGCTAACACCATAGGTTCGCTGGTGATGGTTTCGGCGAGAAGGTGCGGCAAATTTAAGGTGTCGGCGTAGCGCACTAGGCCAAAATCGATTTCTTGATGTGCTAAGGCGACTTTTTGAGTTTCAGGTGATAACTCTTGAAATATCAGCTCATTATCAGGGCATTGCTTACGAAAGCTTTTCAGTATGTCACCAAATCCCATCCAAAACAGCGAGCTCATGATGCCAATCCGAATATGGTTTCTATCGAGTCGCCCAAGCTGAGCCACTTGTTCCAATGAGGTATTCACCAGTTCGAATATTTGCTCGCACTTCTCTCTTAACAATTGGCCATAGGGCGTGAGTTCGACCTGACGAGTGCTGCGGGTGAACAGGTCAACGCCAAGGAGCGATTCTAACTCTTTGATTTGTGCGCTCAGCGGAGATTTCGATAAATGCAGTTGCTCGGCGGCCGCGGTAAAGTTTTTCACTTCAGCCACTCGATGGAAATACCGCAGCATCTTCAAGGTGACGAGTTCAGGTGCGTTTATCTTGCTCATCTTTGGCTCACCATTTTCTAGTTATTGTCATTTTTATCAGCACAATAGTGCGATTAATCGCGATTATTTGCAACCCTAAGCCCGCTTATACTGAAGGGCGTTTACTCTTTCATTCTTTTGCTATGAGGTACCTTGTATGAGCCATGATCCCGTTATTAATGCCCTTGCGACGATTCGAGCCCGTAAACCGAATTTCTCTCCCCGTGCCGCTATGATTTTGGGCTCAGGGCTTGGCGCGTTTGCCGATAATTTAGATAATAAAGTGGTGATCCCCTATGAAGAGTTAGACGGTTTTCCTGTGAGTACCGTCGTCGGTCACTCGGGAGAGCTTGTGCTCGGCAGCTTACATGGCATCGATATCGTGTGCATGAAAGGCCGCGGGCATTTTTACGAGCACCAAAGCATGAAAGTGATGACGACGCCGGTGCGTACTTTCAAACGCTTAGGTTGTGAATTGTTACTGGTGACTAACGCTGCGGGGTCATTACGGCCAGAGCGGATCGGCGTGGGATCATTAGTGATTTTCAGCGATCACATTAATACTATGCCGGGTACGCCTATGACGGGCGCAAACGATGATAGTTACGGTCCACGTTTTTTTAGCCTAGCCAATGCTTATGATAAAGACCTGAGAGTAGAAGCCTTAAGTGTCGCAAAAGCCGCAGGCATTGAAGTGAATCAAGGGGTATTTGTGTCTTACTCTGGCCCGTGTTTTGAAACCGCGGCTGAAATCCGCATGATGCAAATCATCGGTGGCGATGTAGTGGGTATGTCCGTGGTGCCAGAGGTGATTTCGGCGGCGCATTGTGGTTTGCCCGTGTTGGCTGTGTGCGCCATTACCAATATGGCAGAAGGGTTGGGGGACGTGCAGTTATCCCATGAACAAACCTTAAAATGTGCCAAGCTTGCTGAAGCCGACTTTATCCGTTTAATTGAGCAATTTACCGCAAGCCATTTCGCTTAATATTTTGCATCACTGGGCTGCTATTTTAATAGCTCGTATTTAAGCATTTCGGATTTAAAAGAACAGATTTAAAAGTTTGTACTTTTATGCGAGCAAGGCGCCGCGCAATTCAGTTCACCGAATGTTTTTGCGAAATACGGCTGAAGGTTAAAAAGTAAAGGGAGCAAAGCTCCCTTTTTAAATGCTGACATTAAGTGTAAGTCTTGATTCAAAGCGTTTATTTTTGCGGTTTTTCTGAAATCCACAATTTGATATGTCCTTTCACCACAACCACTCCTTGGGTGTCGTAGGCGGTGACGGGGACCTGCATATCGCCGGGAGTCCATTGCTCTGGTGTCACTTCGGCGACACATAAAATATCGCTGCCTGCTTTAGCCGTATAATCCAAACTCATGCCCTTAGGGATCCAACGTAAATGTTTTGGAATAGAGGCTTCGGCCATCACGCCCATGGCCATTTCTAGACCATTACAAATCGCAATCACATGCACTGTTTTTATATGATTATGAACGGCATGGCGTTTTTTAATTAAACAGGCGCAATGATTAAGGCGTAATTCAGTGATCAGTGGTTTGATGGTGCCGAAATAGGGCGCCATGCGTGAAACCATGATTGAAAACAGTTTTTGGCCGAAGGGATAACGGCGAGTTTTGTGGTAGAGCGCGAGCACTTTATTAGGTTTTTGTTCTGCAGTGCTAGAAGAGTCTGTCTGGCTCATGGTCATCCTTAATAATGGTGCAAAGGGGTGTTGTTATCTTGAGCCTGTTCCAAGTTGAGCTTGGGTTGCTCTGGTCGGATGAGTGTAACATTAGGATAACAACAAATACCAGTCGGCTTAATTAAGTAAACTTCATTTCGCTGTTTTAAGTATAACACCGTATAATTGCGGCCAATTTGTCGTGTAGCGGCAATGGCATGTTGATTTAACTACAAGGACTCACAGTGAAATATTTGCTGACGTATTTTAAGGGAATGGCCATGGGCGCTGCTGATGTTGTGCCTGGCGTTTCGGGCGGCACCATAGCGTTTATTACCGGTATTCTCGATACTTTGCTCGATAGTGTAAAACGCATTAATCCTTCCCTTTGGGGCGTAATCAAGTCGCAGGGCATAAAAGGGGCATTTGCCCATATTAATGGTGGCTTTTTAGTGAGTCTGCTGGCGGGGATCCTGACCAGTATTTTTACCTTTGCTAAGCTGATTTCTTGGTTGTTGGCGGTACATCCCATCCCGATCTGGTCGTTCTTTTTTGGGCTTATTCTTATCTCTGTTGTGCATATGCTTAAGCAAGTGAGTGTTTTTACTGTGGCACGTTTAGGGCTATTTGCGCTTGGTGTGCTGGCAGCATGGGCGATTACTGTGCTGAATCCGGTCGCGGTAGAAGCCAGTTACATGAATATCTTTTTCGGCGGCGCGATTGCGATTTGCGCTATGGTATTGCCGGGGATTTCAGGCAGTTTCATCTTATTATTGTTAGGGTTATATCCTGTGGTTCTCGCAGCCGCTAAAAATATTCAGCTGGATATTTTGGCCTGTTTTGCTGCTGGTGCCGTGATGGGATTACTGACGTTCAGCCATTTATTGTCGGCGCTGCTGCGTAAATACCATGATGCCACTATCGTGTTTCTAACCGGATTAATGTTAGGTACCTTAGGTAAAATTTGGCCATGGAAAGAAATCTTAACTTGGCGGACCAACTCCCACGGCGAACAAGTACCTTTACTGGAGCAAAATATTTCCCCGCTTAATTTTGAGCAAGTAACGGGTCAGCCTTCACAACTGCTGTTCGCCATTGTGTGTATGTTAGCGGCGATTGCACTGGTTTGGGGGTTAGAGAAAGTGGGCAAAAGAGATTAGCCCTTTGTTACCTCAACATCATATCCAATAAAAGCAGCGAGATACGCTGCTTTTATTTTTTTGCTCATATGCTCATCTTACTTGAATCTGGTCAGCTTTCGACTTTAGGGCAATGTCATTTTAGCCCTGTTTTGGTTACAATCACTGTTCACATTTAGCGTACTCAGTCGACGTTATGTTCTAGTTTAAACTCAGTGAGAGTTTGCAGTTACGATAAGGATATACTTGTGGATAAAAAACAGGTCTCGTGGGGCGGTGTAGCGCTGGCGATTTTTGCTTTGGGTCATGTGGTGAACTTACTCATAGATAAACAGGATTCTGATATATCGCCCGAATTAAAACAGCAAATTTCTGACACCATCTTGGCTCACAGATCACCATCCACCGCGAATAATTTATTAACGTCCATCCCGAGCAATCTTGAGGTAGCCGACGATTCTACCAAAATCCCTATGCCTGCTCAGTTAGCCCAAGTGAGTCAAATCTACAGTAATCTCAGTGCATTTGCGGCACTCAAGCAAGACGGTACTGTGGTGGCATGGGGCGATGCTGAATGTGGTGGCGATATCAATAATGCCGCAGAGCCTTTGGTCAATGTAAAAGAGTTATACGCGGCGGAGAATACCTGTGGTTTTGCGGCCTTAACCCGTGATGACAAACTTATCCCTTGGGGGATGGGGATGAAGCAAGTGCTGACAGGCGTTCGTTCTTTTGTGTTGGCAGAAGGGCTTTATGCAGCCATCAAACAAGATGGTAGTGTAGTCAGTTGGTCTAATCTGGATTCAACATCAGCCGAACTGCTCTCGGGTCAATATGCTGCGCCTGCGATGACCAATATTGATTTTGTGTTGATTAATAAAGGTGCCTTTGCTGCTTTAAAGCTGGGGGGAGCAGTAGTGACTTGGGGCGATGCCGCTTATGGTGGCGATAGTCGCCACGTGGCCTCTGAGCTTAACCATGTCGATCTGCTCTATGCCAACAATAATGCTTTTACCGCGAGGACGGCGACGGGGAAATTAGTGTCTTGGGGCGGGGTCAGCGATGATCAAAAAGGCCGCGAACAACTGGCAAAACTCAGCCAATTAGCGCCTGCCGTGAAAGTTGTCAACACGGATCATGGGTTTGCGGCGCTGCTGGCGGATGGCAGCGTATATACCTGGGGTGAGGGCGAATTGACTGAGTATCACGTCGCGTTTCCAGCTCGTTTATCGACTACAAAACGCGCCAATAAAGTGATTGATATTTATGCAAATCGTGGCGCGTTTGCCGCCTTAACCATCAGTCGTCAACTGCACGTATGGGGCAGTAAATTCAATGGTGCCGATACATCAGTCCTACAGGATAAGTTGCAAAAAGTGCACAAGGTTTATCCCTTTGAGGAGGGGTTTGTCGCGCTACGCAAGGATAATACGGCCATTGCTTGGGAAGGTTGGGACTTGGTAGACAAGCAACCACGTTATCAAGAAGTCACTCAGGTGAGCAAAGTGGTGACCTATGAGTGGGAGTTTGCCTTTTTAAAACAGGATGGCACTGTGGTTGATGGCCACTCTGGGCCCAAAACTGAAATTACCCAAGCAACGGATATTTTCCCGACAGGCTTAGGGTTTACGGTTAAACGCCAAGATGGTTCGATTGCGGTGTGGATGGGAGGCGAGGCTGCGTTAACATTAGATAAACAAGCCGTTGATTTGAGCCAAATGCGCGACATTCGCAGCAATTTGCTCGATGCCATTGCCTTAATGGCCGATGGCACAGTGCAGGCATGGAATATGATGGGCTTTAGCGGACAAGCTGCGCAATAACAAGCGCAATCACAAGTGCAAAAATAATAAAACCAAAGGGCTAAGGTTATTTACACCTTAGCCCTTTCTATTTAGGCGAGTTTTTTCTCGCTTTAAGCTTGATTGGCTTTGATTTCCCGCAGATAGCGATAAATCGAATGCACTGAAATCCCCAATCGAGTGGCCGCGACTTGGGCACTGTCCTTGAGCTCGAAAATCCCTAACTCATGCAATTGATTGACGATTTCGCGACTCTTTTGTGAAGGTGAAATCGCGGGATTCGCGCGAACCTCATGGTTCACACTGTCGATAGTGCTATGGAGCGCTTCATCAATATTGCGGGCAAACACTTCGGGCGAGCTGGTCAGCTCGCTGCCAAGGAGTTTGCGCAGAACTGATTGTAGTGGTGCATCCATGTCGCTGTTAATACACAGTAACCCTATGGGTTGATTTTTACTGTTACGGATCACCGTCGTAATTGATCTTAGCGTCTTACCATTGGCACATTTAGTCAGGTAAGAGTTGGAAATATCCTGACCGGTTTTGAGCTTGAGCAAGGCAAGGTTGGTTATTGGAGCACCCACTTCACGGCCTGTGACATGGCCATTGGCAATTTTGACCACAGATGGATGTTTCGCATCTAGGCTGTGCAATACCACTTCTGTGTGTTGACCATACATGGCAGCGATGCCATCGACGATATTTTCGATGGATTTCAGAATATCCAGATCACTTTGCGTTAAATCTTGCAGTTTCACAATTTCAACCTTTAGTTATTAACCCGCAAATATTCAGCGGGTTAAAATCATTATGCCGACATAATATCGATAATAGTGACATCTGTGGATGACATGCCATTGAGGATCATTTTGCCAATGTTTTTAATGGTTTTCTCTACATCGGTAGCAATAATACCTTGGCCTGAGACATTGTGACTACTGAGCGCCATCAAAAATGAGCGCACGGCCGCACTGGATGAAGTACTAACCTTCATGGCGCAGGACGCTTTAGCGCCGTCACACACCATGCCAGAGCTGTCGCTGATCACGTTTTGAATCGCGAAACAGGATTGTTCGAACGAGCCACCGGCTAAATACACCATGGCCATAGAAGCGGCGGCGCTGGTGACGGTATTACCACAAAATGCTGACAGTGGTGGGTAATGGGACTTGATATAAATCGCCCCTAGATGACTCATAATCAAGGCGCGGGCGAGTTTTTCTTCCGAAACCTTATAGCATTGTGCCGTCAATACCACAGGGATAGTTGCCGCTATGCCTTGATTACCACTACCAAGATTGCTCATGGCGGGCAAGTTCGCCCCGCCCATGCGAGCATCGGATGCTGCAGCAGTTAACATGACGATTTTGTTCAGTAAGTCTTCACCGATAATGCCGGCGGCTATGCCGCTTTTCATGGTGCGGCCGACTTCCAGCCCATAGGGATTCGCCATGCCTTCATCGGATAATTTGCCGTTTAGCTCAGAGGCTTCGAGGATGAATTTGATCTCTTCGAAGGGGACTTCTTGGGCGAAGCGATAAATGGACTCGATAGAAATATCCACGCCTTCACAGATGGAACCAGTGGCTTTGGCTTGCGTGCTATCGACACTGAAGACGGATTCGCCGTTGAGGCGCTTCTCGGCGATCAGTGTATGGCCGCCGCAGATTTTCACTAGGGCTTCGCGGTCGCCTTTTTTCGCGATGACACAACAATAGATAAATTCTGCTGTTTCGGTGCGCTCGACCGTCACCTTGCCCGCATCGATAAGGGCCTGTGCTCTGGCGACTTGTTCTGGCTTGATCACAGCCAATACTTCTAAGCCCGCATCAGGATTACCCGCAATGGCGCCTGCTGCAGCGGCAATTGCCAGACCGATTTTGCCTGTGCCAGGCACAAACACGCCCATAGAGTTTTTATAAAGATTGTCAGACACTTGTACTGCAATTGAATCGGGTTCAACACCCAGCAAGGCGCGGGCGACGGCGGCGGCGTAAGCGGCGGCGATGGGCTCTGTGCAGCCTAATGCGGGCTTAACCACTTGTTTAATGATTTGAATATACTGCTGCCATTGGGGTTTCATGAGCTTACAACCTTATGTTAATGCTTAGATTTTAACGTGTGCTATCGCTTCAACTTCTACTTTAACGCCCAGCGGAAGGTCCTTCACTGCAAAACAGCTACGAGCTGGGCAGTCGGTTTTAAAATAGGTTTTATACACTTCGTTAAAGGCGGCAAAGTCATTGATCTCTGCAAGATAACAAGTGGTTTTAAGAATCGTTTCTAAGCTGCCACCACCCGCTTCGAGTACGTATTTGAGATTCTCTAATGATTGAATCGATTGCTCAGTAATCCCACCGTCAACTACGCTGCCTTTCTTTTTACAAACAGGGAGTTGGCCAGAGGTAAAAATGAGGTTGCCATAGGCTGTGCCATGGGAATAAGGGCCAATGGCCGCGGGAGCGCGTTCTGCGTGAATAATGGTTTTCATAGTCTCTCCAACTTGCAAATAAAATTGAATGCCTAGGTCGGCGTATGTGCAACATTATTTGTATTTTTATGTTTTATTGCAATTATTTTTTAATGAATTTCATTTGTCACTGCAGTTTGTGCGCTATTTATCTCGTTTTCAATCAAGTTGTGAGCTTTAACTCTTTGTTCAACAAAAGTTGAGTATTTTGATTGCCGAGTTTGTTTTGTTCAAATATATTTGCACAAAATAATACCAACTAGGTAAAGGTGAAATGATGGATGCAACAATTACTGCTGCACAGTGGAAAGCAGATACCCGCTTCGATAGTACGGATTGGGGCTGGATTATCATGAGTATCGGAATGGCGATTGGCGCGGGGATCGTATTCTTGCCTGTGCAGGTCGGTTTGATGGGGTTATGGGTTTTCTTACTGTCTGGCATTATTGGCTATCCTGCCATGTATATGTTCCAACGGTTGTTTATCAATACCTTAGCGGAATCTCCAGAATGTAAGGATTACCCGAGTGTGATTTCGGGTTATTTAGGTAAAAACTGGGGTATGTTGTTGGGTGGTTTGTATTTCATCATGCTGGTCATTTGGGTGTTCGTTTATTCAACGGCCATTACAAACGACAGTGCTTCATTTTTGCAAAGTTTTGGGGTCACTAAAGCGTTATTGTCTGAAAATCCTTTCTATGGTTTAGCCTTGATCTGCGGTCTTGTTGCTTTAGCCTCCCGCGGTGAGAATCTTTTGTTTAAGATCTCTACTTTTATGGTACTGACTAAGTTGGGCGTTGTCGCCGTGCTAGGGTTATTGATGGTGGATAAATGGGATATCAATAATATCGGCGCTATCCCAGCAACGGGAGATTGGTTAAAAGATGCGGTCGTTATGCTGCCCTTTACGCTAACATCGATTCTGTTTATTCAAAGTTTAAGCCCTATGGTGATTTCATACCGTTCGCGGGAAAAATCCCTTGCGGTAGCGCGCTTTAAAGCGATGCGCGCCATGAACATTGCCTTTGGCGTCTTGTTTGTCGTGGTGTTCTTTTATGCCGTGTCATTCACCCTAGCAATGGGACATGATCAGGCCGTGCGTGCATCGGAAGAAAATATCTCGGCTCTTGCTATGGTTGCCCAAGGTATGCAGGGACAAACACTGAAATTGCTGAGTTTAACCTTGAATATTTTTGCGGTGATGACGGCTTACTTTGGCGTATATCTCGGTTTTAGGGAAGCTTGCCAAGGATTGACCATGAATATGCTGCGCCGTTATATGCCTGAAGATCGTATCAACAAAAAGCTTGTTGGTTACGGCATTATGATTTTTACCATTCTATTATCTTGGGGCGCGATTGTGTTGAATGCGCCAGTGCTGAGCTTTACGTCGATTTGTAGTCCAATTTTTGGTTTAGTGGGTTGCTTGATCCCCGCTTATTTAGTGTACCAAGTACCTGCATTACATAAGTACAAGGGCGTGTCGCTGTACATCATTATTATCACAGGCTTATTGCTGTGCGTATCCCCCTTCTTAGCGTTTAGTTAACACGGATTAAGTGGTACAAAAAGATAAGCTTTAAGGAATTAAAAAACCGGTATTAAGTGTAAACTCAATACCGGCTTTCTGTGTTAAGTCATCATCTCGATAATGCTCTATGGTCAAAGTTTGAATTGAGATGTGGCGTTTTTCAGTTCATCGGCAAAATCGACTAATCCCTCAGAAACATTGCGAACCTGCGACAGAATTTGCAATGTCTGTTCAAATGAAGCGTTCATATTGACGACGTTATCGACCACTTGAGAAGCAACCGAGGCTTGCTCTTCCGTTGCCGAGGCAATGTGAGTATTCATACTATTGATACTGACAATCTGCTGTTGAATTGATTTCAGTGCACTCCCTGTATTTTGAGCATTGGTTTCATTTTCCGATGACTTCGACATCGCCACATTCATGGTATTGACCGAGGAAATGGCCGCCGTTTTAAGGTTTTGTAACACATGGCGAATTTCAGTGGTTGCATCGGCTGTTTTAGAGGCGAGAGCGCGGACCTCATCAGCGACTACGGCAAAGCCTCGTCCCTGCTCACCCGCGCGGGCGGCTTCGATGGCGGCATTAAGTGCCAACAGGTTGGTTTGCTCGGCAATAGAGGTAATCACATTTAAGATAGAAGTGACATTTTCAGTATCTCTGGCGAGCTCGTTGATCGAGTTAGAAGCCGCCTGAATTCCTGTATTTAATTGCTGTGAAATATCGATTGTGCGCTGAACGACTGTCATACCTTGCATCGCTTCTTTCTCCGCGACCTGTGCTGCACTGGCGGCTTGGCGGGCATTTTGTGAGATTTCGATGACAGAGTGACGCATGTCTTCCATTGAGACTTGTACTGCGCTGGCATCATGGCTTTGCCGCTGGGTGGCATGCGTCGCATCTTCCATGCGCTGTTTCAGTGAGCGCGAGCTATCAAGCAAGGGATCGGTAACATTCACCACCCTTCGAATAGAATCTCCGAGCAAGCGAAGAAATCGATTGAAGTTACTTGATACTTGGCCGAGTTCATCACTACCAGATACTTTGAGCTGATGACTAAGATCGCCTTTTCCATCGGCCAGCTCACTCAGTGACTGGGCGACATTACGCGCAGATGAGCTGATAGCACGTGCAATGGCAATAGTGACAATCAACATCACGATCAGCAAAGCGATGCCGATGGAGAGGGTGAGCCACAAACTTTGCGCAGATCTGTCGCCAGCTTCTTTTATTGATTGTTTAAATTCGAGTACTTTGCTTTGTTTGTAATCTTGTATTTCATTAAGTACAGCTTCATAGGCTTGGGATTTTTCTTGGCTGATCTGGCCAATGTTTGCCATATCAATCGTACCCGCCAACATGCCTTTAGCCAGCTTAATCGTCATGTCGTTATAGCGGGTTAATTTAGCGGATAGATTACTGAGTTTATTGGCTTGTGAGGGATCGACACTATCTAATTGTTGTAGGTTTTTACGTAAAGATTCATACATAGTACCTGCATTAGTTAACAGGTCTTCGTCGGCAAAAGAAACCGATTGAGTATAAAGTTCATCGAGTCGTTGGATAAAAAACACGTTTTGATTGGCGAGTTCAACTCTTTGGTAAACTTGCTGCTCCATATAATTAAGTGTGGTGCGATTTTTATTTATGGAGATGACACTAATGCTTAAGTTTAAAGCGAAAATGATGACAGCTAAAATAAATATCGCGATAACTTTTTTAAAAATAGAAATATCATTAAAGAAATTCATCCCTTGCCCCCAAGTTGTGCCGAGCTTGAGCTCGGCACTCCAATCTAAAACTCGGCAATAACTTTTACCGAATCATTGGCCTCACTACTATCAATATAGCCAATAATATTGGGGTTCGATGCAACTAATTTTATCATCTCCGCCCCACTAGTGACTTCCTTGGGTGGCGTTCCTTTGCCTGTAAATACTTTTTGTGACCAATATGACTTAAGTTGGCTGGATGACTTGTCCAGCACTTTAGTATCAAAGGTTTCCCTTAAGGGCATAGCACTGTCAAGATTGACCGGCACGGCCTGCGCTCCACCAGGAAAGGTCTTTGTTTTCCCTAGAAAAATATTTTCAATAACCTTTTGGTCGACAGTGTCTGCATTACTGGGATGAACGATGACAACCACACCAGCAAATAGTGGCATTGAGACTAAGCTGAGTAGGATTAAGCAAAGTAACTTATTCATTTCTCTCTCCTAAAATACTAAGTCAATGCCAAGACTGATGGATTTCGAATCCCCTGCGACTTTCATACCTGGGCCACCATTATCTTTAACGTCATCATACTGAATTTTAAAGGCCGCCGAAGGATGGAAATCCCAACGTATACCTGCAGAACTTGTATGGTGAACTTCACCGCCTTCACCATCATTGAAGTCCGAATAGGAAATGTAAGGCATCACTGAATCGATACGATAGCCGAACGAGAGAAGATAAGTATCTAGATTACTCCCATCGAGATCTAAGCGGTTAAGCTCAGATAAAAAAAGGAAATTCTCATAATCTATATTAACGGATAGGCCATAAAACTTACCCGTACGTTGGTTGCTACCATTCCATTCCTGCTGAATACCACCAATATAACGTTCGTTAGTGTATTGCATATGCGTGAGGCGAATATCTAACCAATCTTTATTGAATTGAACAACAATACCGCCTATATCCTTCCATACTTCTCGGGTATTTTTGAGGAAGAAAAAATCAGATAAAAGCTTATTAGGTTCGCTATCTTCGCTACCGTAATAGACTTGTCCAGACATAGTCCAGTCGCCAATTAAATAGTTATATAAGGCGCTGACACCTGTGTAGTTAAATATTTGCCATGTGTAATTATCTGCGGGTGGACGTATCCAAGGATAAGCATATCCAACATCAAAAAAGTCACTGTAATAGTAGAGCGGTAAGCGTTTTTTACCTCCTTGTACTGTCCAATGATCATTGATCTCATAGGACAGATAAGCCCATTCAAAACTTGCCGAAAAGTCATCAGCCCCACGGGAAACAACCTGTGCAGTGGCAGATAAACCTTCGAGCAAATCCGCTGAGAATTGAATACCAAATAAGGTATCGGGTTTGAAACTAATATCTTCATCATAGGCGCCAACGAGTGGATAGTCGGCGAGAAAGGTGGGTCCTAAATCAAACTCTGCAACGCCCGAACCCTCGAGAACTTGACCAGCAACAACTGAGGCAAAACCTGAAATGTTGACTTCTGCATAAGCGGTAGAGCTGAGCAAAAGTGAGCAAAGACCTAATGAAAGCTTATGTTTCATAAAAAAGCCCTTTAAGTGAGTATATTCGTTTTTAAGCCTAGAACAGGCACAAACATACGCAAACTTTTATTAAACATTTTTGTAACATGGTGGTCTGGCTCCCATTTTGAAAGATAAGTTTGATATTTTATGAGTAAAAAGCGTTAGGTAATTCGAGCTAACTTAAGTCAAAACTGTAAGTTCAATATTCTAAATTTGGAATGATTACTCAGCCATACCCATTAAACTGTTAAAGTGAGACTGTGATCTCCCTGAAAACTGTTTCGAAAATTTGCCAAAGAATATTATTGATTTTGCTAAATGAGAGACTCAAAGCTTGAGTGAAAAGTGGTGAGATAATTATCTTTATTAACAACATTAGCCAAAGCTAAATATGGTTGTTATTTAGCCTTTAGATTATAAAAATAACGCCATGGATACTTTTTATTAAACTAAAATTGGGCTTTTTACATAAAAATGCTCTAAATCTATCATTGATTATGCTTGTTAAGTCAACGTCGATATTTATTCCATTTTCATGTGTATGCCAACGCTGTAGCATATTTTACTGAGTTTTTTCTCCGATGTAGTGGTTTTATACTGTATGGTTAGCAGCTTGATTGCTGCACACTGCTATAGCACCTATAATCTTGCTCTCTTATGTTGAGTTTCTCTTCTTTCTAAACATGATCCAATAAAAGGAATGTCATAATGCAAAGACGCAATTTTTTAAAAAGTGCGGCTATTTTGTCGACTGCGGGTTTTATCACGCCAGTACTGGCATCTTCCTCTAAATCGAGTGTCGTTGAACATAGCTCAAGCGATGGACGCCGCCGTTTTACCTTAATTAATAGTTACCATCTTATTGCCCCAGAAGGGTCTGAGGGTGTGGTTAAGTTGTGGATCCCTTTGCCCGAAGACACGCAATTCCAATTGGTGAGTCAGTTGAATTTTACGGGCAGTTTTAAAGACGCCTATATCAGTTCAAACAACAGTTATGGTGCTAAAATCCTGTTTGCGACTTGGCCCGATGCCAAAGCGAACATGACAATAACGGTTGAGCTTGATATTGAAACGATAGATTGGGAACCCGTTAAAAGCGGCGCCTTAACCCATTACCGCACCCCAGAGCAGATACATTATCCTGCAGATGTTGGACGTTATTTGCTGCCGACTAAACACATGCCGATTAATGGTATTGTGAAGCAAACAGCAGATAAGATCGTTGGCAGCGAGACTGAACCACTGAAGCAAGCACGACTGATTTATCTTTGGGTTAGCGCTAATATGTTTCGCGATAATAGCGTGATTGGTTGTGGTACGGGTGATGTAGCAAGTATCCTCGAAAGTGGCAAGTTAGGTGGTAAGTGTACCGATATTAACTCAGTATTTGTGGCGCTAATGCGCGCAGTGGGGATCCCTGCCCGTGAGATGTTTGGGATTCGCTTAGGTCAGGCGATCAAGATGGGCGAATACTCTAAAAAGGCCTTTGGTAGTGCCGATGACAAAGGGGTTGCCGATGTCAGTGGTGGTCAACATTGTCGCGCTATGTTCTATTTAGCGGGTTATGGTTGGTTGCCAGCCGATCCTGCTGATGTGACAAAAATGCGTTTGACGGAGAAAAAAGAACACAGCGATCCCGCAGTTCAGGCCGTGAATGATTACCTCTTTGGCAATTGGGAAATGAACTGGGTTGGCTTTAACTATGGCCGCGACTTTGATTTATTCCCTACAGCCGAACAGACACCACTGAATAACTTTGGCTACCCTTATGCCGAAGTTGATGGCGATCCCGTGAACTATTATGAGCCTAAAGTGTTTGCCTATGACTACCAGTCAACCGAACAACGCTAAGGGCCTCTTAGCGACTATGGCCGCCGCAGTGGTTGCTGCGGTTGCTTCAAGCCTATGCTGTATTGCACCGCTTATTTATCTGGTGTTCGGGGTGTCGGCCGCAAGTCTGTCGGGGATTGAGCAACTGAGCTGGCTGCAAGTACCCATGTTGATACTGTCGACTGGGCTGATTCTGATGGGATTTTGGCGGCTCTATTTTGCTAAAAAACCACTGTGTACAGCGACGTTGAGTCGTACTCAGATGCTGTGGCTGTACTGGTTAACTGTACCTGTTGTGCTGGCATTTCAGTCATATCCTTTTGTATTACCTTGGTTATTAGAGGTGCTTGAATGAAGTTAGTGTTATTTCTCGCCTTAAGTCTGTGTTCAGCGTCGAGCTGGGCGGCAAACGTGCTGGTCACCTTAGATGTTAAGGGCATGACTTGTCCGCTGTGTGTCACTGTCGTGAATAAAGCGCTGCGTAAAACCGATGGGGTGATTAAGGCCAAAGCTTCGTTAAAAACGGAGCAAGCAATAGTGACTGTGCCAGAGGATTTTAATCTAGATAGTTTGCTTAAGGCTGTCGACGAAACTGGGTATAAGGGCAGTATTAATAAGGTAGAAAAACAATTTTAAGCGTCGGTGTCTTTAGTAACGGATTGAGCGACATTATAAAATATCAGTCTAGTTTCAAATGATTAGACTGATATTTCACCGAAAAATTACACTCTGTATCCCACCTGTTACTTCCTTCACTGCCTATTTTTCCTTTGCGGGTCATTTCTTCGTTAGCTGTAATACACCTCGGGCTCGATACGACGTTGCCGCTCTTCATTTTTCTCCGATGATTCCTTAATCAGATCCAATTTTTGCGCTTGCAGTAATTCTAGTTGCTTGGCTTTTTGTTCTTCAGATAGATTTTCATCGGCGGCAACCTTCGCCATTTCTTCATCTATCTTATTAATTTTATCCCTATCGACTCCTGTACGGTTATCTAAAATAGCCTGCATGGCTTTGTCCAACCTGTTGATGCTTTTGTCTGGTTCAGGCGTGCCAGCAATGGCTTGCACATTACCCGTGTAGCCTTGTTTGGCGTTAGGGGCCAGATGGCTATAGGTATCGGCAGTCGTTACCGATGCTGCAGAGGAGAGCGTTACAGTATCTTGGCTTATTGATGACGTTAGATTCGCCGCCGTCATTGAATTTGCACGAGTTCCTAGGCCATTTGTGCTCGGCTCGACTTGCTTGAGTGGCACAATGGCATAACTTTTCGCAAAGGTATTGGTATAACTATTGGGGTTAATTGTGCTCATATTCGACTCCTTTATATATGAATCTGTCCCTTGGCCACCTGCGGTTTAAAATGTTGAGCGGTTAACTAATGGGTGTTGCTGGACGTTTCAATATTATCTGATGACAACTTTGCAATTTGAATCAGCAAGTTATAGGCCAAGTTAGGTTTATTTGTGGTTGATTTATCAGGAGTCACTGTTAAACGATACTTTTAAAAAATATTTATACAAAAACTTGATCCTTGTACAACTATGGTCCGTAATTAAAGACATAGTGATACAAGGAGTCTACTTATGTACAAGTTTAACCCGCAGCGAATTCAGATTGGGATCAGCGCTTGTCTATTGGGGGAGAAAGTTCGTTTTGATGGCGGACATAAAAACTCGACCTATTGTAATCAAGAGATTAAGCAATTTTTCGATTATGTGCCCATTTGTCCTGAAATGGCGATTGGCTTAGGTGCACCCCGGAAAAGTATCCGACTAGTCCGTGATGGGGAAACCATCTTAGTGCAGAGCGGTGATGGTAGCTTAGATGTGACCGATAAGCTTAATGAATACAGCGAAAACAAGGTTGAAGAGCTCGATTTCCTCGGAGGATACTTGCTTTGCGCTAAGTCGCCAACCTGCGGCATGGAACGGGTAACAGAGTATAAAATCGGCACTAACAATGGTTCTAAGTCTGGCATTGGTGTATTTGCTCGCAAGTTGATGGAACGATATCCACTATTGCCCGTGGAAGAAGAAGGCCGCTTGCATGACATGGTGCTGCGGGAGAACTTTTTCACCCGCGTTTATGCCTATCACGATTGGCACCTGATGAAACATGAAGGGCTGACTAAGCATAAGTTAGTGAAGTTTCATTCCCGCTATAAATACCTATTAATGGCACACAGCCCGACATGGTATCGCGAGCTTGGTCCGATAGTGGCCAATATTGAGGATCTTGAGCAAAGCGCGACCCGCTACTTTGAAGGCTTTATGACGGCGCTGAAAATTAATGCGACTCGTAAAAATCATACCAGTACGCTGCAGCATATTCAGGGTTACTTTAAAAAGCATTTGAGCAAAGAGCAAAAGATAGAACTGTCTGAAACGATTATGAAATATCGCCAAGGTCTATTGCCGTTATTAGTACCTATCACGCTCATTAACCATTATTTACGCGAATTTCCAACACCTTATATTGAAGAGCAAGTGTACTTAAACCCTCATCCTGAGGCGTTAAAGCTGCGCTATGCCTATTAACGTTTATTAACGTTTATCTAATCGCATTCAGTTGATTTTAGCTTTTGATTTAGTGAGTTATTACTGAAATATGAAACAAACTATAGAGAACACGGCTCACACAGAACCCAATGGTGAGATATTACTCCCCATCGGTGAAGTGTCGGCCTTAACGGGCGTGAATGCCGTGACCTTAAGGGCATGGCAGCGCCGTTTTGGCTTAGTGATCCCTGCACGTACACCCAAGGGACACAGATTATATACGAGCGAAAATATCCAAGAAATCCATGAGATTAATGCATGGCTGGCTAAAGGTGTTGCGATCAGTAAGGTTAAACCTTTGCTGATGAGTGCTGCTAAATCTTCATTTACAGAAATAGTTCAAACTCAAGCCATTGATTTATGGTGCGAGCAAGTCACTGCGCTCAATACGGCATTATTCGACTTCAATCAGCACAAATTACAGCAGATTTTAGATGATGCATTTGGCTTATATCCTTTCCAATTGGTGAAAGAAAAGTTGCTACAACCTTGGCTTAATCAACTCGAGGACTTAGTGAATGAGCGGCTCGATGCCGAGTTGATTATTGCTTGGTTAAAGAGCGAGTTACTTAACCGAGTGGGTGGACGTCATGCCTTTAACGGACAGGCCGTGACGGCGAGAATCGCTGTGGTGAGTCTATCCCGTGGGGTACATACCTCGCTTAATTCCACCCGCACTAACATTTTGTTTTCTCTACTTCTATCGCTCGAGTTAGCGTCGCTGCGGGTATCGGTTATTGATCTTGGCGAGCAAGCCATGGGCAGTTTACCTTTGCTGCGAGACAGGCTTAACGTCGATGCACTTTTGCTTATTCCCGACTCAAATCATTCTGGTTCTGAACAGACTGAAATGCTGACTGTATTGGAGCAAATGACTTTCCCATGCTGGTTTATGGGTCCTTTTGCGCCAACGTTAAGCTCTTTATCTGCTTTTTTGGCGTCTTCGATGACGGACTTGATTGGAAAAATGCCATCTCGTTTAGCGGGGAAGGTGAATAGAAGTCGTAAGCACAGTGGAAAGATGAATACCGTGAATCAAAGCGAGCAGATAAATAGCGAGAAAAACAATGACATTAGCTAACGATTCAATGCAAATAGATTCAATTCCAATAAAAGTGCAGGGCAATAATGCACTGATGTGGTTTCGCCAAGATTTACGCCTTGCCGATAATCAGGCATTAACCGCTGCTTGCGATTGGGCGCGGGAGAATGGCGTGGCACTTAAGGCCATTTATATCGCTACGCCAACCCAGTGGCAGCGCCATGATGTGGCGCCCATTCAGTTAGATTTTATCGAACGTCACATCAATTTGCTTTCCCAAGGGCTGGCGAGTTTGGGTATTGGATTCGAGTTAATTCAGTTAGATACCTTTGCTGATGTACCTGAGTTTATCGGTCACTATTGCCAGCATCTGGGGATTGGTCGAGTGTTTGCTGGTCGCGAGCCTGAGATTAACGAGCAACAGCGCGACCAAGCCTGTATTCAATCGGGGATTCCTCTGGTGTTAACCGATGAGCATTGTTTGCTTAAGCCGGGCACTGTGCTGAATTTGTCCGGCGACATGTACAAGGTTTTCACTCCTTTTAGCCGTAAGTGGCGAGAAATTGCCGCCCGCTATGCCATTTTGCCGCTTCCTGTTCCGGCGCCGCTTGGACCTGTGTTGGCCGAGCCAAAGCCGCTTTTGTTTAACAATGTCACTAAAGTGTCGAGTGAACTTTGGGCTGCGGGAGAAGGGCAGGCAAAGCGTTTGCTCTCGGCATTTATTCAGCAGAAAGTGCAGGATTATAAGCAAGATAGGGATTTCCCCGCCATTGATGGCACTAGTTCAATTTCACCCTATCTGGCCATTGGTGTGGTTAGCCCAAGACAATGCGTTGCCGCGCTGCTGCATCACTTCCCTGAGGTGATTGTCGACGACACTAGCCCTGCTCGTACTTGGTTAAATGAGCTTACTTGGCGTGAGTTTTACCGTCATTTGCTGATGGCATTTCCCGATTTATCTAAGAATCACAATTTCAATCGTCAAGCCGACCATGTGCAGTGGCGCAATAACCCCCAAGAGTTTGCTGCTTGGTGTGAAGGTCGTACTGGCTATCCGATTGTCGATGCGGCTATGCGCCAGCTCAATCAAACGGGTTGGATGCACAATCGGCTGCGTATGGTGGTGGCGAGTTTCCTGACTAAACATCTGCTGATTGACTGGCGCTGGGGCGAGCGCTATTTCCGCCAAAAACTGATTGATGGTGACTTAGCCGCGAATAATGGCGGTTGGCAGTGGTCTGCGGGTTGTGGCTGCGATGCTCAGCCTTATTTCCGTATTTTTAATCCTATAAGCCAGAGTGAAAAATTTGATCCAGATGGCAGCTTTATCCGTAAGTATTTACCAGAGCTCGCATCTTGGGGAATTAAGCAATTACATCAACCCAGTACAGCGCAGACACCGTCTTTGTTTGAACAGCCGTTATTCAACACTAAAACGGCTTATCCAAGTGCGATTGTCGAGCACAGTGCAGCAAGAGCAAGGGCATTAACCGTATTAGGCGTATTGAAAAAGGCCACGGCCCAATAAATAGGATCAGGAGCAATAGCAAGATGACAAACCAAGCGACGACAGAGACTAATACGCTTGTTGAGCATTTTATTCAGCTTTATCAAGCTTTAAATAAAGATAACTTGCATCTGTTAGCTCAGGTTTACGACGACAATATTAGTTTTACCGATCCTATGCATCAAATCACAGGGCTAGAGGCGTTAACTCAGTACTTCGCGAAGTTATATAAGAATGTTAAGCATATTCAGTTTGAGATTAAAGAAGTGCAGCAGGATGCGAACCAAGCCGCGCTGTTTTGGCAGATGGAATATAGCCACCCTAAGTTGAATAAAGGCGGACTTATCCGTGTTGATGGCATGAGCCAACTTAAATTCAACGACAAGATTTATTTTCACAGGGATTACTTCGACTTAGGGCAAATGTTGTATGAGCATTTGCCTTGCATGGGCGGCCTTATCCGCTTGCTCAAAGACAGGGCGGCAAAGTAATGGACGCTGTTAAGCCGATGAAAGTAAATACAGTGCTGATCACAGGCGCAAGCTCAGGCATTGGGTTGCAACTGGCGCAGGATTATTTGTCCTTAGGTTGGCATGTCATTGCCTGTGGCCGCTCCCAAGAAAGGTTAGAGGCGTTAGCCTTGAATGAACTCTTAGGTGTCACGCTGTTAATTTTTGATATATCCCAGCGCGACCAAGTTCAACAAGCTGGCCAAAATGTAGCTGAGCTATTGGTGAAAACCGATTATCAGCTCGATTTGGTCATTTTGAATGCGGGCAGTTGTGAATATATTGATGATGCTAAGGCCTTCGATGATGTGTTGTTCGAGCGTGTTATCCATACCAATCTAATTGCAATGGGATATTGCCTCGGGGCATTTTTACCTTTAATGCCTAGGGGGTCACGTATTGGCTTAATGAGTTCTAGCGCTATTTATTTACCTTTCCCTCGCGCTGAAGCTTACGGTGCCTCTAAAGCTGGCGTGCAGTATTTAGCCTCGAGTCTCGCGCTCGATCTTGCCAAGAACGACATAGGCGTGAGCTTGATTTGCCCGGGTTTTGTGGCGACACCACTGACCGCAAAAAATGATTTTTCTATGCCAATGCAAGTGGGTGTACAAACCGCTTCTAAGGCGATACGTAATGGGCTGAAAGGTGGCAAGCGCGAGATCCATTTTCCGCGACGCTTTACTTATCTATTGAAGTTGATGTCGTTTTTACCTGCCTTTGTGTGGCAAAAAATGATTGCAAACGATACTCAAGCCAAGCCGCTAAAGGACAAGAGTTTATGAAAAATATCGCCATCATCGGCACTGGCATTTCTGGATTAACCTGTGGCCATCTATTAAGTGAGTCGCACAGGGTTACAGTGTTTGAGGCCAATGACTATATCGGCGGCCACACGGCGACAGTCGATGTGGAGCATCAAGGGCAAACCTACGCTATAGACACAGGTTTCATCGTGTTTAATGACAGAACATATCCACGATTTGAACGTTTATTGGCTCGCCTTAATGTCACCATATTACCGACTGAGATGAGTTTTAGCGTGCACAATGCTCTGACTGGGCTTGAATACAACGGCCACAATTTAGGCAGTTTGTTTGCCCAAAAGCGTAACCTCCTGAATCCACGCTTTTGGGCCTTTTTAAAAGAAATATTGCGCTTCAATAAAGGCTGTAAGGCACTCTATCAACAGGATATTTATCCCGAAGGTAACTTAGGTGATTATTTAGACAATGAACACTTCTCACCATTTTTCGCTGAACATTACATTTTGCCCATGGGTGCGGCGATTTGGTCTTCGAGCATAGAAGATATGCGCGCGTTTTCGTTGAAGTTTTTTATTCGTTTCTTCCAGCACCATGGTTTATTAAATGTCAGTGATAGACCCCAGTGGTATGTGCTAAAGGGTGGCTCGCGTAGCTATATTCCTGATCTTATTGCGCCCTTTAAAGACAATATCCGCCTTAACTCACCTGTGACAGGTATTGAACGCCATGGCAATGGGGTGAAGTTACAAGTTCACGGTGAATGGTTGGAATTCGATGAGGTGATTTTAGCCTGTCATAGCGACCAAGCACTGCGGATGTTAAACGATCCCACGCCAACAGAACGCGCCATTTTAGGCGACCTCAGCTACCAGAATAACGATGTGGTGCTGCACATGGATACGCGTATTTTACCGAAGCGAAAAGCCGCTTGGGCGAGTTGGAACTATCGATTAGATGGTAACCTAAAACGTCCAGCGTCAGTGACCTACAACATGAACATACTGCAACAGTTGCCAGCCAATGCGCCGACCTTTTGTGTCACCTTGAATCAGTCAGAGTTGATTGATGAGTCGAAAGTGATACGCCGCTTCAATTATGCCCACCCAGTGTTTAACGAAGCCAGTCTTAAGGCTCAGGGCCGCCGTGAGGAAATATCCGGGCAAAATCATACTCATTTTGCTGGCGCCTATTGGCACAATGGTTTCCATGAAGATGGCGTTCGCAGTGCACTTGATGTGTGTGCCCATTTTGGTGTCAGCCTATGACAGAGCTCAATAGCGGTATTTATTACGGCACTGTATCCCATAGCCGTTTTACACCGATTAAACATAGCTTTAGTTATGCCATGGCGCTGTTGGCGATTGATTTAGATGAAGTCGATAAGATCAGTGCCATGGGGCGAGTTTTTGCCAGCCAGCATCGCGCTTTATTAAGATTCAATCCTAAAGACTATTTAACTTCTTTTACGACTAAATCCAATGACAGCGGTGAAGTGGCTGTTGTTGATCCGAGCGCAGCTGCACTCAAGAGTCGCGTATTGACTCAAGTGGCAGCGTTAGGCGCAGATAAGCTGTGTGATCGAGTTTTGTTTGTGGGTCAGATCCGCCATTTTGGCGTGTATTTTAGCCCAGTAAATTTCTACTTTTGTTATCAGGATCAAACGCCTTTATACATGTTGGCCGAGGTGAGTAACACGCCTTGGGATCAGCGCCATTGCTATTTAGTCGATTTAGCCGCGCCCAAACCTTCTGACAAAGTGTTTCACGTGTCTCCCTTTATGACTCTCGATATGCGTTATCTCTGGCATGTGTCTGCGCCGAGTGAAGACTTAAACATCGGTATTGAAAACAAGTCGATGCAAGAGAATGGCAAAAAACTGTTTAATGCCAATTTAGTGATGAAACGCCAACCGATAACGGCGGCCAATTTACGGACGCTTTTGTTTCGCTTCCCTTTTATGACTCTCAATATTTTCTTCGGGATTTATTGGCAAGCGCTAAAACTCTTTTTTAAACGTGTGCCCTTTGTGCCGCATCCAGCTCAGATGGAGAAATAACATGGAAAATACGGCTTCGCAAACCTCAGTCACCACAGGGAAACTGCCCGACAGTATTGCGCGTAAAGTCTTGCTTAAGGCGCTGGAAAGTCTCCCACATGGCTGCTTGACCTTGGTTGAGGGCGACAAGAGTTATCGTTTTGGTGAGAGTCATACCGACTTGCACGCCACGCTTGTGGTTAAACACCCGAGTTTTTATCGTCAAATCATGCTTTCTGGCTCCATTGGTGCGGGTGAAGGTTATATTCAAGGCCATTGGACGAGCCCTGATCTCACCAAAGTCGTACAATTGTTTGCCCGTAATTTAGCCTTACTCGATAAGATTGAAGCCAAATTCTCTTGGTTAACTGGCACGATAAACCGTGTGAAGCATGTGCTGAATCGCAATTCTCAAGAGGGCTCAAAGCGGAATATTCTCGCCCACTATGATTTGGGTAATGCTATGTATGAGCAATTCCTCGACCGTGAAATGTTGTATTCGAGCGCGCTTTATCCCCATGAGGAAGCCAGTTTGCAGGAAGCGCAGTTGTTTAAGCTGATGACTATTTGTGAGCGGCTCGATTTACAGCCAGGTCAAACCTTGCTTGAGATTGGTACAGGCTGGGGCGCACTGGCTATTTATGCGGCTAAGCATTATGGCGTACACGTGACAACAACAACGATTTCAGATGCGCAATACGCCTATACCAAAGCCCGTGTCGAACGCGAAGGGCTAAGCGATAAAGTGACGCTGCTGACAGAGGACTATCGCAATCTCACCGGAGAATACGACAGGGTTGTTTCTATCGAGATGATTGAAGCTGTGGGGCATGAGTATTTACCAGGCTTCTTTAAAAAGCTGGAATCATTGTTAAAACCCAATGGGCGCATGCTGCTACAGGCGATAACGATTGCCGATCAACGTTATGACAGCTATCGCAAAAGTGTGGATTTTATTCAGCGTTATATTTTCCCCGGTGGCTGCTTACCCTCAGTGAGCCAAATGGTTGGTCACATTGCCAAACAGACGGACATGGTGGTCTGGTCGCTCAATGATATGGGGCTCGATTACGCTAAAACCTTAAAACATTGGCATGAGAATTTTGATCATGCGATAGGCGAAATCCAAGCTTTAGGTTATGGCGATGATTTTATTCGGATGTGGAAATTTTATCTAAGTTATTGTGAAGGTGGATTTTTAGAACGTACCACAAGCACTGTGCATTTAGTGGCTGTGCGTCCGGACTATCGCATTGCTAGCCATCATCTCCCAAGCAATAGCCCTAATGCGACGTAATTTGTTTTGATTAAGCAGTCACTTTAGTGGAAATAACCATTTTCGTTGGAATGAGCCGCTTTGTTTGCAGCAAGATAAAAGTGAGGCAAAGATGAAGTCCATGTTAGCTAACTCTCGGGTTCCTTTTAAACATCAGGGCTTTATTCTCTATAACGCCTTGAGTTTTCAGGCTGTGTGGTGGTCTAGCGTACTTTGGCTCAACACCTCACTGTTGTTAACTATCCCTTTGTTATTATTTCACTTTATCCTGCTAGCTTCATTAGGTAAGCACGAGTATCGCAAAGTGGATTTGCTATTGATGCTAAAGGTTGCAGCCTTAGGAATAGGCGTAGATACCGTACTCTCTGTTTTAGCGGTGTTTGAGTTTGCTCTTTTCCCTTGGTGGCTTGGTTGCCTGTGGCTGCATTTTGCTTTGACTCTGAATCATAGTTTGGCCTTTATGCGACCTTTACCGCTGATATTTCAGGCGTTACTCGGGGGCGTATTTGGTGGGTTAAGCTATTTGGCTGGCGCACAATTTAATGCCGTGAGTTTGCCCTATGGCAATGTTATTTCTGCTGTGGTGTTATTTTTGGTTTGGCTAGTCTTGCTGCCATTTTTAATCCAACTTGCTAATCCCTATGGATTTAATCGAAGCACTAAAGCGCGTTCTTTTACTGTGTTTGGGCGTTAATTATTGAGTTGTAGGAATTGATCGCGGTTAAGTCATTATGCCGTTTTTAGTTAAGTACCTGTTGTAAGACATCATGCAGTAAAAGGGGGATCCCATGTCGTCAGTTCGTAATCGTAGCCCAAATCTTGGTTTTTCATTTTTGAATTCAAGCTGCTTAAGTCTATTGGCCCTCGGTTTATTGGCCGCACCTTTAAAAGCGTTAGAGGCGAAAACGCCTGATTTTGAAAACATTACTATCGAACTGAATGATGCCGCCGATGTGACGCAGACTTTTCAGGAAGTGGGCCGCGGAGAAATGGATTGGTTGTGGTTTAGTTTGTATAAGGCGAGACTGATGACGGTAAATGGCCGTTATCAACAGGGGCAATATCCTCTGCTGTTAGATATTGAATATTATCGAGATATTGAGTCAGAGGATTTGCTCGAAGCGACAAAAGATCTATGGAAGCATCTAGCGTTTGCCGAAAATGATATCCAACGTTGGTTGGGTTTATTAAATGCGACTTGGCCCGATGTGAAGCAGGGCGATCATTTAAGTTTTAAGGTGATAGATGGACAAACGAGTCAGTTTTTCTTTAATCATCAACCACTCGACATTATCCATGATGCTAATTTTGCTGAGGCATTTTTAGCGATTTGGTTATCGAAAGCCACTAGCCGTCCGAGTTTGCGGGCGCAATTACTCGGAGAAAAACCATGCGATTGTTGAAACGGCTTGTCGGCCGAAAGTTATTTTTAGGTTTAATAATGATAGGGCTGTTGTCGAGTTGTTCATCGGTGGAAGTGACTGATTATAAAGACACTCATCCGACATTGGTTTTGGAGTCATTTTTTAATGGACCATTAAAAGCCTCTGGGGTCGTACAAGATTTTAGTGGCAAAGTAATCCGCAAATTCAATGTCATTATGGAAGCCAGTTGGCAGGGAAGTGAGGGAGTCATTAATGAATGGTTTGTGTATGATGATGGTGAAACTCAAACTCGTGTGTGGCGCATCAAGGCACTAGGGGAAGGGCGATACTCAGGAACTGCAGGTGACATTATCGGGACTGCCGATGGCCAATCTAGCGGCAGTGCGCTACGTTGGAAATACGATATGTTATTGCCTGTGGATGGTGAGGAATATCAAGTTCATTTCGACGATTGGATGTTCTTAGTGAATGATAATACCATTATAAATCAGAGCGATATTATTAAGTTTGGCATCACAGTTGCTAAAGTCACTTTAGTTATTCAAAAATAGTCTCAGCAATTTTTAGTTAAGTTGGCTTACCCCAGCTTGTCTTGGATTCACTCTGTTGATTAAGACTTAAATTGGCTTAAACAGTATAGCTTGGCTAATAACCCCCTTTTTTCTGCATTAAAGTGTTGAAGTCAAACCAAAGTTGCAGCTAGGCATTTTTGCTAGTGGCATAAGTGATATATGGGGGTAAGGTTATTGCAACCCATTGTTTAAATTTAATTAATCTGAGCTTAAGTCTAAGTCTAAATAGATAGGTGGTAGTCGATGAATAAACACGTTGTTTTATGGGGAGTATTTTTTAGTCTGTCGTTAACTGCTTGTTCATCTTTTGACTTTAAGTTTAAGGATCATTCTGAGAAACAAGTCGATCCTCATCAACCCGCAAGCGATCCTATGGTGCAAGATAATGAACGTCGTATTCGAGATGCGAGAAAAGACGGTCAGTTAGAATCCGATTTTCTAAAACCTAGGTATCCAGTTAAGTTTAAATAAGAAAATGCCTTAGGAACTCACTTCAACCTCAATACTTAACTATCAATAGCAAGTATTAAGGTTGCTAGGGGAGATGCGAAGAACTAACCCGCTTGACGGCTGTTATCTATCGATTTTTTGTCATAATATTCAAACGGAAACAGATTACGAATCCTTTGCTTTACATTGTCACTCACGTTTGCAGAAATATGTAAGCGTACATCTCCTGATTTTTCAGCCCTAACAGTACAAGTCAGTTTTTCGGTTTTAGCGATTTGGCGGCATTCCCGTTCGAATCGTTCGGGGATCTTGCCCTTATGCTGAGTCATACGGCCATCTTTAAAATGCATTTCAAAAATAGTCAGACCTTTCTTGCCACCAAATATCAGTTTGTAAACGAGAAATATACCAATAGCGACAAAAATGAGTTTGAAAATATCGGCTGTCATAACGCCTCCTATCTTATGTTTATAGAACCAAGATACTCCCGAGTTAGTTGTTTTAACAGTGCGCTAACGCGCAATTTTGAATTGGCAATAAAATGATTCCAGCCTAGACTTAACTGGCTAAGGAAAAGTAACCCCTCAGTTAAGGAAAACGCCATGTACTTATCAAATGCAGATCGTTGGTCATTATTGTGTAAGAAGCAAATCGATGTTATCGAAAAACTCGCTACACATTTCCCCGAGAGAAAAGCACATCTAAGTGAGCTCACTCAAGGGTGGCGCCATGTTCAACATCAAGTTCAAGCAGGTGATAGGCCTATGCCACTCGAGCTCATCAAATAAGCACGATTGAGTCATTTGGAACTAGATAGTTTGTATAAGAACGCAAAGCCACTCAATAATGAGTGGCTTTTTTATGTGGCGAATATAAAACTATCATTTATAGGGGGAAAGGATTAAGTGATTGTCTGTTGCGTGAAGTCAATAAATTATCTTATACGCTCAATTTGAGCGCTTATTGTGCCAGTATTGAGGGCGCTATCGTTATTATTGAGGAAAGTCAGTTGTGTTTTGCTTTGAAACGATTCAAATTTCATATACAAAAAACAGATACAAAAAAGCCACTCATTGAGTGGCTTCATTGTTTATATGGTGCCGGCACCAAGAGTCGAACTCGGGACCTACTGATTACAAGTCAGTTGCTCTACCAACTGAGCTATGCCGGCTAAATTGTGGTGCCCGAACCCGGAATCGAACCAGGGACACGAGGATTTTCAATCCTCTGCTCTACCGACTGAGCTATTCGGGCAACTAACTAAGCGTTAGTTAACTACTTCAAACTAAGTCGTAAAGACCTTGTTCGTTCGAAGTGCGCGTATAATATAGTGCTCGCTTTGGCTGTGCAAGCCCTTTTTAAATGACTGATTAACTATTAAACAAAAATCGAACATTTATTTGATTCTTCCACTTTTCTCATATTGAGTCGCTGAAAGTTTCAGCACTTTAACGCCTATGGGTGTTCCTTATGGCTGTTTATCCTAACTTCCTCATTCATTTATCTGCTATTGGGGAGATAAAAATTAAGGTTTAAGCTCATCTATTGCAAGCAAAGGGCAGTGGCACACTTTGGGTATTGTCGAGCTTTGATTGATGGCTGATATTTATGGGATGTAACTAAGCGGAGCAACTAAGAGTAAGCGAGTGGCTTCATTGTTTTATATAGTGCCGGCGGCACCAAGAGTCGAACTCGGGACTTATTGGTATTATTAAGAGTAAGTCAGTTGTGATTGACCACAGACTTTGTTGGTTATTATTCAAATTTCAGATACAAAAAAGCCACTCATTGAGTGGCTTCATTGTTTTATATGGTGCCAGCACCAAGAGTCGAACTCGGAACCTACTGGTATTATCAAGAGTAAGTCAGTTGCGATTGACCACAGACTTTGTGAGTTATTATTCAAATTTCAGATACAAAAAAACCACTCATTGAGTGGTTTCATTGTTTTATATGGTGCCGGCACCAAGAGTCGAACTCGGGACCTACTGATTACAAGTCAGTTGCTCTACCAACTGAGCTATGCCGGCTTAAATCTTTACTGCAATTTTTAGTACAGAATAATGGTGCCCGAACCCGGAATCGAACCAGGGACACGAGGATTTTCAATCCTCTGCTCTACCGACTGAGCTATTCGGGCAACTAAACTAAGCGTTAGTTAACTACTTTGAACTCGTTGGCTAAGCCGTATCGTTCAAAGTGCGGCTATATTAGCTAGGGTGTTTGACCTCTGCAAGTGCTTTTTCCCGATAAATCACTCGTTCGGCTGTTTAATGCACATCTTGAGTGTTTTTTATCTCTTATTTTGCGAATTCAGCTCAATTTCATTCGTTGGCTGTATTTTTCAAGTCAGAGGGATACTGATGTTTACTATAGCTTTGTGCTCACAGATCATGATTTTTGGCTTACTTTCTAAAATTTAGAAAGATATAAGCGATTTTTACTGATTTTAGTTTTTAAATTTAGATTTATGATAATGAATATTATTTCATGGATAGCATGAAGAAAACGCGAGTACGGAGTCGCAGTATGTTTCGAAATAGTCAGTTTGCTTATGGAATTACCGCCATTGTGACCCATTGGTTGAGTGCGTTCGTCGTGATTGGGTTATTTGCAGTCGGTGTGTGGATGGTGGAGTTAACCTACTACAGTACTTGGTACAAGACTGCGCCGCATCTACATAAAAGTATTGGGATTCTGTTATTGGCTGCGACAATATTTCGTTTGGTATGGCGCTTAGTTAATCCCAAGCCAGTACCTGAGGCGAGTCATAAACCGTGGGAAAAGACGGCCGCACATTTGGCGCATTTTATTATTTATATCTTGCTCTTTGTCATCATGACTGCTGGCATTTTGATCTCAACCGCAGATGGCCGTGGTATCTGGGTGTTTGATTGGTTTGAACTACCAGGATTGGGACTTTTGTTTGAAAACCAAGCTGATATCGCGGGTGATATTCACCAATATGCGGCTTACAGCTTGATCGCGCTGGTCGTTATTCACGCCGTGGGCGCATTAAAACATCACTTTATCGATAAAGACGCCACCCTACTTAGAATGATTAAATTTAAACGAGGATAATACAATGAAAAAGCAACTGTTAAGCGCACTGATTGGTGTATCTCTATTGGCTCCTGTGGCGGCTTCAGCTGCTGACTATGTGATTGATCATGAAGGCGCTCACGCTTCTATTACATTTAAAGTGAATCACTTAGGTTATAGCTATGTGGTGGGGCGTTTTAATGATTTTAGCGGCGATTTTAGCTACGATGCGGCTAAACCTACTGCGATGAAAGTGAATGTCACTGTGAATACATTAAGTGTCGATTCAAACCATGCTGAGCGTGACAAACATATTCGCGGTGAAGATTTCCTTAATACTGGCAAATTCGCTAAAGCGACCTTTGCATCTACTTCGGTGGAAGATAAAGGAAATGGCGATTTAGTGATTAACGGTAACTTAACTTTAAATGGTGTGACTAAACCCTTAGCGATCAAGGCCCATGCTGTGGGTGAAGGTCAGGATCCTTGGGGTGGCTACCGTGCCGGTTTTACGGGCACAACCACCTTTGCGATGAAAGATTTCGGTATCAAGATGGATTTAGGTCCAGCATCTAGCCATGTTGAGTTAGATCTAGTGGTTGAAGGCGTGCGTAAGTAACTCTTTATTCTGCCATTTAGATAAACAAAAAGCGCCGAAAGGCGCTTTTTTGTAAGCTTTATCGTTAAGTGAACGACAAAAATTAATCTTGGTCTTTTTCTGGTACAAAACCTTCAATTTCAACATCTTTACCTTCAAATAGGAAAGAGGTCATTTGTTCTTCAAGAAATTTACGATCATCAACATTCATCATGTTGAGTTTTTTCTCGTTGATCAGCATGGTTTGCTTTTTTTGCCATAGGCCCCAAGCTTCTTTGCTGATGTTATCAAAAATGCGCTTACCTAAATCACCTGGATACAGTTGAAAGTCTAGGCCGTCGGCTTCTTTATTTAAATATACGCAATTGACTGTACGCGCCATGATTATTCCTTACTGACTGCGGATTGAACGAGTGATCCCAAATTGGCTAGCACGCGCTCGGTGGCGGCGGCGAGTCCCACTTTGGAAGGATGACTTATGTTATACCAGAGAGACTGGTTTTGTTCCATGACAGCACCCACGCTCTCTTTATTGCCGAGGGCTTTATCTAAATTAAGCATCATGGGCTGAATATCTAAATGGAAGTGGCTAAATGTGTGTCTAAAGCCAGTTAACCATTCGAGTTGCTGCGCATCAAACCCTTGCTCTTCAAGATGAGTTTCAAGGGCGGCTTGGGTAGCGAATTCAGGGAAACACCAGAGCCCGCCCCAAATTCCCGCTGGCGGACGTTTAGCTAGAAAGACTTGATTGTCTTGCATCATCACTAACATCCACGCCGCTTTGGTTGGTATGGTTTTTTTAGGCTTTTTGCCAGGGAAATCGGTTTGTCTGCCAATCAGTTGAGCTTTGCAATCAATCGCTACAGGGCAAGCGGCACAGTTAGGTTTGCTACGAGTGCAAATACTGGCGCCGATATCCATCATGGCTTGATTATATTTCTGAATATCTTGCTGCGGTGTGAAGGCATCCGTCAGTTGCCAAAGTTGCTCTTCAACCGTCTTTTGCCCTGGCCAACCTGCGATTGCCCCATGTCTTGCTAATACACGTTTTACGTTGCCATCGAGAATGGGGTGATGTTGCCCAAGTGACAATGACAATACTGCGCCTGCCGTCGAGCGGCCGATGCCGGGTAGGGCGAGCACTTGTTCAAAATGTGTTGGAAATAATCCCTGATAATCATCGCGGATTATTTTGGCTGCTTTATGCAGATTACGCGCCCTAGCGTAATAGCCAAGACCGGTCCAATGATGTAATACCTCATCGTCTGGCGCGTTAGCAAGTGCTAACACATCGGGGAAACGCGCCATAAATTTAAGATAATAGGGAATAACAGTCGCAACCTGAGTTTGTTGCAGCATAATTTCAGAAACCCATACGCGATATGGGGTTTTATCTTGCTGCCAAGGGAGGGTTTTACGACCGTGATTGTCGTACCAAGAGACGATACGTGTAGCGAAGGAGGCTGTAGATTTCATCGGCGCAGTGTAGCGGCAGTTATCTTCTTAGACAAGCGTCAAAGATAAGTTGGCAAGGGATCTAAAGCTAAAAATCGCTGCTAAATTCGCACTCTTAAATAATCTTGGTATACTTTCGCCCCATTAGTGCTTGCACTGTATGTTGAACTTTGGATAATGCCCTTCTTTTATGATGGTGTTGTCCACTAGACGAGGCAAAAATGAGCGAAGTCACTACCGCTGAATTTAATGAAGAAGGCAAGTATCTGCGCAAGATCAGAAGCTTTGTCCTGAGAGAAGGTCGCCTAACCAAAGGCCAAGCACACGCTATTGAAAGCCAGTGGCTAACAATGGGTTTAGATTACAGCCCAGTGCCATTAGTACTGAGCGACGTTTTTGGTCGTGAAGCCGATACTGTGCTGGAAATTGGCTTTGGCATGGGCGCCTCTTTAGTACAAATGGCTAAAGATGCACCAGAGCAAAATTTCATTGGTATTGAAGTACATAAACCGGGTGTAGGCTCTTGCCTCAGTGATGCAGCCATTGCTGGTGTGACTAATTTACGTGTGTATCATCACGATGCCATGGAAGTATTAGAACATGCGATTGCTGACGGTTCATTAGCCCGAGTGCAATTGTTCTTCCCAGATCCTTGGCATAAAAAACGTCACCATAAACGCCGCATCGTACAAGCTGAATTTGCCGAACTTATTCGTCGCAAGCTAAAAATTGGCGGTGTTTTCCATATGGCAACTGACTGGGAAGAGTACAGCGAGCATATGTTAGAGGTGATGCAAGCCGCACCGGGTTATCAAAACCAGTCGGCCGACGGCAGTGTGGTGCCGCGTCCTGATCATCGTCCATTGACAAAGTTTGAAGCCCGCGGCCATAGACTGGGTCACGGTGTATGGGATCTGATGTTTGAGCGTATCGCTTAATCACGAACTCAATTTTAGCTAATTTTAAACACAAAAGGGAAAATCACTATGGCAACTAATCGTAGCCGTCGTTTACGTAAGAAAATGCGCGTTGATGAATTCCAAGAGTTAGGTTTCGATATGGCTTGGACTTTTGATGCATCAGTATCTGAAGCCGATATCGATGCAACTGTAGATAAATTCATCGATGAAGTGATCGAAACCCGTAAATTAGGTTTCCATGGCGGCGGCCACATCGAATGGGAAGGCATTATCGCCACCCAAACGATTGGTAAATGTACCGAAGAAGATATTGCTGCAGTTAAGGCATTCTGGGCGACCCAAAAAGTATCTCAGGTTGAAGTTAGCGAACTGTACGACATTTGGTGGGGTTAATGCCCGAGTTGGCATTACTTGAGGAAGTGGTCGAGAAAGTTCGACCCTTGCTCGGCCAAGGAAAGGTTGCAAATTATATCCCCGCACTGGCCAGCGTTGATGCTGGCAAATTAGGTATTGCCGTCACGACTGTTGACGGTGAAACTTTAGGTGCGGGCGATTACCTTGAGCCGTTTTCGATTCAAAGTATCTCCAAAGTTTTCAGCTTAACCTTAGCGTTAACTTTATATGAAGAAGCCGAAATCTGGAGCCGTGTTGGCAAAGAACCTTCGGGCCATTCATTCAACTCTTTAGTACAAGTCGAGTTAGAACGTGGCAAGCCACGCAACCCATTTATCAATGCTGGCGCGTTAGTGATTGCTGACTTATTGCAGAGTCGTTTAGGTGCACCTAAACACAGAATGCTTGAGTTAGTCAGGCAACTTAGCCAAAACGATAAAGTGTGTTTCGATAAACAAGTAGCAGATTCAGAATATCAGCATAGTGCGCGCAATGCGGCTATCGCTTATTTGATGAAGTCCTTTGGTAATTTTCAAGGTGATGTTGATACTGTGCTGCGCACCTATTTTCATTATTGCGCCTTGAAGATGAATTGTGCTGACTTGTCTAAGGCCATGTTGTATTTAGCTAATCGCGGCAAAAGTATCACAGGGACTGAGCTTATTTCTCAAGTGCAAACTCGGCAACTTAACGCTCTGTTGGCAACCTCGGGCTTATACGATGGTGCGGGTGAGTTTGCTTATCGTGTTGGTATGCCAGGTAAAAGTGGCGTCGGCGGCGGTATTATTGCCGTGATCCCTGGAGAACTGTCGATTTGTGTATGGTCGCCAGAACTCGATAATAATGGCAACTCACTTGCGGGCACAGCGATGCTTGAGCATCTAAGTCAGCGTCTCGGTCGTTCTATTTTCTAGTCTTATCTCTCGTTTTTTATTAGCACTATCAGACTAAATGTTAGCGAATTTCGCTAATGACCTTTTAGTGCTAACTTTCAAAATTCAACATAATCAAATTGTTATAAAGTTGGCACGTCTCCTGCTATAAGCTATTCACATGGTATAAGCTATTCAGTAGTTTAGGTTTATCGAATTATTCAGATTAAAGGACGAACAAAAATGAAATTAAATAAGTTATTAACTGGATTTGCATTATCTGGCGTGATTTTAGGGGCATCTAGCGTACAGCTGGCGCAAGCACAAATAGAACCAAAAATAGATGAGCGCTGTGAGGTCTCCTTAAATTATGACGTTATGGTCGAGCCTAAAAAATTAGTCATGAGCGAGAAGGGCACAGAAAAGTATCGTATCGAAGTTGACAAGTTATTTGTGGAAGGTAAGCAAGTTAACTTAACCGACAAGCAGAAAAAATTGGTTACTCAATATGCCGATGAAGTTTCGACTCAAGTGCCAGAAGTGATTGAACTGGTGAATGAGGCAGTATCTCTTGCTTCCAAAGCGGTTGGTATGGCCTTAACACCTTTAATGGGTGATGCCGCTGGTGCAAAATTTAATGAAATGATGGCTGGCGTTCAAAAACGGGTTGATTCAGTGGCTTACAAGAATGGTGATAGCTTCTATTTAGGGGCGACTGAAGACTCGATGCAAAGTACATTTAACGATGAATTCGAGCAGGAAATGGAACAAATTGTCCAGAATTCAATTGGCGCAATTATGATGAACTTAGGTGGCCAAATCATGTCTGGTGGCGGTGAAAATTTTGAAGCTAAGATGGATACCTTCTCCCAAAAAATGGACAAGTTAGGCCAAGATATTGAGCAACAAATTGAGAGCCAATCTAAGGGATTAGAAGCTAAGGCTGACCGTTTGTGCGACCGATTTGAAAATTTGTTAGTGCTTGAAAATCAATTGCGCCAAGAAGTGCCAGAACTAGCACCTTATGTGTTGACACAAAACTCAACCAAGGAACTGCGTGAATAGTACTTGTAAATAGTTCTTGCGAATCGCCCTTAGTTTTAACTGCAATAACTTCTATCTCCTTGTGCATGAGTCAAACTTGAATGCTACGCCCCTAGTCAATTTATCGACTAGGGGCTTTTTTATTGGCTACGGTTTAATCGTGGTGACAACCCTTATGGCTAAGTTGATGTGGCTTATAGGCTAGGCTTGCAGCGATTTAGTTCGGAATGTTACAGTCTAGAGACGAATATTTGGTATACTCTTAAAATATAATTAAAAGCTGGCATATCAGTCAGATATAACCCCCTACTTTAGTGGACTTTTTCGGTCTAAATCTCTGCGTTATATCATTTTGATGCGAGATATCAATGCTATGGTTATTTTTAAGCGATGATTACGCTAACCATAGCTGCTCACCGAAAGTTAATATCATTGTCGTAAACAGCTTAAGGCGACTTCCATGTTAGAACTGTTAGAACCTATTGCGATTTTTACTCATGTGGCCAGAGCAGGGAGTTTTAGTGCCGCCGCAAGAAGGCTTGGGATCTCTAAGTCTAAGGTCAGTACACAAGTCGCCGATCTTGAACATAGACTTGGTGTTCAATTAATTCAACGTACCACCCGCAGCTTAAGTCTGACTGAAGCAGGGCATTTGCTGTATCTGCAAGGTGAAGAACTGCTGCGTGACGCTGAACAAGCGATAGCCAGCGTGCATAACTTAAATGATGCGACCCGCGGCGTGCTTAAGGTGGGGATTTCCCAATCCTTTGGAGTGATGCATATCATTCCTGCGTTGCCATCTTTTATGGCAAAACATCCTGAGCTTGAGCTACAAGTGAGCTTACTGGACCATAAAGTGGATGTCGTGAGCGAAGGCTTAGACTTACTGTTAACTATGTCTGAGCAATTACCGCTTGGCATGGTTGCTAGACCTCTGATGAAGTGCCAATTCCTGTTAGTTGCTTCGCCTGGCTATATTGCTCAACATGGCGAGCCAACTCGACCTGAGCAGCTAGTTGACCACAACTGTTTGGTCTATCAAGGCGAGTGGCACGAGCACAGCATGTGGCAATTTAAGAAGGGTGATGACTACTGTGAAATTGGCGTATCGGGTAATTTCAGGGTGGATAATGCGCCTGCATTAAAATCCGCTGCAATCAGTGGTCTTGGAGTTGTGTATCTTGCGAGTTATCTGATGGAGGATGAAATTGCCAAAGGGACATTAGTGCCTTTACTGAAGGATTGGCAATTGACCCACCATCTGCCATTGCAGGCGGTTTATCCCCGTCGTAAGCACTTAGCACCTAAGGTCAGTTCTTTTATCGAATTCATCAAAGATCACATAGGAACGCCGCCGTATTGGGATGCTCCCTATGTCGAATTATTCAGTAAACGTCAGTAAAATAGGAAACATTGTTCTCAAAAGCAGTCTTATGTGGTTTTAAATTGAACGCGCACTTTTATGGTTATTTAAAATCAATACTTTAGATTGAGTTGATGAGTACATTTGTTGATGATTTTTTAGGGTGTTCTAAAGCACTTTTTTATAACATCCTTGAACTCTGTTCTTAATTGAATACAATGGTAACAGTTGATTCGGAATGATCTGAGTCCTATACGTTTATTGGAAATGACCCCTTTCAATTTTTGTATACAGGTCGGCGTTAATGCAGTTTTGGATCACAGCCAACAGAAGTTTGAGAACTAAAACAATGTTGGCTCTTTAAACCATCATCCTAGTTTTTGGTTTACCTCAGCCTTATCGCTGAGGTAATTTTTTTATTGATGGTTTGTAGCCTTGAGCACAAGTTTTGTCTCCCTGTACCCTAAAGTCGCAACTGTGTGTTAAATGATGTGAAGGCGAGTGCTAAAGCATATATTAATGCAACAAATATAGTGACCCACAGTGAGAAGGGTTCTGTTATCTAACGGGATAATGGTACCAATAAAAAAGCCACTTTCGAGTGGCTTTTTTATTGGCTGCAGCTTAAGACTTTCACTTATGTCGCTTTAGTCGTGAAGCAAGTTAACAGTGCTTCACGGTTCAGCATTAAGGCATTAGGCCTGCTTCTTACTGGCTATCCAGAGATCGACTTGTTGCTCTAACACATCTAGTGGCAATGCGCCATTAGCAAGTACTAGCGTATGGAAGTCGCGGATATCAAATTGACTGCCAAGCTGTTGCTCTGCTTTATGTCTGAGTTCCAGCAGCTTAATCATGCCCACTTTATAGGCTGTCGCTTGCGATGGCATAACGATATGGCGTTCAACCATTTTCACCGCATCTGATTTAGCATTTGGCGTATTGTCCACGTAATAGGTTATGCCTTGCTCGCGGGTCCACTTTTTAGCGTGGATACCAGTATCAATGACTAAGCGACATGCACGCCACAGTTCCATTGCTAGGCGACCAAAGTCAGAATAGGGATCGGCGTAGAGTCCCATTTCTTTCGGGAAAGATTCGCTATATAAACCCCAGCCCTCGATATACGCGGTATAGCCACCAAATTTGCGGAACTTAGGAATATTTTGCAGCTCTTGGGAAATGGCGATCTGCATATGGTGACCCGGAATACCTTCGTGGTAGGCCAGTGCCTCCATTTGGTATTTCGGCATGGCTTTCATGTCATATAGGTTTGCATAGTAGCTACCTGGACGCGAACCATCCGGCGCAGGTTGCTCATAGAAGGCTTTACCCGCAGATTTTTCTCTAAAGGCTTCAACCTGTTTCACTATCATCGCGGCCTTAGGTTTTACTTTGAACACTTCATCTAAGCGCGATTTCATATTGTCGATGAGCTTAGTCGCCTCAGCTAAATAGGCGGCTTTGCCTTCGGCGGTATTGGGGTAGTAGAACTGGGGATCGTCACGCATAAAGCTAAAGAATTGCTGTAAATCGCCTTTAAAATTGACCTTCTTCATGATGGCGCGCATTTCGTTGTGGATACGTTCCACTTCAGAAAGCCCTAAGTCATGGATTTGATCGGCGGTCATGTTTGTCGTAGTAGTACGAGCTAAGGCATTGTTGTAGAAGGCGGCGCCGTTAGGGAGTTTCCACGCACCATCGCGGTCATCAGCTTTAGCTGCTAAGGTTTTGATGTAACTGATGAGTTTGTTATAGGCGGGCTCGACTTGAGTTACTAGTGCTTGCTCAGCCTGTTTAAGCAGTGCTTGCTTTTCCGTTTCTTGAATCGCTAATGCGTTCACTTTACGGCGAAAATCTGCGAGTAGCGCGCTGTCGTCGCCCTTATCAAAAGGCGCACCTTTGATGATGTTTTGGCTGTCTGAAATCACATAGGCGAATACAAACTTAGGCGCGATAATGCCTTTATCTGCGCGAACGGCTAATACTGTCTGTAGTTGACTTAACCGTTTGGGCACGCCATTCAAGCGGCTGATATAGGCCTTTGCATCGCTGACATCTGTGATTTGATGTTGGTTAATCAAGAAGGAGGCTATCATAGAGTGGCCGCCATACATCTGATTCACAGGGTAATTATGGTAGCGCCATTGGTCATCTTCGATGTCATTTTGCAGATTTTGTTTGAGCAAGGTAAGGCTGAGTTTTGTTTGTGGATCGAGCTTGGCCGCATCAATCTGATTGACCCGCGCCAGTTGTTTTTTTGTGCGTTCTAGGGTTTTATCATCGGCGGCATCATCCAGTTCATCCCATTTATCATAGTCTTGCTTGATCCCCATATAGGTCTGCGAAATGGGGCTCGCCATGATGTTTTCCATGAAGATGGTTTCGAACAGAGCATTGGCTTTTTCTGACTCGGTTTGTGCTACTGCATTCACAGGTTCGCTTGCACTGTTTAAGGCTGGCGCAGTTGATGCTGCATACGCGGGAATGATCAGCAGAGCTGAAAGGGTCAGTGCGACTAAGCTGATTTTAGTTTTTATTGGCATGATCAGGCTTCCTAGATTGATTTGCATCAATACTAAAGAAGCGGAACAAGAATGTATGGATATTAGTGTTAGAAAATGTGTTAGCAGTAATAGTATTAAACGACACTATTTGTTACTAACACATTATTTATATTGATGTTTTAATGGGTAATTCAGCAAAATTGTGTCAGTAAATCATTAACAAACATATGACCTTTACTGGTTAATTGCCAATGTTCAGCGGATTCTGTGAGTAAACCGCGTTGTTTGGCTTTTTCCATTCCTTCGGTCAATGTGTCTCTGTGTTGTCCGGTGCGCAGTTCAAATTCTTGCTTAGGGATAGGTGTCATCAGACGCAGGCGATTCATTAAATATTCGAGCGCGCGGTCTTCCTCTGCAACTTCAATCGATTCGAAGGTGTAGTTGTGGGCACTCAGATATCCCTTAGGATGTTTAATTTTTACCGTGCGTATGATGCGGTTTTCTTCTGGCAGCGTCACTTTGCCGTGGGCGCCACAGCCTATGCCTAGATAATCACCAAACTGCCAGTAGTTGAGATTGTGCCTACATTGGTAACCAGGTTTTGCGTAGGCAGATATTTCGTATTGCTCATACCCTAATGCGGCCAGCTTTTGTTGACCTTGCTCATAGATATGCCAGAGCGCTTCGTCATCGGGCAGCTGCGGCGGTTTTGAGTGGAATAGGGTGTTGGGCTCAATTGTTAACTGATACCAAGATAGGTGTGGCGGGTTAAGCGCCGCTGCCGTGTCGATATCGGCCATAGCTTCAGCAAAGCTTTGGTTGGGTAATCCATGCATTAAATCGAGGTTAAAACTCAAGTATCCCGCTTGGCTGGCTTTTTGAGCGGCGACTTGTGCCTCGTTTTGATCGTGAATACGTCCGAGTAAGTTGAGTTTATCCTTAGAAAAGCTCTGCACACCAATAGATAAACGAGTGACGCCCGCTGCACGATAGGCACTAAAGTCATCGTGCTCTAAAGTACCAGGATTGGCTTCCATAGTGATTTCGATATCGTCACTAAAGGGAATAAGTGCATTGGCACCATCGAGTATGCGCTTGATTTGTGAGGCATCGAATAATGAAGGTGTGCCGCCACCAATAAAAATAGTGTGGATTTTCCGGCCTTGGACTAGATATAAGTCTTGGCGTAAGTCTTCCAATAGCGCATCAACATAAGCCTCTTGTGGCAGTTCGCCATTTTGGCCATGGGAATTAAAGTCACAATAGGGACACTTTTGTACGCACCAGGGAATATGGATATACAGACTGAGTGGTGGCAGTTCGAGCTTCATTGCAGTAGTCACGGCAGTTGATGACATTATTGTGCATTCCCGCCAGTTAACACGCCTTGGGCTTGCATGGCGGCGATAAGTTGCACTAGGGCTTTACCACGATGACTTAAGGCATTTTTCTCGTTGCTGCTCAGCTCTGCCGCGCTACATTGATAATTTTCAGGGATAAAAATCGGATCGTAACCATGGCCATTAGCGCCGCGTTGGCTAAAGTCGATTTGGCCTTCCCATGAGGCTTGACAAATAATCGGGGTAGGGTCTTTCGCATGGCGCATATATACCAGTACGCATTGGAATCTTGCCCCGCGAGGTGCTGGCTGGTCTTTTAATGTCTCAAGTAGTTTCAAGACGTTGTCTTGATCTTTGGCATTTTCGCCCGCGTAACGCGCTGAATAAATGCCGGGAGCGCCTTGGAGTAAATCCACTTCTAAACCCGAATCATCGGCAATGGCCGCAAGTCCGGTGATTTCGGCGGCATGCCTTGCTTTGATAATGGCATTCTCTACAAAAGTGGTACCCGTTTCTGCTACTTCGCTGACATTAAACTGGCTCTGCGGCAGCACTGTGACACCGTAGCTGGCGAGCATTTGATCGAATTCGGCGAGTTTGCCTTTATTACCGCTGGCGAGGACGATTTGTTGCATGGAATACCTATCATAAATGGGGCGACGTGCGTTGGCACTATGATACCCAAGCTCAATAGTAAAGGACAGGGAAAGGGGTTGGCGCAACAGGAAAGCAACGCCAACAAAGGTATAAAATAGGTTTATTCAACGTAGAATTTTTGCTTGAACTGTAAGTTCGTGTTCAGTTGATTGCCATATTTAATTGCGATATTGAAGTTGATTTCCTGATCATCGCGGTAGGGTACTTCGGCAATGTAATAAATCGCATCACCTTCGCGGATCTCTTTAAACGTTAGATTGATTCGCGCATCTAACAAATTATTAGCAACTCCAGTAATTTCAACGGGTACTGCGGGCTTATTTGCTTCGCTAATATCTAATACGGCAATATTGATGATGCCAGTGTAGCTACTGCGCTTAATGCCATAGGATTTGGCTATGCTAGGCGTTAAAAATGTACTGCCAAGTGCCATGTAATGAATATCAAAATTGCCGACAGTTTCTTTTTGCTCGGCATTTGCAACACCGCAAAGGCTGGCAGTGAGGGCTAATACAGCGAGAAGATTACGGAACATGATGGGATACCTCATATTAGGGAATGTTGGATTATAGGGCCGCTGTGACTATTTTTTTCAATAAATTAATAGCTTTCAAAGGATTAATTCGTTTTAAGTTGTATGATTCTTTAACTGATTGATCTTTCAGCTGAACTACCTTTCACTATCTTGCCCCATCAGTTCAGTAATGACACTTGGGATGATCTTAGGGTCAATAATGCGGATTTGTTTATGTCGACCAAGTTCACCTTTTATTATGTGAATGTCGCTCTTTGGCACTTTAAAAGCTTTTGCTAAGTACTTGCTTAAATGGGCATTCGCTTTGCCATCAATAGGCGGCGCAGTGATGGCTACTTTTAGCTCATCACCGTGCAATCCTACAATTTGATCTCGGCTAGCCTTAGGCTGAATGTAGAGATTAAGCAGCAAGTCACCTTGCTGCAAAGTCACTGCACTCATTAGATCACAGCCCAATAAGGGATATATTGAGCAAGTAACATATTGAGGAAATTCATACCAATAATGACCAGCATTACGGATAAATCTAAACCACCAATTGGCGGTATGATACGACGTATTGGTGCTAATACGGGTTCAGTTAACTGACCCATGATCATTACAATTGGATTATAGCCTTGGTTAAACCAGCTTAAGATTGCGCGTATTAATAGCATCCAAAATAGCAGTACCCCTGCTTTTTTGACCACAGATACAACGGCAAACAGCAAAAATAACAGTATGTCTATGCCACCGCCCGCAATGAGGCTAATTAGTAGCAGCTTGGCTATCACAACCAATAATGCGAGGACGAAAGATGCGGTATCAAATCGCCCTAAGGAAGGCAAAATACGGCGCATTGGTGCGATGAGCGGGTGAGTTGCTTTAACAATAAATTGGCTAAAAGGATTGTAAAAATCAGCCCTTGCCAGTTGTAACCAAATCCGCAAAATCACCACCATCAAATAGAGATCGAATAGAGTGGTGATTAAAAAGGTAAATGCATTCATCGAGATTTCTACCTATTAAAGTTCGATATAAAAACGTGTTAGTGGATCAAAATGTTTTAGCCATTTCTTCTGCACGATTAATACAGTTTTCCATGGCTTTTTTTACTAAGCCGCGCATATCCGCAGCTTCAAATGTCGCCAGCGCCTGTGCGGTGGTGCCGCCCTTTGAAGTAACATTCTCCCTTAAATTACCTAAGGTCAGTTGTGGGTTTTGCTTTGCCATCATAGCAGCGCCAAGCGCAGCTTGCTGCACTAAACTTCTGGCTTTTGTTTCATCCATTCCCATTTCTTTGCCTGCATCTATCATAGACTCCATTAGCAAAAAGAAATAAGCCGGTGAACTGCCCGATAGTGCAATCACTTGATCTAAATCTGACTCTTCATTTACCCACACTATTTCGCCGCCGCTTGACATCAAACGATCGCAAATGGCTTTCTGCTCGGTAGTAATGCTTTGAGGCGCATAGAGGCCAGTCATACCAACACTAATTTGCATCGGCGTATTTGGCATGGCGCGGATAAGCTTGATGTCTTGTGCCAGATAGTCGGTATATCGCTTTGCTTTAATGCCCGCAGCGATAGTGATGACTAACTTATTCGACAGCTCGACTGTCTGTAATGCTTCACAAACTTGTTGCATCAATTGTGGTTTTACTGAAAGTACTATGACATCGGCAGCTTGCGCCGCGGCCAAATTATCCTGAGAAACCAAAATCCCAAAATCGTCTTTTAGTGCATCGAGTTTACCTTGGCTGGGATTAGTCGCTTGGATGAGTTGAGCTGGATAGCCGCTATTGATTAAGCCACTGATGATGCTGCGCGTCATATTGCCGGCACCGATAAAGCAGATTTTCTGTTGATCCATTTGATTCTCTTCAGTGTGTTAACCGTTAACTTGTAACATCTTCACCTTAAATTAAGATGATAAAACGGTTAGTCATTTGAATGACTGAGCCTGATTATCGACTCTCGCTAATTGCTCTTAAATCGTTAATGTTCGGTGTTCTTAAATACAGTATTTGGGCATAAAGTGCTAAAAACAAGGTTAAACTGACCTCTAACTAAATGCCGAACGTGGATTTTACGCAGCGTAATTGCGCTCACCAAAAATGGCACTGCCAATACGCACCATAGTTGAACCGCAGCTAATCGCTGTATCTAGGTCATTACTCATCCCCATTGAAAGCGTATCTACAGCGGGATAATGCGATTTAAGTTCTTGAAATAGATTGTTTAACATGGAAAACTCTTTAAGCTGTAACTCTGTATCCGCGGTAGCCGTTGGAATTGCCATTAGGCCTCTCAGTGCTAAGTTAGGTAGCTGAGCTATCAGTTCGGCCAGTGGCAGCATTTGAGCCGCATCTATGCCAGATTTTGTGTCTTCAGCACTGATATTAATTTGAATACAGACGTTTAATGGCGCCAATTCGGCCGGACGTTGCTCATTGAGACGTAGGGCAATTTTGTCGCGTGAAACGGTATGCATCCAATCGAAATGCTGGGCGACTATGCTGGTTTTATTAGATTGGAGTGGGCCGATAAAATGCCATTCTATGTCCGGGAAATCTCCCTTGAGCGCAGTAATTTTTTCAGCGCCTTCTTGGACATAGTTTTCGCCAAAGCAACGCTGACCCGCTTGGTAGGCTGCTATAATGTCTTCAATAGGTTTAGTCTTGCTGACGGCAAGTAAGCGAATACTGCTGGGGTGGCGGGCACATTTTTGCGCTGCTTGTGTGATCCTGCGCTGGGCGATTGCGAGTCTGTCTGCTATTGTTGTCATGATGTAATTATCTAGTTGCAAGGATATCCCAAACGATGGAAATCACTGAGTTATTGGCATTTAGTGTAAAACACAAAGCCTCGGATCTACACCTTTCTGCAGGGATATCTCCCATGATCCGTGTTGACGGTGAAGTGAGAAAAATTAACCTGCCCGCGCTCGATCATCAAGGTGTACACAGCTTAGTGTACGACATAATGAATGATAAGCAGCGCAAGGACTACGAAGAACATTTAGAAATCGATTTCTCGTTCGAAGTCCCTAATCTTGCACGCTTTCGTGTTAACGCATTCAATCAATCCCGTGGTGCAGCGGCTGTGTTTCGTACCATTCCAAGTGACATTTTGTCACTTGAGCAATTGGGTGCGCCGGAAATTTTTAAAAAAATTGCCAGTTTCCCTCGCGGATTGGTGCTAGTGACTGGACCTACGGGGTCGGGTAAGAGTACCACACTTGCCGCCATGGTGGATTACGTGAATGAAAATCGACATGATCATATCTTAACCATTGAAGATCCTATCGAATTCGTTCACCAAAATAAGCAATGTTTGATTAACCAACGTGAAGTTCACCGCCATACCCACAGCTTTAATGCGGCGCTTAGAAGCGCACTGCGTGAAGACCCAGACGTGATTTTAGTCGGTGAGATGCGTGACCTTGAGACCATTCGTTTGGCGATGACCGCCGCAGAAACGGGCCACTTAGTGTTTGGTACCTTGCATACTACTTCTGCCGCGAAAACGATTGACCGTGTGGTCGACGTATTCCCCGCCGGTGAAAAAGACATGGTGCGCACTATGTTGTCTGAATCGCTGCAAGCGGTTATTTCGCAAACCCTGATTAAAAAGGTGGGAGGAGGCCGTGTCGCCGCCCATGAAATCATGATGGGCACGCCCGCTATCCGCAACTTAATTCGTGAAGACAAAGTGGCGCAGATGTATTCGGCAATTCAAACAGGTATGGCCCATGGAATGCAGACCTTAGAGCAATGTTTACAGAACTTAGTCAATCGCGGTCTTATCACTCGTGAAGATGCAATGGCGAAAAGTTCGAATAAACAAGCGACATTTTAAGGATTTATGATGGATGTTCGTCCGTTTTTAAAAGTGATAGTGGAACGCAAAGCCTCCGACTTGTTCATCACAGCGGGTTTTCCGCCGAGTGCCAAGATTGACGGTGAATTGCGTCCCTTGGCAGAAAGTGCGTTTACACCAGCACAATCACTGGATTTTGTTGAGTCGTTAATGACAGAGGCGCAGAAGCAAGAGTTTCATTCCACTCGTGAGTGTAACTTCGCTTTTGCGGCAAAGGATTTAGGTCGTTTTCGGGTGAGCGCTTTTTGGCAGCGTGAATCGCCTGGCTGCGTGATGCGCCGTATTGAGACTAAAATCCCTGATGTCGATGATTTAAAATTGCCGCCTATTCTAAAAGATCTGGTGATGAGTAAACGTGGTCTCATCATTATGGTAGGCGGAACGGGAACGGGTAAGTCAACGTCTTTGGCGGCCTTGGTGGGTTATCGCAATGGTCATGCCCGTGGGCATATTTTGACTATTGAAGACCCGGTTGAATTCGTTCATGACCATAGAAAAAGCATAATCACTCAGCGTGAAGTGGGTATAGATACTGAGTCTTTTGATGCGGCGCTAAAAAGCTCCCTTCGCCAAGCTCCCGATGTGATCTTGATTGGTGAAATCCGTACCCAAGAGACGATGGAGTTTGCGCTGTCATTTGCAGAAACGGGTCATCTTTGTATGGCAACCTTACATGCCAACAACGCCAACCAAGCGTTAGACCGGATTATGCATCTCGTGCCTGAGAGTAAACACCAACAGTTATTGTTTGATTTATCATTAAATTTGCGCGGTATTGTGGCGCAGCAATTGATCCCTAAAGTTGATGGCACAGGGCGTCGCGCCGCGATTGAAGTATTGATTAATACCCCAAGGGTGGCGAGTTTAATTGCGAAGAACGAGCTGCATTTACTCAAAGAAACCATGGCAAAATCCAACGAGCAGGGCATGCAGACGTTCGATCAGGCCTTGCTGAAACTTTATGTCGATGGCGAGATTAGTTACGCCGATGCGCTGCACCATGCTGATTCACCAAACGATTTACGTTTGATGATTAAATTGCAGAATAAAGAATCCACGGGCTCAGGTTTTATGGAAGGTGTCACCTTAGACATGGACTAACGCGATAGTCAGGTTCTGGGTTAGGCAGCTCTTTATGGGCTGCTTTTTGTTTGTGTATTAGATTTTCGTTCAGCTCAATCGGTTCTACTTCATCGCTATGTTGCCATTATCCATAGCTTTTATTTTTTAATTCAATATGATCTTTACCTAGTGCGTTTGCGTAATGTACAGGTAAAGGAGAAAGCAATGAAAAAATTACCCATGATATTCGCTATGACAGCGAGCTTGATGAGTGTTGGCGCTATGGCGGCTACTTGTCCCGAGTATCTGAACCTTGAAGTACGAAAATTACATTCTGAAGAGATAGTTAATCTGTGTGAATTGACTCAGGGAAAACCAGTGTTGATTGTTAACACGGCCAGTAACTGTGGTTACACCCCGCAGTTTAAAGCGCTCGAAACATTGCATGAAAACTACAAAGATAAAGGCTTAGTGGTCATTGGTTTCCCATCGGATGATTTTTTCCAAGAAGAAAATGATGAGAAAGATACGGCTAAGGTGTGTTACATCAATTACGGTGTCACCTTTACTATGCTGTCGACATCGCCAGTACGTGGTAGTGACGCTAATAGTGTCTTCAAATACTTAGCTGAAAAAACTGGTGCGCCTAAGTGGAATTTTTATAAGTATGTCGTCAGCGGTGATGGTGCGGTTGTGCAACAGTTCAATTCTAAAGTGAAGCCAGATAGTGAAGAGCTTAAGCAAGCGATAGAATCTGTACTTTAATCTTACGAATATTTATTAATTAAGAGGCTGTTTTGGCTAAATTTTCAGGCTTATCCAAAGAAGTTGGACACGGGCAGCGCGGCAAAGTAGGCGTGTTGTTGTTGAATTTAGGTACTCCAGATGAACCCACAGCATCTGCTGTTAGACGTTATCTTGCAGAGTTTTTAGCGGATCCCCGAGTCGTCGAAATTCCTAAATTAGTGTGGATGTTGATTTTACACGGGATTATTTTGCGGGTACGGCCAGCAAAATCGGCAGCATTATACCAAAAGGTATGGACTGCGGCAGGTTCACCGTTAATGGACATTAGTTTGCGTCAAACGGCAAAGTTAGCGGATAAGCTTAAAGCCGATAAACATGATGTTTCTGTCCATTTAGCCATGCGTTATGGCAGTCCATCGGTCGCCAGTACATTGCAAACTATGCATCAAAATGGCATTGATAAAATCGTGGTGTTACCTCTGTATCCCCAATATGCGGCGCCAACCACAGGTTCTGCATTTGATGCGATTGCGGCTGAGTTGTCCAAGTGGCGCTATATCCCAGCACTGCATTTTATTAATACTTATCATGACAATGCTGACTTTATTAACGCGTTAGCTAATTCGATCACGGCTGATTTTGAAGCCCATGGTAAACCGCAAAAATTGGTGTTGTCTTACCATGGTATGCCTGAGCGTAATTTGCATTTAGGCGATCCGTATTACTGCTTCTGCATGAAAACGACTCGACTGGTTACCGAAAAGCTTGGGTTAGGTAAAGATGAGTTTGTCATGACTTTTCAATCGCGTTTCGGTAAAGCCAAATGGCTACAACCTTATACCGATGCGACTTTGAGAGCGTTGCCGCAACAAGGCGTGCGTGATATTGCTATCGTCTGCCCAGCTTTTAGCGCCGATTGTTTAGAAACGCTGGAAGAAATTGTTGGTGAGAATGGTCATCTCTTTGCTGAGGCGGGCGGGGAGAAGTTCCGTTACATCGCTGCATTAAATGACGATGATGCGCACATTACTATGATGGCAAACTTAGTGAAGCCACATTTTTGATCTGGTAATTTATCGGGTTAAACATCAAACTAAAAGGATAAGGCAACTTATCCTTTTATTTTTGTTGTGGTTTTATTTATTGTGGCATTACTTGCTGAAGTTATTTTCGAAGTAGCTTTCGATGATAAGGACGGCAGACACAGCATCGACTTGACCTTTGGTCAGTGCCTTAAACCCGCCCAATTCGAATAATCTGGCCTTAGCATCAGTGGTAGTTAATCGCTCATCTTGAGTGGCTATTTTGACTTTGAACTTAGCATTGATGCGATTAGCAAATTTACGCGCCCTGTGGGTCATATCTTGCTCTGTGCCATCCATGTTTAAAGGCAGACCAACGACTACTAAGTCAGGTTGCCACTCTTTGATTAAGTCGCCTATCTGATCCCAATTTGGGATACCATCGACGGCCTTGAGTGATAATAACGGTGTGGCGCTGGCAGTGATCTCTTGGCCTATAGCCACACCAATACTTTTAGTACCAAAATCAAAGCCTAATACGGTTTTCGAATTCATAGTGTGCTGACTTATATTAATAAATAGGCTTAAGCGTGACCCGCTTGAGCTGAAACTTGCCAAGCATCAAATCCGAGAGCACGGCTGGCCTGTGGCCAACGGTCTTCGTGTTTAATGTCAAACAAGAGCGCATTCGTTGCTGGAATAGTGAGCCAAGAATTATCGGCAAGCTCTTGTTCGAGCTGATCTTTACTCCACCCTGCATAACCTAATGCGACGAGAAACTTCTCGGGCGATCTATTGCTTCCAATCGCGGTTAACACATCACGTGAAGTGGTTAGCATTAAACCACAACCCAGATCTGTGCTATTGGCCCAATAGGGCTGAGAGGTATGCAGCACAAAGCCGCGATCTTGGGAGACGGGACCGCCCATCATGACATTGTCATTGAGTACTAAATCCGCGGAGACTTGCTCTGCCGGCAAATCCATTTGTTCTAATAGCGAATTAACTTCGATATCGAGCGGTTTATTGATCACCAGCCCCATGGCGCCTTTGGCATCATGTTCACAGATATAAATGACTGAGCGTTCAAAAAACGTACCGTGTAGTGAGGGCATCGCAATTAAGAAATGGTTCTGCAAACTCTCCATTAAACTACTCCGTTTGATGTGGCTAAGTTGATCTAGCTTGCTGCTATATTGCTAAGTCGGGCGAGATTAACCGCCAGCTAATTTAACTTTGTAGTTTTGTTTCTCAAGTAATAGCTTTAATTGCTCGCGGTTGTCCGTTTGGACCTCAATAGTGAAATCTTTAACCGTTCCACCACAACCACATTGTTTTTTAAGGGTTTGAGCCATTGCTTTTAACGCGGTTTCATCGAGACCTAGGCCTGAGATAATCGAAACGCCTTTGCCTTTGCGGCCTTTACTGTCTCTGTGGATCCTGACTATGCCATCGGATTCAGGAATCGTTTTAGTGACGGGCTCTGCATTTATACGGCCTTTGTCGGTACTGTACACTAAGGATACATTAGGATCTGCTTTCATTGGTTTCATTCATTGATATTAGAAGGTGATTTATACCGGCTCAGTTTATCAAATTTGCAGAGGTTCTGGGAGGTAAAAAAAGACCACTTGAGGATTCTCCTTAAGTGGCCAATACAAAATGCTAACTCTTTGCAGGGAAGTAAGCATAATTTGAAAAGTAAGCTTAAAGCTCAGGATTAATTCATTCGCATGAATACCATGGCTATCAGCGCCACAGCGGTGAGTAATGCACTGGGCATAATAAATTTATGTAACTTAGGTAACGCAATTAAGCAGGCTGTTGTAACAAAACCAAATGCGGCGACTGTCGCATAGTTAGTACCATTCGCGACGGCATCTATGACCAACCAGCCAAGTACAATGAGAGGTAAAATCAGTAAGCTGACGGGCAAATGACGCTTTATCTTAGCGTTATTGGCCTCGAGTGAGATTTTTTCTGGAGCAAGGAAAAAAATGGCTGATGCAACCAAAAACGCGCTAATAAACCAGTACATTTCAACACCCCCTTAAATCTCAATTGATAATCATTATCATCTTTGGCTTTGCTGAAGTCAAGCTGAATGAGATGCTGCTTTTTAATCAATTGAGTTGTAGATTAGGCTATTGCTCTGTAAGCTAAATTCATATCTCTGATACTTGTCTTTGTTCGGGTCGAACATCTGAGGAAATTAAGATGAAAAATATTTTTGTAGCATTAGCTGTGTTGGCACTCAGTGCCTGTAGTTCGATGAAGTCTGGTTGGGATTTTGACCCTAGCGCAAATTTTACCCAATATAAAACCTATGCTTGGGTTGCTCAGAAAACCGATTCTGCTGGATATCATCTAGATGGCTTGATGGATCAACGGGTCAGAGAAGCGGTGAATAGCCAGTTAGCGAGTAAGGGGATGACATTAGTTGATGCAAAAGATGCTGATGTACTTGTTAATTATCTGACCAAAGTTGATAAGAAGATTAATGTTGATACCTTCAATAGTAATTTTGGCTACAACCCATACTATGGTCCAGGATGGGGTTGGGGCGGCAATATGCAGACCCAAACCACAGTAAGAGAATATGAAGTCGGCACCCTGATTATTGATTTGGTTGATAATAAAACCACTAAACTGATCTGGCGTGGTTCTGTTGCCGATACCATTCGCGACAAAAATACCCCAGAAGAAAGAGTACAGATCATCAATCAAGCTGTGGGCAGTGTGATGGCAAATTATCCCCCTAAGCCTGACACTAAGTAGTCCTGACTCAGTTTGAATAAAAATTAAGCGGCCTGAGGGCCGCTTTTTTGTGGCTGATTTTTATGCGTTTTGCCCATTCGATTAGATGATCTGCAGTTATTTATCATCTGATTGGATTTACGTTATTAATACTTATTAAAAATTCTATTTTCATAGATGACAATGTGAAGTTAACATTTTTATAACTGACTATTTTGTATGATATTTATCCTATAACATTAATAATGTAATAGGAGTCTGCATCAGATTATTAGTAAGATGATGAATTAATTTTTCTAATGATGAATTCAAAATAAAATCATTATAGAACTGAGAGGTTATCAGGCAGAATCAATTCTTTGAGTTGTTGGTAGTAGCAAAGATGCATGAGACGCAGATTATTGGATTACTTTGGCTGATTGGGATTATTGCCGAGGCGATGACGGGCGCTCTGGCGGCTGGCCGCAAGCAGATGGATTTGTTTGGTGTGGTGATCATTGGCTGCGCAACGGCAATTGGTGGCGGTACACTAAGGGATATGATGCTCGGAAATTACCCCTTAATTTGGGTTGAGCATGTGCATTACCTTATTGCGATTGCATTCGCTTCTTTGCTCACTGTCGCTATCGCCCCTGTGATGCGTTATCTGTCTAAGTTATTTTTGGCTATTGATGCCTTAGGCTTAGCGGTATTCTCCATCGTGGGCGCACAAAAGACGTTAATGCTGGGATTTAGCCCAACAATTGCCGTAGTCATGGGATTGGTCACAGGTGTCTTTGGTGGCGTTATCCGCGATATTCTGTGTAACCAAGTGCCTTTGATTTTTAAGAAAGAACTCTATGCGGTGATTTCACTACTGACGGCAGGCTTGTATATCGTCTTAAAAGCCTATCAGTTAACGGAATGGATTAATCTGGTTATTTGTTTAAGCGTTGGTTTTAGCTTACGGATGTTGGCGCTGCGATATCATTGGTCTATGCCAACCTTTGACTACCAATCCAGTGGCGATCAGCATACACATTAAATCGTAAAACCAAATCGTAGAAATAGAACCGTTAAACAAAAGGGCAGCTAAGGCTGCCCTGTTTTTTAGCGGTGAATTACTGCTGGGCTTGCAGGGTTTTCAAGGCTTCAAGGGCAGCATCATAGTTAGGATGCTCTGTGATGTTTGGTACTAACTCTTGGTATTGGAGCTTACCTTCTGCATCTATTATGAAAATGGCTCTAGCCAGCAAGCCGTAATCTTGAATTAACAAACCATACTTTTCACCAAAATCACGCCACACGCTATCTGATAGCACTTTGATTTTATCTACGTTTTCCACTTTACAGAAACGCTTCTGTGCGAAGGGTAAATCGGTACTGATCGTTAGCATGATGACGTCATCGGAAAAATGGCCAACTTCGCTGTTGAAGCGCTTCGTCTGCAGTGCGCAAACACCTGTATCTAGGCTTGGCACGGCACTTATCAGTACAGTTTTACCCTTAAAATCACTTAGCATCACTGGCGTGAAATGCTCATCAACGACTTTAAACCCTGGCGCCATTTGCGACAATTTTGGTCTTTTCCCTTCTAAGGTGACTGTTTTTTCACCCATTAAAACCTGTGTTTTCTCACTGGCGAGTGTATTGGGGCTCATCAGAACTAGGCTATAAATACAGCTTGCGGCTAAAAATGAAACATATTTTTGCATTGGATTTCCTCACACATGAATATCTGTGCCTTCGCTAATATCTGTCCATTAAGGTACGCTAAAATGATGCGTAGAACCATAAAAAAAGGTCGGTAATTACCGACCTTTTTTATCCACTAATTGTTATTTGCTTAGCGGCAATTTTTTGACATGAATATCCATTTGTGGAAATGGAATACCGATATCTGCAGCGTCTAATGCATTTTTTATTTGCTCAAGCAGTTGGAAACGTGCAGTCCAATAATCAGATGTTTTTACCCAAGGACGAACCACGAAATTGATTGAAGAGCTAGCCAATTCAGAAAGTCCAACTGTATATGCTGGATCTTTTAACACATACTGGTTGTTATCTAAAATATCGGTCAATACTTTTTTAGTGAGTGCGATATCGGCGGAATAAGATACGCCAATCACTAAATCGATACGACGACTATCCATCGCTGAGTAGTTAGTGATAGTGCCATTCATGATAGATGAGTTTGGCGCTACGATAACTTTATTATCAGGAGTGCGAAGCTTGGTTGAGAATATGGTTATTTCATCAACAGTGCCGGCGATACCTGCAGCTTCAATATAGTCACCTACGCGGCAAGGGCGGAATAACACCATTAACACACCCGATGCAAAATTAGACAGAGAACCTTGTAGCGCTAAGCCTATTGCTAAACCTGCTGCACCGATAACGGCTACCAGTGATGCGGTTTGTACGCCAATTTGCCCTAACGTAGCAATAACCGCGAAAACAAATACCACTGCCCAAGCGAGGTTCGCGACAAATGAAACGACTGTCGGATCAACTTTACGGCTGTTCAGTAATTTACGAACAAGCTTCTGTGCTACGCCCGCAAAGTATTTACCAACAAAGAAGATGATAATGGCGAATAATGTTTTTAAGCCATAAGTCACAATCAGATCTGGTGCTTGCTTTAATAAACCTTCGAGGTTTTCCATTGAATAACTCCCTAAATATACGCTAACAAAAACTATTTATTATTGACGATAAATTCTACTCGTCGATTTAAACTGCGCCCTTCGCTAGAACGGTTGTCCGCTACAGGTTCAGATATACCTTTACCTATTACGGTAAAGCGATTTGGATTAAAGCCATAATCTTCAACCAAAATACGTTTTACATTTTGAGCCCGTTGAAGTGATAGTTGATAATTAAACTCTGGTGTACCAACGATATCTGTGTGGCCTACTAAGGTTAATTCAGCATCATTTGTTTCTAAGAATGCTTTTACTAAGGCTAAAGTTTTCCATTGAGAAAAGTCAACCTCGGCAATGGCAAATTCAAAATACACCATAGCTGCAGAAATATTATGACAATCTGTGTTTAACTCAGCATTTGAATGACTCATATCGCAAACTGGTGATGCAGTCATTTCCACAGCGGCTTCTTCCACACAACCATTAGCCATAACAGGTGTATTTGGCTCTGTGTTAGGACAGGCATCTTTGATATCTGGCACTCCATCTCGGTCAGTGTCAGACCAAGCAAATACCTGTGATGTTAGGCTTAAACTTAATAGCAAAAGCGCTAGCTGAATCCATCGAGATTGGGAGTTTTTCACTACAAATCACCTATTGAACGATAAGTATTAGTCAAAATTACTAAAGCGATCGCATTGTTGTAGCATGACCATCTTAGTGTGGCATTCTAACGAGTAAGACTCTTTTCGCCAAGCTAAACGCGTACAAGCGTCCATACATCGACAGATAGATATCGGCAAGATCTTGAGTATATTTATGTTTTTATTAGTAGATGTCAGTATGTCGATACTTGCTTCAAGTATATGCGAGGTTCTACATCGGTAAATTTGTCGACAAGTATGACGATAAACTATACAAAATAAGCCTTTAGCGCTAGAGTCTTGAGCCCATTATGCGCCAACCAAACTTTAAGTTGAGGACAAGATGATAGATTTACGCAGTGATACTGTTACCCAGCCAACAGCAGCCATGCGGTTAGCCATGTCCAGAGCCGAAGTGGGTGATGATGTTTACGGTGATGACCCTACGGTAAATAGTTTGCAGGATATGGCTGCGGAGATGTTTGGCTTTGAAAGTGCATTATTTACCTGTTCGGGTACTCAAGCAAATTTATTGGCTTTGATGGCCCATTGTGATCGTGGTGATGAGTACCTGTGCGGTCAGCAGGCTCACAATTATAAGTTCGAGGGCGGCGGCGCTGCTGTCCTAGGCAGCATTCAACCTCAACCTTTAATTAATCAATTAGATGGCACTATTGCATTAGCTGACATTGAAGCCGCAATTAAGCCTGATGATATCCATTTTGCTCGTACTCGTTTGCTTAGTTTAGAGAATACGATTGGCGGTAAGGTTCTCCCGCAAAGCTATTTGGCGGACGCGCAGGCATTAGCCTTTAATCGCGGATTAAAAATTCATTTAGATGGTGCGCGAGTTGCCAATGCTGCGGTTGCGCAGAATATTGCAATAAGTGATATCACGGCGCACTTTGATTCAGTGTCGATTTGTTTATCCAAAGGATTATGTGCGCCAGTCGGCTCATTACTCTTAGGTGATGAACGCTTGATTAAGAAAGCCATTCGTTGGCGTAAAATGCTTGGTGGTGGCATGCGTCAAGCTGGGATACTTGCCGCTGCGGGTAAGCTTGCTTTAACTGAGCAAGTACAACGGCTTAGTGAAGATCATGACAATGCGGCGTACTTAGCTCGGCAGTTGGCAGAATTCAGTGAGTTTGACGTCAATTTAGCCGCAGTACAAACTAATATGTTATTTGCTACATTAGCACCCCATATTGATGCGAACTTATTGGCTAAACACTGTCGAGCGGAAGGCATCCTGATAAGCCCAGGGCGTACGCTTCGGCTTGTGACTCATAAAGATGTCAGCCGTCAGGACATAGATAAAGTGTTGCGTGTTGTTAAACAGTACCTCAAAGTCTAAGTGTGGATTGATTTCCTGTTTTACTGAAATGCCCGAGCTTTGTCTTGGGCATTTTTATCGGCAGATATTGCTTAATGTTGAATTATTAAGCAATTAATGAATGATTTGCTAAAACAAGCTTTAGACAACAGGCGAAATGTTTGCGTTTATCTATACTAAAAACAACAAGATTATATCGCTAAGGTAACTTTAGGTTGAAGCCTAATAACAATACTAATAAAGGGGTCGATTATTGGACAAATCGGATCAGTGAATTGGAAATGCCAGCACTGTGTTCGACTGTTAAATCGCTAGAAAAGCTCGCCAAGGATGACGTTTCCTCTCTCGCATTACTCGGGCGTAGCGTGATGCACGATAACGCCTTAACCTCTCGTATTCTTCGAGTTGCTAATAGCGCTATTTACCATAAAGGTAGTAGCCAAATCTCTACTGTCAGCCGAGCGGCTATAGTGCTTGGTTTCGATGCGGTGCGAAATATCTGTATCACAGCCAAGTTACTCTCAAGCTTGTTAGAGAGTAAAATTTGGCACCTAACGTATATCAAAGATTAATAAAGTTGATGGCTAAAGCATTTCAAGCCGCCATGATTGCACGGATGATGTTGAGCCATTATGACGAAGAAATGCAGGAAGAAGCTTTTATAGCCTCTTTACTGTATCACATAGGTGAGAGTGCTTTTTGGAGTATTGGTGGTGAGTTCACCGAAGAGTTAGATCTAAAACTGCGTGAATGTGTAACGCCTGCAGAGGAACGAAGTATAACCCGCGAAGCCCTCGGCACTTCTTTTTCACTATTAACTCAAAGTATTGCCCGCAATTGGGGATTGGGAGAACTGTTGGTCCATGCAGTTAATAATCCTGAAGAGCAACGACCTGAAATTCGGTCTATTTTTATTGCGGATAAGCTCTGCGATATTTTATCTCAACCTAATCTTGATAAGCAGGAATTAGGGAAACGTATCACGCAAGCGGCGAGTTTTACTGGACTAGAAGAGAATGAGTTTATGGTGCGGATGCAACGCTGCGCGAATGCGACCCATAAGTTAGCTGAAGTATATGGTGCTAAGGTGTTGCTAGACTATCTACCTGATCCTAAGCGTATGGTCACAGTTAAACCTGTTCCACTTCCCATTCCGTTAGATATGCCTGTCTATCAAGTTAACTTGAATATTCAGTTAGCTAAGCTACGAGAATTAACAGGCTTCGCCATTAATAAAGCCGATTTTAACCAAATCATGCAAACGGTTCTCGAAGGTATACTTGAGGGCGTTGGTGTTGACCGGTGCGGCGTGCTGTTATTGTCACCAAGCCGTAAACAACTTCAACCTAGAGTGATATTAGGTCGTGATGCCGATGCCATTAAGCAAGAGTTTATTATCGATTTGAGCGATAGGCGGGGATTATTTTACCAAGCGATGGAGCATAAGTTACCGCTTTGGGTAGATGATCCTAGCTCTAAGAAATGGCAAGAGCAGTGTAAAGAATTACAAGCGCGACATGTGTCACGTCAAGGCTTTTTATTAGCACCATTATTAGTCGATAGTAAAGTGATCGGGTTTTATTACGCGGATAGGGGCCCTTCGGAAAGGGCATTTGAAGACGTGGATTTTCAAAGTTTCATCCACTTCTCCCAATTGGCGAATGTGTGTTTTACTGTGTCATTGAGATAGATATATAGTTTAAGTCATTGTTTTTTAAGTGATTTGTTTTTAGGCTGTATGCTTTCGAAATTGCATTCTTTCAAACCGTATTTTGGGGAGTGCTGCGCTATTGTTTGTTTGCGGCTTTAATCTCGGCAGTTATTTGCTTGGCTACCTCATTAGGAATAGGAAAGCTTAAATGGTATTGCGCTATTTCCCAGTTGCCATTGGTTTTGATTAAAGTGCCTGTTCCTCGACTGACGCCATAGGCTGGACTATTTAATAACTCGTCAAACAATATGACATTACCGTGTTGGATTAAATGCCGCTCAGTTAAATCATAGCGCCAACCTTTTGTGGGGCGGGAGTAACGTTCAAATTCCGCCATTCCCCAGCGCTCACTCGCATCCGTGCCAATAAAAATGCCGTCTTTTCGGTACAGGGCAAAGTATTTATCCCAATTGGCATCGCTTGAATATTGGTTGAGTAAATCTAATACGTGAGCCGCCGCTTGTTGATCAGGATTCGAAGTCGTTTGAGCGCTTTGTGTTGGCGAGTCCTGTGCCTGTACGCTTACATTAAGGCCGCCAAGCATTAACGCGCTGAGCAGTAACCCCAAGGTAGCGCGATTAATATTGGAACCTTTAACTGAGAATACATGAGTGTCTTTGAGCATTTGCGTGCCTCTACATTTATGGGTTAATGCCAGTTTATCGGATCGAGTTGATAAAAGCGGCTCAGTTCCCGATACAAGTCTGGGTGTTGTTGGTAAAAATCCTCTGGTTTCTCAAAAAAGACTTCGGTGATGACGGCAAAAAACTCAGCGGGATTAGTTGCACCATAATAATTAAATAATGAGGGCGTGCCAAAATTTGCACTGTGTTGTAATTGGGTAAATTCCCTACTTAGCACTTCAGACCAAGTGCTGTAGTCGGCAAAATGCTGCAGAATGGGTGCGCCATTGGCTTGGCCATCTTCTTGATCGAGCTGATGGGCAAACTCATGGATTACGACATTATTACCATCATGGGGATCGGCGGCGCCGTCTAAAGTATTTCTCCATGAGAGCACAACTTTACCGTATTCCCATGATTCCCCTGCCAGCACATTGCGTTGTTCCCACACGATACCGCTAGTGTCTTTATGTTGATTATTGACGATAAAGGCATCGGGATAGACCAAAATCTGTTTCAGTTTGGGGTAAAAGTCGGTTTTACGATTGAGTAGCAGTAGACAGGCTTGGGCCGCGATTGTGACTCTTACTTCATCCGTAATCTCAAAATTATCGCAGCCGATAAAGACTTTTTCATCGATGAAAATTTGGATATGCCGTTTGAGTTGCAGTTGTAGATCTGCGGGTAGAGCATGGAAGTAAGGCAGTCTTTTTTTGAGAATGCTGCGCCATTCTTTTGGAAAAGGTTTCATCGTGACTCGTCGACGATGTAAGGTCTTGCGCCAACGACTCGACAGTAGCCAGGTAATTGCGCCAATTCCTAGGATAAGCGTGATAACAATAGCGAGCATACTTCCCTGACTTTATCCTGATTAACTTAGTATTAGCTAATGGGGGTGAAGTCAGCGTAACTCAATCCTCTGGTGAAAAAAGAAACTGAACAGTCGCCGCATTTTATGGTTAGGAATAGCGAACTGGTTGGTTTAGTCGTGTCTCTGTACGATTGCGACCTGTTAGTTTGGCGTGATAGAGAGCCTCATCAGCTTGATTAATTAAGCTATTCGTATCCATAGGTTGTGATCGCTCCCAGCAAGTAATACCAGCGCTGATGGTCAGTATGCCGTCATGGGGGGAGTCTTCATGTGGTATTCTTAAGTTGATGATTTTATTGCGTAATACTTCAGCAAAATGATATGCCTCCTCGAGATTGCTCGATGGCAGTACTATCATGAACTCCTCTCCGCCATAGCGGGCAAGCATGTAAGTGGGTTGTTTCAAGATCGATTTTGTGGCATTAACGATTTTCTTAAGACATTGATCGCCTGCGACATGACCATACCTGTCGTTAAATTGTTTAAAATTATCAATATCAAACAGAATGATGCCAAGGGGCATATTGTGATCCCTTGCATACTCGAGTTCTTTTTGGAGTTGTATGTCTAAATAACGGCGGTTGTAGCAGCCCGTTAGTCCGTCGGTTTCCGCCATTCCTTTAACCTGGGCCGCATAGCTTTTTAGTGTTTCTAAAGAGTTCACCATTTGCTGCAGTTCTAGGTTGTCAGTGACCGGCATGTGGGTGTCGAGCTTTTCATTGGCGATAGCGTTCATAGCATCTCGCGTCGCCATCACAGGTTTAATAATGCCCTTAGTGATAAAGTGCCAACTGGTGAGCCAGATGAAGAAGCAATATAAGATGCCACTGCAGAAAATCAATACGATAAATGCGGTGCTATCGTTTTTAAGTTCGCGGCCTGTTTGCTGAATTTCATTTTCAACTTGGTTAACGAGATCCTGCGTATAGGTCGCAACGATTTGTGCGGCATCAGCTTGGTATTCTAAATGCGCATTGGCGATATGAGTGCTTCTAATTGCTTTGCGAGAAAGTTCAAAGAGGTTGTCTTCACCGACCATGGTCTGTTTTATTTGTGATAACAAATTAAAATATAAGTCTTTATCGCCACCGATACTATCAAGCATAGCCTCCATGCTTAACAGCAGCCGCATAGCATCTCTTTGGGTTTGGTTTAGTTCAACCAGATTGTCGATGATATTCACTTGAGTTAACTGGGTAAATAAGTGTTCTCCTAGATGACTAAATAAAGATAGCTTATAATTGGTATTGATATTTAAAGCAATCTGGTCAACGTTTTTCAGCTTAAGCTGACGTTCAGAGTCCGTATTGATACGCTGAAATTGGGTTTGCATTTCATCGCTAAATCCCGACGCCATTGACGTTAAGTTGGCTTGAATATTGGCTGCCTGTGAATTGGCTTGTAAGGCGGTATCGGTTAACGTGTTGAGTAATGGCAGTTGTTGTAAGTAATACAGTTGAGTATCTAAGGCGTGATTTAATTCTTGCTTATTGACAGTAGAAGTTTCTATTGAGGCCAGTAGTCGTGAGTCATTGATGAGTAATTCCCATTGTGCAGAAAGTTCGCCTAATAGGCTAATTCTTTGTTTTTCACTATGATAATGATTCAAGCGTGCAGTAATGATTTGTAGCTTTTCACTGTTTTTTGCCAGTTGCAGCGCAGTGGTGACTTTTACCACATCTACCCCGACTAAGTGTTCAATTTCTGATTTGAGTTGCTGTGACAGTAGTATGGCGACTACACCATTAAATAGCGCCATGCCCACTATGATATAGAAGGCTGAGGTTATTTTTTGTTTCAAACTTTTCAGTGGTTTAGTGCTTGGCATTATTTTCTTTGTCAATAGCAGGTTCCTCTCCATAGGTATTTTGGAGGTGTTTTATCTCTGCACTTAATTTAATGAAAATATCTTCACTGTTAGCGGGTCTGCGGCTTGCGCTAAAACAGGCGTGGCTGAGTTCAGGGTAAATTTGTCCCATGGCAGTACTGGTGAAATGCCCAAAGGATAAGACCTTAGTAGACCAAAACATATTGGCTATGTGGCTTGCCTCAAATGAGCCTGCTATGCCTCTTAAAGATTCATCTTTAAATTCTGGGGCTGTTACTACATCCATACGACAGGGGTTACCACCACCCATAGCATAGGCATGTTGTGCCTCATAGGTGCCCATATATTTGAGCAGCCAATAGGCAGCTTGAGGGTTTTTGCTGTCGTAGCTAACGGCAAAGGCATAAGCGCCATTGTAGGGATAACCGCCAGGCACTTGGCTTACGGCTAGACGCGCGCCGAGAATGTTCTGTTCAACTTTAAAGGATTTATACCACAGATTATTGTAGGCAAAAGGCCACATTGCCGCTTGACCTGTCGCAATAGCATTAGCTGCTTCATTGAAAGCAAACTGCTCGTTAGCGGGAACGGCATAGGGCATTAATTCGCGATATTGCTTGGCCGCTTGAATGGCTTCATGGTTGATGGTAGGCACTTCAAAATGGGAGATCTGTTTCTGGTTGTTATAGACGGGCTGCATCCAAGTGCCACCTAAGCTCCAAATCATGCTAGAGAATTCATCGTTAATATGGGGCTTATCACCCGACATTAGCGCTAGACCGTAAAAGTCATGAGTCAGTATTTTATCCGCCAATATAGTGCCTGCTTTACGAGTGAAGAACTGAGCTTGATCTCGTAACTCTGTTAAGGTTTTTGCTGGTGCGAGTGGATAGCCAAACTGACGCAGAAACTGAGCTTTTTCAGTTTTATTATCAAAGAGATCTGCTCGATAATGATTTCCCATAACATAATTGTTATAGGGAATAGCATGGATTTCACCTTGATAGGACAAGATGTTAAGTAGCGATGGGTAATAGGGTTCTAGGTATTTCTCCATGGCCTTTTCGCCATCGGGATCGTACAGTTTAGCGAGTTCAATTAAGGGCACTGTATAACCATTGGCAGCCCATTCTTTAGCCCAGCCCGCTTCCATTGTGAGTAAATCGTATTTGCCTGAACCTTGAAGTAAATTCTGGGTCTGTAAGTTAAACATATCCTCTAATTCAGTACTGACCACCTGCACTTTTACGCCGGTTTTAGCGGTGAATTTAGGTAACATTTCTTGGGTTAAATAGTCGGTCCAAAATCCTTTTTCAGCGACCAAAGTGATGGGGGTTTTGTTTGTTAGCGGCGGGATTTGTGCCAATGAAAATTCTGCGTAACAGGGCATCATTATCGCTGCGGTTAAACAAAGAAAAATAAATCTGATCTGGTTTAACAAAAATAACACCTTAATGTTACGCGTTGACTCTGAGTTAATATCATTAATTCAGCATTATGTATATTTAAGGATAGGTGGGATCAGAACTTATGCCGCGATTTTATGATGATTTTTATTGTGTTTTTTACTTTTTGAGCAAAAAGCCGGTAACTCGATCTTAGCTAAGTTACCGGAAAAGGGTGGGAGTAGTGCGAATCGTTAACGGTTTTGGCGTTGTTGTTCTCGTAATTGCCTCAAAGCAATAGGTAGATCGAAGTGTTGTTCAATCAAGAGTCGGAGCAGCTTTGATTTGGATATAGTGCTTTCTTCTGCCAGTGTAGCAAGATGGGTTATAGCCGCTTCACTGAGGGAAAATGTTGCTTTGCGATAGTGTGTTTAAGTTTCTACTTTTGCCGGGAATAATACGTCTGTTTCTAGGCTTTGTTTGTGCAAGCTCAACACATTGGAATGGCTCCGCGCCATGTCAGTTATATCTGTGGTTTTTGTGACAGTTGCATCTGCTTTATGATCTAGATTACTTTTTATCTTATTCAGACTTTGTCCCATTGCGTACAAGTTTGCCGCTTCAATAAACTCATCTAACGAAAGCGAGTGCTGTAGGCTGCTAGATGACATAGCGTTTTTCTTGAGATCGCTGAGTCCCATTTTGCCCCCTTTGTTGAGTAGTCGTGTGAGTGGATTGAGTTTGATGGGTCAAATGATGATGCATTTGACTTACCCCCTGAGCGTGTATCGCGGGATGTAGGAGATTGGCTAAGCTGGTAGCACAATCGACTTGGAATAGTTCGCAGGCGATAGTGCGAATTTCTTCGGCTGCTTTTCCTATGGGCTCGATTTCAATTACCGATAATCCTGATTCTTCACTGTCATCATAAACATTGCGACAGTAAGTTATCGCGTCAAGGACATGGATATCATAGGTTTTACTGACTTCTTTGGCCTCCAAAATTCGGTTAGCTTGATTGGGTAGACTTGGACATTGGGTGATCACAAAAGAAGCCCGTAACTTGGGATTAATCATCTTACACGTCGCGACGATATCGTCCATATGACATACGGTTTTTAAATCGCGGCGCTTAGGTCTTAAGGGCATTAAAATGTAAGAGGCGACAGACATGGTTGCTCGTAGCGCTAGGTTATCTTGCCCACCGCAGTCGACTATGACTACATCATAGTGTTGCTCAAGACTGAGTAAGTCATTACGGATCTTACCGTAAAGCTGCACGCAATTGATGCTGGCAAGTTGCGGATTGTTGTTTCTTGCATGGATCCAATCAGAGGTAGTGCGCTGGGGATCGCAGTCCACCATAATGACCGAGGCGCTACATTCTGTGGTTAGAAATACAGCTATATTTTGGGCCAAGCAACTTTTACCGCTGCCGCCTTTTTCTCCACCGATTAAGACTATCATGACGCATTCCTTAATTCTTTTGATGACCCTTGTGCAGCGAGTTGATGAGTTTGGAGCTATCCGCATTGATGTCCGAAATCGAAAGTAAACCTAATGTTAATCTCGGTCAATTGGCTGATTTTTGACGCTTTTAAATTAAATTGTCGTAGGCGTTTTTCTGTCAGTATCTGGTCATATGCCGTTAATTTGACAAAAAAGATGAGACGAGGGATTTATAAAAATGTTTTTTATCTTATTGGTTTTACATTGTTTTATCTGTTATCCGTCAGTTAAAAGGGTTGTTTGTGGTGATCGGTAACTGTGCATAGGACTTAGGGTGTAGTTTTTTATTTCTTTCTTGGCACAAATGTTAATTTTATATTTCTAAATGTTATTGGCTGATCTGAGTAAATTATCAGCTTCTCAGTCGAAAGTGGTCTTGTTTGGTGAGGCACTTGTCATCAAACTGCCAAATGCTGGCTTTATCATCTCTATAGACTTACGTCTAAATCGCTTGAAATTTCAACCATGGAGAAGGGATGCCAAATGGATATCAAAACTATTATGCCTATTAAGTTTGAACTCGTTGAAACTGCACCGTTATTTCATGAACTACTTAATCTGCGGGCCACAGTTGGCCTCCCTTCTATTGGCGTTGAACTTGCGGATGTACAGGCATTGTTCTGGGTCTCTATTCGATTAAGTGACAAGACTGAATTGGAACATGCAGGCGCTGGGGCCGCTAAGTCTAATCTATTGGCAACGGCGTGTGTTTATGGCAACAAGCCCGGGCATTTGATGATTGAAGATTTTATTGTCTTACCCGAATACCAATCCTACGGGCTAGCAAAGATAATACTTGAGCGGGTGATGGCCTTTGTTGATGACCATGCGAGTGCGGGAACTTGTGTCAGTATGACCGCCCATGGTGAGCATGAGCGCTTATGTAGTGAATATGGTTTTCAGTATGCTCCCTGCGCTAACTTAGGGCCTAATCTGTTAAAAATTATCGCTTAATATTCGTGTGAGAATGCCTTTTAGGTGTTAGCTAGCGCGTATTTTTGCCCTTGGGTATATAGTTACTTTTGCGTAGTTAACGGCGACATTCGTTCGCTTATGTTGTAGCATCCGTAGGATTATCGTGACGTTCTGCATGAGATAACAACCTATGGATCAGCAACTCCTTATTGATGCTGTTAATCAAAAAATGCCCTTTGGTAAGTACGCTGGACGTAAGTTGCTCGAATTACCCGAACCTTATCTGGTATGGTTCCATAAGCAAGGTTTTCCTCAAGGGAAACTTGGTGAGCAATTAGCGCTAATGTACGAAATCAAACTTAATGGCTTAGAAGGCATGCTAAAACCGCTGTTGAAATGAGTTCCCTTCTTTTAAGAAAAATACTGCTTTTGCGATAAGTGTTGTATTTCGTGATAGAGATTAGCGATTTATTGTTTTTAGCGTGCTTTAATGCAGCATATTAGCAAAACAAAAGGAACGCAGGCATGATGGCAAAATGGGTAAAATTAGCGGCAGTAGCGACTTTAGCGTTAGGCATGTCAAGTGCTTGGGCTCAGGGTGTCACCCACGAAGGTACTGTTGTTGATACGATGAACGGTGGTGGTTACACCTACGTACAGATTAAAGAAGCTGATACCACTTTTTGGGCCGCGGGTCCTCAAACTGAAGTGAGCAAAGGCGATAAAGTGGCTGTGGTTGAGCAAATGTGGATGAACGAATTCACCAGCAAAACCTTGAACCGCACCTTTGATAAACTGTTATTTGTTGGCCAAATCGATAAGAAATAGTCAGCAGTATCGAGTGCGCTAACCTGTGCGCCTCTTTAATTCAACGGCTTCGATACTTTCGAGGCCGTTTTTGTTTTTAGCGTTCAATGCCGCTAAATCTGAGTTTGTGACTATCTCGATGGGGACAAAGGCGGCAAAATAGCGGCTATTTTTCTAGCCGTTATTACTCAGCAGGGGATCACTCAAGTTATGGCGTTTGAACAGTTCGAGATCCAGCCTTATCAGTCATGTTATGCACGTGAAGTGAGTGAGTTATTTCACCTTTGCGTGCACAGCATTACCCATGTTCGTTATGCGCAGGCGCAGCTTATGGCTTGGTCTGCGGCGCCAAGATCGGCTAAACATTGGGATTTACGGTTATGTCGCTCGAAGGCGTGGGTGGTTTTAGCCATAGATGAAGCGACAGCTTCTTCAGTTTGTTGCGGTTTTATCAATGTCGAAACCCATTTCCCCCGCCAAGGTTACTTAGATAGCTTATATATACATCCAGATTATCAAGGTCAGGGATTAGGTGAGCGCGCTTATCTTGTTTTAGAAGCTTGGGCTAAGGCACAAGGCTATGTGCGCTTGAGCTTGGACGCATCTTATCTCTCTAAAGGGTTGTTTACTCGGATGGGATTTATTCAAATACAGCGCAGTTATCAGCAAAAACTTGGGCAAGTGATCCCCGGTTTCTATATGGAAAAGAATATAGGAAAGAATATTTAACGCGCGTTTACTATGGTTTCAGCTAGAAAGTGATGTAAGGTATTCCACAGTAAAACATTAGCTTAACGCCGTTTAGTGACACTATTAAACTAAATAAGCACTGTTTAGCTTAAATTAGAATTCGGTTAATCTAAGTCAATTAATGATTCAAGATGGAGGGCAGAGAATGAAGATTCGACTATTTACGCCATCGGATGTCTCGCAGTTGGCGGCAATCTTTGAGGCGAGTGTAATGCAAGGCTCTGGCGAGTTTTACTCGTTTGCCGAGCGCTCTGCTTGGGCTTATATCGAAGGTGAGATCCGCAGTGAGAACTATTGGCTTGAACGCTTACAGGGAACCACTATTTGGGTTGCCGAAACCGATAATATGCTGGTGGGTTTTATCAATCTTAAGATAGGCACCGACAGCGATGTTGAAGCCGCTGCTGAAGTGGAATGTTTGTTTGTTCATCCAGAATATGCCCGTTCTGGGGTGGCTACCTCTTTGTATTTTGCGTTGTTTGAAGAAGTTAAAATCTTAGCGCTGAAACGATTAACGGTTGAAGCATCCTATCTCGCGCGGCCTTTTTTTGAGAAACAGGGATTTCGCAGTATTCGTCGTAATGAACATAAGCGTTTTTTGAATGCGACGGATAAAGCACAGGGCCAAGCTCAAGTGTTGGTTAACTTCAGCATGACGCTCGCCCTCTAACTCAGCTTATCAAGGGCTGTTCTGGTAGCTAAACGAAGCCGTTAGCACTGCTTTATAACATCGCCATAGAAGCGCCAATAAAAAACACTGCCAAAGATGACTTGTGGCAGTGCTTCTTGGTGAGTGCTTATCAAGCTGGCATCTAATCACTTACTCAATCGTTTGCTTGGTAGTTTGCTAATAACTAATAAATAGTGAAGCTGAATTACTGAATCGCTTTGTTAAATCACTTGTATTACGCATTAGGCGATAAATCGAACACTAATGCGGTAACTGGGCCGCTTGTTGCAGTAAAGTCGACACTTGCGAGTTGTGTCAGATGTGCGCCATCCCCAGCCGTGAGTGTTGTGCCATTGATATCCAACGTACCTTCAATCAATTGAACATACAGATGACGATTTGCTTGAGCGGCGTTTCTACTCATCGTTACTTTTTCACCTTCACTCAACACTAAACGATATAGGGTCGCATCTTGTTGCACTTTGAGCGTGCCATTTTCACCGTTTGGTGTCACTACAGCCGTCAGTGGTGAGCTTTGCTCAAATGCTTTTTGCTGATAGCCCGCATCTATGCCTAAAGTATCTGGGCGGATCCAAATCTGTAAAAAGTGCAGTGGCTCGGTTTTAGAGGCATTAAACTCGCTGTGGTAAATGCCTTTACCTGCGGACATCAATTGAAACTCACCTGCGGGTAAGGTTTTGATATTGCCGAAGCTATCCTTGTGGGCGATAGTGCCGGATATCACGTAACTGATGATCTCCATGTCTTTATGACCATGGGTATCAAAACCTGCGCCGGGTGCCACTCTGTCATCGTTGATGACTCTTAGGGATGATATCCCCATGTGCTCTGGGTCATAGTAGCTAGAGAAAGAGAAGGTATGTTGACTCTTTAGCCAGCCTAAGTCTGCTTGACCGCGATCTTGTGCTTTTCTTAATGTGATCATCTTGCTTTCCCCTTTATTTGATGCGGTTAGCGAATACGTTATCGACAGCGAATTTGCCAGCACCTGATACCGTCAATGAGACTGTGGCTGCTAATAGGGCGAGACCAAATTCGTAACCGTTATTGGCAAGGAACAGACCGTTGCCTATATGTACCGAGAAAATCGCCACAACCATAGTGAATGACAAGACGAGGGCCGTTGGGCGAGTCTGCAGGCCGAGTAATAGGAATAGGCCGCCGAAGAATTCACTTGAACCTGCCATCAATGCCATTAAGTAACCTGGCGTCAAACCTATGGATGCCATCCATTGTCCGGTGCCTTCTAAGCCGTAACCGCCAAACCAGCCAAACAGTTTTTGTGAACCATGGGCGATTAAGATGATCCCGATAGGAATGCGCAGTGCCAGTGGGGCAAAACTCGGGGCTGATTTCAGTGTTTTTGTGATCAGTGCTTTCATGGGATATTCCTCATTTCAAATTATTTAACGAATAGTTAAGTGTATTGTTCACTCAGTCTTAAGTCAGTTTGGCTGCAGTTCCGCAGAACTTCTCCATTGCTAAGCAGTGTAGACTTGACCTTTGGCAAAGAAAATCGGAACATTTTCAATGTCCATTTCAAATAATTTGAATATAAGGTTTATATGTTGCCATCTATTAGTCTCGATGGATTAATCGTTCTCGATGCCATTGATAAAAAAGGCAGTTTTTCCGCTGCTGCTGAGTCCTTGTTTCGGGTGCCGTCGGCACTGACCTACACAGTGCAGAAACTGGAAAGCGATTTAGGCACAAAATTATTTGAACGTAAGGGCCAGCGCGCCGAGCTGACCTTAGTCGGTCAACTTGTACTGCGCCAAGGCCGAGAAATCCTTGCGGCAACATCAAGGCTCGAAGAGGCGGTGCGTCAACTCGAGACAGGCTGGGAGTCTTCATTGACCTTAGCTATAGATACAGTGGTGCCGGATTTACCTCTGCTGCAGTTGATTGGTGAGTTTACTGAGCTGGGTAAGCAAGTGACTGTGAATATCAGCGAAGAGTCCTTAGGTGGTGGTTGGGATGCGCTCTATTCTGGCCGTGCCGATATCGCTATCGGCGTAACAGGGGAGTTGCCCAAAGGCCAATATCATGTGGTTGAAATTGGGGAGTTGGAGTTTGTATTTGCTTTAAATCCCGCGCACCCATTGGCGCAACATGCAGGTCCAATTCCGACCGAGGCATTGCTGCAATTTCCTTCTATTGTGGTGGCAGACAGTTCGACTGCCCTAGCACAGCGATCAAGTGGTTTATTTGATAGTCGCCAAGTGATCCGTGTGCCGAACATGCAGACCAAAATTAAGGCGCAGCAATTGGGATTAGGCGTGGGTTACATTCCAAAGCACTTGATCTTAGATACGTTGGCGGCGGGAAGCCTAGTGGCTTGTCATGTGGAAATGCCGCGCCCAACGCAAGCTGTGTTTATGGCATGGCGTAAATATGCTGAAGGCAAGGCGCAGGATTGGTTTACTGCGCGTTTACCGCAATGTGATTGGCAATTTTAAGCTCAGGTTTGTTTAGCGCTTTGTAAGTAGCCGCTTACTTTGCTCCTCACAGCATTAATGCTTACGCCATGAGGAGCATAGCGCCTAACCTATACGTTGGCTGTGGCTGGTGTAATGCACATGCTGTGACAATAAATCAGACAGATTCGGTGAGCGATTCAAGAATCGAATAAAGGCCTGTGGCAAAGTCAGTGACTCCATCGACTCCTGCCAGCGGGCTTGCAGCAATGGAGAATAACCTTCTTTACCTGCAGCGGTGTAAGATGTTGAAACTCCTACGTAAAGTGACTCAGATTCAACGGGATACCATAGTGATTGGCTGTCTTGCTGCATCATCTCTAGTCTGAATAAACGCTCACCCAGTGGGCGTCGCCCATCGTAGTAATACCGTAGGCCGTAGGTGTAAGGGAAGCTGCCCGCGCCTGTGCCACGGACGCTGTTGTTGGTCGCCGCGTTAATCGCCGATTCGAGCGCTTGATAGAGGAATTGACCTTGAATTTCATACTTAACTAATGGTAATTCGAAGGGGAGTAATTGCCCCATCACATCGGCTAGTGTCAATTGTCCTTGGGCCACCGATTGGCGCACACCGCCAGCATTATGCAGAGCAAAGTTCACTCTTGGGTCGACCAGTTTGGCTTCTTGGAACATGCTGCGACTCACCCAAGGTGCTATTTCACTGCCGTGGGGCAGGGCTTTAGAGGGTAAGCGGGTATGGACTAAGTTCTTCGGCACCAGTGCTAACACTTTGTTTTCCATCTCTGCGATAGCCGGTTTGTAGATATCTCGGATCACGCCATCGATATCGGCATCGGCATCATCCCAAAAGATATTCGGATGCTGATTAAGCTGCTGGCGCACAGCTTGGTAATCTTGGTTATCGACGGCCGTGTTAGCACTTAAGATAAAGTGTTGATCTAGCATGAAGTAGTTGCCGCCTGTTAAGCTCAGCATTTTACCTTCAGCGTCAAATACTACCTCGGCTAAGCCGACGACTTCGGCATACTTACCCGCATGCACTATGGGCGTGTTATTGATGACTTCACCGTAGGGCAGGTTGCTCAAACCTAAGGCGCGAAAATCCCCCTGTAGCGTATGCGTGTGACCGCCGACGATAAGGCTAATACCATCGACTTCGGCCGCGAGGCGTTTATCCTGATCTAAGCCTAAGTGACTGAGCACGATAATATGCTTAATACCTTGATTTTTAAGGTACTCAACCGTGCGCGCAGTAGTGGCGATAGCATCGACAAAATGGGTATCTGGATCGGGACGAGCGATCTCTTTCATCTGATCTAAGGTAATACCGACAATGGCTAAGGTCTTATCGTGGAAGGGCTTAAGTAGGTATTTCGCGCGTTGTTGCTCATGATCATAATCCAAGATATTAGGCAAACCTCGCAGACAACCGGGTTTGTTAAGATCTTCTTGGCTTAAATCCATATTGCCCGCAAGCAATGGGAAATCAATTTGCTTGGCAAACTCGGCAAGTCTGGCGTTACCTTCATCGATATCGTGGTTGCCAATGACCATAGCATCAGGTGCCAACAGATTGAGTAAGTGGGCGTTGGCCTTACCTTTAAAATGGCTGAAATACAGCGTGCCCTGGAAGCTGTCACCACCATGCAGGAAAATAAAAGGCGTATTGGTTTGTGCAGCGGTGTGACGCGCTTTTGTGATGTGATGGCCGATGCGGGCATAACCACCGCTATGGCTGGTCACATCTAGCTTATGCTGGCCTATGTTAAGGCTAAATTGGACGCGGCAGGGTTCAAAATTCGAATGGGTGTCATTAATGTGCGCGAGTGAGAGTGTGTAGCTCTGTGTCATAACTTACCTCTATTACGGCGGGTGAGTATATACCCAAGCAACCTGAAAATGCGAGTTTCAGAGGGCTCTGAGTTATCCGCATTCTAAAAGAATAAAGGGAGCTAGGCTCCCTTTATATTAACAAGCACTAAACTTGGTTAGCCTTCAGCCGGATTTGGCTTCGTCATCATCGGATGCGGCTTCAAAATCACCGTCATCGGATAGGCGAATGCCTTTTTGCTTCATGCGCTTAGTCCAAAGTTTACGTGCCAATTGCTGCATATCGGTCGCGGGGTCGTTTAGATCGACAATCTCTAATCCTAACATAGATTCGATGATATCTTCTTGAGTTACGATACCTTGGCTACTGCCGTACTCGTCGACCACCATCGCAATTTGGGTGTTACGTTTAATCATACGCTCAAAAAGTGGCAGTATTTTTGCGGTTTCAGGCACCACAAATAAACTTCGTTTAAGTTCACCAATCGGTGCTTCTGGCGTGTAACGCTCTGCTAGCAATACATCGGTGCGGGTAATGTAACCAATCACATCATCATGATCTTGGTCGTAAACTGGAATTCGGGTAAAAGGCTTGTCGCGGTATTGGCGCACAAACTCATTTTGGGTGAGATCTATGGGCAAAGAAAACATCACAGTGCGCGGCGTCATGATCGCCGTGACTGGCATATCTCGCACTTTCAGCATTTGCGTCAAAATTTTTGACTCTTGCTCATCAAGCTCACCGGATTCATGACCAATTTTGGCCATAGCACTCATCTCTTGGCGTATGTAGTGGCCTTCATCACCTTTGCCCATTAGGCGAGTGACTTGCTGTGACATCCAGATCAGCGGTTTAGTGGTACGCTTCATCCACAGCACGGCAACAGAAACACTTGGTGCGAGGCGACGCCAATGGTTTGCACCCAATGATTTAGGAATGATTTCTGAGAAAAACAGGATAATAAAGGTTAATACGCCCGAGAAAACACCTAACATATCGTCACCAAATACTTTAGCCGCTTGCGCACCTGCAACGGCGGCACCGACGGTATGAGCGATAGTATTTAGGGTAAGGATTGACACCAAAGGGGCTTCGACATTCTCTTTCAATCTACGCAAGCGCGCGGCTGCGGCACTGTCAGTTTGTTCGAGTGATGCGATATAACTTGGGGTAACCGATAACAGAACAGCTTCGAACACACTGCACAGAAAAGAAACAGCAACAGCGACAAGCACTATAATGATGAGGGTTAACATATAGGTGGAATTACAACTCCGTATTTTAGGCCAATATTAGCCCTTGGAGATTCTATCATAGGTGAATTGAGTTACTGGCTAAAATTTATTTGCGTCTGTATAATTCGCCGCCCTGTTGCAGGATCCGGTTTTTGGTGTTGAGGTTAGCTATATGAGTGAAAAGAAGATCAATTTATTAGACCTTGATCGTAAGGCGATGCGCGCATTATTTGCGGAAATGGGTGAAAAACCCTTTCGTGCCGATCAGCTCATGAAATGGCTATATCATTTCGGTGTCAGTGACTTCGAAGAGATGACCAACATCAACAAAGTGTTACGTCAAAAGTTGGCGGCCCGCTGCGAGATCGTTGCACCAGAAATTTCGAGTTTCCAAAAATCGACCGATGGTACGATAAAATTTGCAATCAATGTTGGCCAAGGCCAAGAAGTGGAAACGGTTTATATTCCTGAGGATGATCGTGCGACCTTGTGTGTATCTTCACAGGTTGGCTGTGCGCTGGAATGTACTTTCTGTTCGACGGGTCAGCAAGGTTTTAACCGTAACTTAACGGTTTCTGAAATCGTCGGCCAAATCTGGCGCGTGTCGCACTTTTTAGGATTTGCAAAAGACACGGGCGAGCGTCCGATCACTAACGTCGTGATGATGGGCATGGGTGAGCCATTACTCAATTTAGCCAATGTGATCCCTGCGATGGACATCATGCTCGATGATTTTGGTTTTAGTTTATCAAAGCGCCGCGTGACTTTATCAACCTCAGGCGTAGTGCCAGCGTTAGATAAACTGGGCGATGCCATCGATGTGGCACTTGCTGTCAGTATTCATGCACCTAATGATGAGTTGCGTGACATTCTGGTTCCGATCAATAAAAAGTATCCGCTGGATGAGTTTTTAGCGGGTATTCGTCGCTATATTGCTAAATCAAATGCTAACCGCGGCCGCGTGACAGTTGAATATGTGATGTTAGATCATATCAACGACAGCACAGACCAAGCCCATGAGTTAGCTAAGTTAATGAAAGATACGCCTTGTAAGGTGAATCTGATCCCATTTAATCCGTATCCAGGCTCGCCTTATGGCCGCTCATCTAATTCACGTATCGACCGTTTTTCTAAGGTTCTTATGGAATACGGTTTTACTGTCATCGTACGTAAAACCCGTGGAGATGACATCGATGCCGCTTGTGGTCAGTTAGCTGGCGATATTCGCGACAGAACGAAACGTTTAGCGAAAAAACGCATGCAAGAAAACCAGATTTCAGTCACAATGAATTAACTCTTTGTTTGCACAGATTTATAGGCTTGCCCATGAAGCATGGATTGCCAAGGTTTTCGTTGATTTTAAGCCTGTCGTTATTGATGACAGGATGCGTCACTGAGCGTACTTATACTGGGACAGATATTCCTGTTTCGGAACGAAAGTTAGACAAAGTCGCCGCCGCAAGAGAGCGGATGCAGCTCGGTTTAACCTATTTAAATCGAGGTAGCACGGAACAAGCCAAATACAATCTTGATAAAGCATTAGAATATGCTCCAGAGCTCGAAGATGTGCATACCGCTCTGGCTTATTACTATCAAACCGTGGGCGATTTAGTGCGTACCGAAGAGTCGTACATGAATGCCATTAGTACTAAGGACGCCTCTGGCGATTCCATGAATAATTTCGGGGTGTTTTTGTGCCAACAAAAGCAATACAACAAAGCTGAAAAAATGTTTTTGGCCGCAATTGAAATGCCCAAATATACGCGCACTGCCTCAAGCTATGAGAACTTAGGTCTTTGTAGTCGCGAAGCAGGACAAGCAGAAAAGGCACGACAGTATTTTCAGATGGCGTTAAAGTATGACCCGAGACGCTCGGTGTCATTACTGGAGTTGGCAGAGTTAGAAGTCGATCAAGGTGATTTTATTCAGGCGCGAAACCAATTAGCGCGCTATCACCAAGTGGCTGAGCAAACTCCAGAAAGTTTAGCGCTCGGGATCAAAATAGAGCAGGCAGTGAATGATGATGCCGCTGTGAAGAGATTTGGTATTTTATTGCTTGCCAAATTCCCAGCATCACCTCAGGCCAAGCAATACAGAGTTAATTTGCATCAATGAAAGATCATGAAACCAATGCGCCAGTTGAGTCGGTAGCACCGCAATCAGTCGCGCTAGATGTCACGCTTGGTACTTTATTAAAAGCCGCCCGCGAAAAAATGGGCCTTAGTATTCAAGATGCCGCTGTAAAGCTGCATCTACGTCCTCGTATTATTGAAGATATTGAAGCTGACAATTTTACAAATATTGCCTCATCGACTTATGTACGTGGCTATGTGAAAAACTACGCGCGTATGGTCAGTGCCGATGCGGCTTTGATTGAAGCTTGTCTTGTGCAGCAAGTGCCAGTTGTGACTGAGCCTGCAATGCAAAGTTTTTCACGCAAAACCACATATCAAGCTCGCGATACACGTTTAACTTGGCTGAGTATTTTTATCGTCATAGTGTTACTCGGTTCGTTAGTCGTCTGGTGGATGCAAAAAACGACCTTGCTGAGCACTATTGATGTGTCGCAACCCACGGCTGAAGAGGTCGCAGCAGCGAATCAGACGCTGCCAGGTGATGTGTTATTGACCGAAACGGATGCCAGTCCTCGTTTGACTGAGATTGCCGCAAACGGCTCAATGTCTATCGATGGTCCAATTAAAGATACTGATGCAAGCACTATTGATGTCAGCACAGGACCAACGGACAATAATTATCCTCAGACCGTTGATACGAGTAATGAAGATGGCGGTTCAGCAATCGCAGCCACTACGACAACGCCATCGGTTCAGCAAACGACAGCTCCTGTAGTCCAACAGCCTGTTAGTGCAACGCCTTCACCGACCACAACATCAACGACCACTGCCACTGCAGCAAGTACTTTGGTTGCTGTTGCAGGACAATCGATTATAGATGTCCAGTTGACGGGTGATTGCTGGATAAACATTGTTGATGCTAAAGGTAAAGCGTTAGTCGATGGTGTTAAAGGCGCTGGCGCAACAGTGCAAGTGAGCGGTGTACCGCCGTTTAAAGTCATTTTAGGTGCACCCCATGTAGCGACCTTAAGCTTAGATGGACAAATTGTTAGCCTAGCGGATTTCCCCAAGGGACGAGTCGCGCGGTTAACCTTGCCTAAAGCCTAACGAACGCGTAATGATCTGCAGCACGTACCGAAATAGAGCGTATTAAGCATGTATAATGAAACTCCCATAAAAAGACGTCCTTCCACTCGCATTTATGTGGGTAATGTACCGATTGGTGATGGGGCGCCGATTGCTGTTCAGTCAATGACTAATACTAAGACCACAGATGTTGAAGCGACAATTGCTCAAATTCGTGCCTTAGAGAAAGTCGGTGCCGATATAGTGCGTATCTCTGTACCCACTATGGATGCGGCTGAAGCCTTTAAGCTCATTAAGCAAGCGGTCAATGTTCCTTTAGTGGCCGACATTCATTTTGATTATCGCATTGCTCTAAAAGTTGCCGAGTACGGTGTCGATTGCCTTCGAATCAATCCGGGCAATATAGGCAATGAAGAGCGTATTCGTAGCGTGGTGGAATGTGCCCGTGACCATAATATTCCCATCCGTATTGGTGTGAATGGTGGGTCATTAGAAAAAGATCTAATGGACAAGTACAAAGAACCCACACCTGAAGCCTTGCTTGAATCAGCTATGCGCCATGTGGATATTCTGGACAGATTGAACTTTGACCAGTTTAAGGTCAGCGTTAAAGCCTCCGATGTATTTTTAGCGGTCGAATCCTACCGTTTATTAGCAAAACAAATTCGCCAACCCCTGCATTTAGGCATTACCGAAGCTGGTGGCGCGCGCGCGGGTTCAGTGAAATCGGCCGTAGGCTTAGGTATGTTATTGGCCGAAGGCATAGGTGATACCCTACGTATTTCCTTGGCCGCTGATCCGGTCGAAGAAATCAAAGTCGGTTTTGACATTTTAAAGTCGCTGCGTATTCGTAGCCGTGGCATTAATTTCATTGCCTGTCCATCTTGTTCTCGTCAAGAGTTCGATGTGATCAGTACAGTCAATGAGTTAGAGCGTCGCCTCGAAGACGTGACTACCGCCATGGATGTGTCTATTATCGGCTGCGTAGTCAACGGCCCAGGTGAAGCCTTAGTGTCGCACATCGGTTTAACGGGTGGGCACAATAAGAGCGGTTACTATGATGAGGGTGAACGTCAAAAAGAACGTTTTGACAACGACAACATTGTCGATTTCCTCGAAGCGAAAATTCGCGCAAAAGCCAGTCAAATGGCGAACCGTATTCAAATCAAAGACACAACTGAGTAATATGTACCCGCATTTGGGCATAGATTACGCCTAATGATGTTGAGCTAGGCCCCGAAACCGACGGGGTCGTTTTACGTTTTACGCTCAAAAGCCTATAATGCGTGACATTTTTATTAATTTAGCGAAATCGGACGAGTCGATACAGTGGCAAAACAGATCCAAGCGATTCGCGGAATGAATGACATTCTGCCAACTCAAAGTCCTCTATGGCAAAAAGTGGAAGCGGTACTACGTTCGAGCGTCAGTGCTTACGGTTACAGCGAAATCCGCACTCCAATAGTGGAAAATACCGATCTTTTTAAACGCTCTATCGGTGAAGTAACTGATATTGTTGAAAAAGAAATGTATACCTTCGCAGATAATAACGGTGACAGCTTAACGCTGCGCCCAGAAGGTACCGCGTCGACAGTGCGTGCAGGTAACGAAAACGGTCTGCTATATAACCAAGAGCAACGTCTTTGGTATATGGGTCCTATGTTCCGCCACGAACGTCCACAAAAAGGCCGTTATCGTCAGTTTAACCAATTTGGCGTTGAAGTGTATGGCATTGGCTCGGCTGATATTGATGCTGAAGTCCTAATGCTATCGGCACGTCTGTGGGAAAAACTCGGTATTAGCGAGCACGTCTCGCTAGAGCTAAATACCTTAGGTGATCCTGCTGAGCGCGCTGTTTATCGTGATGCCTTAATAGCGTTTTTAGAGCTGCATAAAGATGCGCTCGATGAAGACAGTAAGCGTCGCATGTACAGCAATCCGCTGCGAGTATTGGATTCAAAAGATCAAAATGTCCAAGCCATATTGGTTGATGCACCAGAGTTAATGGATTTTCTCGGTGAAGAATCGAAGACACATTTTTCACAATTACGTGAACTACTTGACGCAGTGGGTATCAAATACACCATTAATCCGCGTCTAGTACGTGGTTTAGATTACTATAATCGTACTGTATTTGAATGGGTTACATCGAGTTTAGGCTCACAAGGTACTGTACTTGCGGGTGGTCGCTACGATGGTTTAGTCGCCCAGTTAGGTGGTAAAGATACTCCCGCGGTCGGTTTTGCTATGGGCTTAGAGCGCATTGTCTTGCTGCTTGAAACCTTAGAGCTGACCAAAGATATTCCGCCAGAAGTGGATGTGTATGTCACGGCCATGGGTGATAGCTGTCTGGTTGAAGCCATCAAGGTCGCGCAGGAATTACGTAACGCACTGCCAAACCTTAAAGTGATGAGTCACTGTGGCGGCGGTAACGTGAAGAAACAAATGAAGCGTGCCGACAAAAGCGGTGCGAGTGTGGCACTACTGATAGGTGAAGATGAACTTGCCGAAGGTATGGTTACGGTTAAACATTTACGCAATGACATCGAACAACAACGGGTAGCTCGAAGTGCCTTAGGCGCATTTTTGGCTGAACTGATCAAATAAAGGGGACGTGCGCGTGGAAATTTATAGCACAGAAGAACAACAAGTTGATGCTATCAAGCAGTTCTGGAAAGATTACGGAAATTCAATTTTAATCGGTGCCGTAGTGGGTTTAGGCGGCCTATATGCGTGGAATTATTATTCTGACGTTAAAGTGGCGCAAGCGGAAGAAGCTTCAAAAGCGTTCCAAAATTTGACCACTAAATCTGCCGATGAAGCCGCAATGCTTGCGGGTGTCGCCGAGTTTTCTAAAAATCACGATCAAAAGGGCTATCAAGCCTTGTTAGAACTGATCGTGGCCAAAACTGCGGTAGAAGCGAAGGATTATCCAAAAGCGATTGATGCCTTGAACAAGGTGATTGCGGCTAAACCTGGTGCTGGTTTAGATGTGATTGCGACTTTGCGTTTAGCACGAGTACAAGCAGAGCAAGGTCAAATTGATGCAGCTCTAGCGACCTTAGATCAAGTAACAGATAAAGCTTTCTTCGCTCAGCGCGATGAGTTGAAAGGTGATTTCTTAGTTCGTCAAGGTGAAGTTGAGAAGGCAAAAACAGCTTATCAAGCTGCCATGGACAATGGTGGTGTGGTGACAAGCCCTGCGCTTAAAATCAAACTTGATAGCCTAAATCAGGCATAAGGGATCCCTTGATGAAGTCTTGGTGCAAAAACCTGCTAGCCGCTGGATTAAGTCTGGCCATGTTATCCGCCTGTTCGTCGAGCGATGTCGAAGAAGAACCGGTAAGTGAGTTAACTGCCATTCAGGCGACAGTGTTTCCTGAAGTGAGTTGGAGCGCCTCTGTCGGTAATGGTGTTGGTGATTATTATTCTCGCCTCGCCCCCGCCGTTAGTTACGGAAAAATTTTTGCCGCCGACCGTTATGGTGAAGTGGTTGCCTTCGATGAGGCCACTGGCGAGCGCGTTTGGACTAAAGATTTCAGCGAAGAGTTTCGTGATAACGCTTTAGCGAAAAATAAAGGTGCGCGTATTGCTGCTGGTGTGACTGCTGCGCGTAATAAAGTCTTTTTAGGCGGTGAAAGTGGGCTGCTTGCTGCACTGAACGCTGAAGATGGTCAAGTGTTATGGCATGTCGTTGCGGGCGGTGAATTACTGTCAGCTCCCACTGTGGCCGATGACGTCGTGGTGGTCAGTACCAGTTCTGGTTCACTCGAAGCGTTTAACGTCGATACTGGCGCTAAGCTGTGGGTGTATGAAATGCAATTGCCGAATCTAACCCTGCGCGGTACAGGTTCTGCAGCTTACGAAGCGGGTGGTTTCTTCATAGGTACCGCCGATGGCAAAGTGGCTGTTGTGATTAAAAACAATGGTCAAGCTGCGTGGGAACAGGCGATTTACAATCCAACGGGCGGTAACGAGTTTACGCGTATGGCCGACGTGGATATGACGCCCTTGATCCTTGGCGACAACTTATATGCAGTGAGCTACAACGGTAACTTAGTGTCGATGGAACTGCGCACGGGTCGAGTTGTGTGGACACGTAAGTATTCTAGCTTTAACGAGTTAGCATCAGCGGGCCTAAGCTTGTACTTAGTTGACGATCACAGCCGTATCTACTCAGTTGATAAACGTAACGGTTTGGAACTGTGGAGTAATTCTGAGTTAGCTAACCGCACTCTGACATCTCCGGCTGTATATAAAGACTATTTAGTTGTGGGTGATTTCGAAGGTTATTTACACTTTATCGATCGCAGTACAGGGACGATTGTGGGTCGTGTCCAAGTGGACAGCTCAGGATTATACAGCCAGCCGTTAGTGGTGGATGATAAAATCTATGTTCAAGGTCGCAGCGGAAAGTTGGCTGTTGTAACACTTCCATAGTTAAAAGTGTTATCCTTGCTGAGCCCCTGGAAGTGTGTTCCGGGGGCTTTTTATTGAAAAGTTTTTTAGAGGCAAAATCATGATCCCTGTAGTGGCCCTTGTTGGTCGGCCGAACGTCGGTAAATCCACCCTATTTAATCGTCTTACGCGCACGCGTGATGCGCTGGTTGCTGACTTTCCTGGCCTAACACGTGACCGTAAATATGGTCGAGCATTCTTATCCGGCTATGAGTTCATTGTGGTCGATACCGGCGGTATCGATGGCACTGAAGAAGGGATCGAGACGAAAATGGCTGAGCAATCCCTTGCTGCCATTGAAGAAGCCGATGTCGTTTTATTTATGACCGATGCGCGCGCGGGTTTAACCGCTGCGGATCTGTCGATTGCACAGCACTTACGTAGCCGTGAAAAAACTACCTTTGTGGTTGCTAACAAAGTTGACGGTATTGATGCTGATTCTGCTTGTGCCGAGTTTTGGTCTTTAGGTCTAGGTGAAGTTTACCAAATGGCGGCGTCTCAAGGACGCGGCGTGACTAATATGATCGAATACGCGCTGACCCCTTATGCCGAAGCGATGGGCATTGTGCGTCAAGGTGAAGACGAAGTTACTGAAGAGCGTGAATATACTGAAGAAGAAGCCGAAGCTGAGCAAAAGCGTCTGCAAGATTTGCCTATCAAGCTGGCGATCATAGGTAAACCTAACGTCGGTAAGTCAACCCTGACTAACCGTATTCTAGGTGAAGAGCGTGTCGTGGTATTTGATGAACCCGGTACGACCCGTGACAGTATTTACATTCCAATGGAACGTGAAGGTCGCGAGTACGTGATTATCGATACTGCGGGTGTTCGTCGCCGGAGTAAAGTACATCAAGTCATTGAGAAATTCTCAGTGATCAAGACCTTGAAAGCGGTTGAAGATGCTAACGTGGTTTTGCTTATCATCGATGCCCGTGAAGGTATCGCCGAACAAGATTTAGGTCTGTTAGGTTTCGCACTCAATGCGGGTCGCGCTTTGGTTATTGCTGTCAACAAGTGGGATGGTATCGACCAAGGCATTAAAGATCGCGTGAAGAGTGAGCTTGACCGTCGTCTTGGTTTTATCGACTTTGCCCGTATTCACTTTATTTCGGCGCTGCACGGTACTGGTGTTGGCCATTTATTTGAATCGATTGAAGAAGCTTACGACAGTGCCACACGCCGCGTCAGCACTTCTATGCTGACCCGTATTATGCAAATGTCGCAGGACGATCACCAGCCGCCATTAGTGAATGGCCGTCGTGTGAAGCTTAAATACGCTCACGCCGGTGGTTACAATCCGCCAATCGTGGTTATTCACGGTAACCAAGTGAGTAGACTGCCTGACTCGTATAAGCGTTACATGATGAACTACTTCCGTCGTTCATTGAAAGTCGTAGGTACGCCAATCCAGCTGCGTTTCCAAGAGGGTGATAACCCATTTGAAAACAAGACTGAAAAGTTGACTATGAGCCAAGAGCGCCGCCGCAAGCGCGCACAAAGCCATATTAAAGACAGAAAAACCAAATAGTGTTTTTTACCAGACATATTTGAAACAAAAGGAACCTTAGGGTTCCTTTTGTGTTTTAAGATGATTTTAGCCTTGCTCTTGCTAGTGTTATTCGTTATTCGAGCGGCTTTATCTGAGTGACGGTTGAGATCACTTGTCCATGGCGCAAGCGGGTCTGCAAACTATCACCGATGGCCAGTTTATCGGCAGAGTCGACCACTTGATGGTGGATGTCAGTGGTAATGCTGTAACCACGACTTAACGTGGCAAGCGGGCTGACGGTTTCAAGCTGATGGGCCGCGTATTTTATCCGCTGTTCACTTTGGCTGAGTTTGTCCTGCAATGCATCCTGTAAGCGGCTCGCAAGATAACCTAAGCGGTTACCCTCAATGGCGAGTTTATGCTTGGGAGATTGCTGTTCAAGGCGGCTTGCGAGCAACTGCTGACGGCGGCTGAATAGATGCAAGCGATTCGACAGCGCGGACTCTAGTCGTAATTGCATCTCATCGAATCTTTGTTCGAACTGCTGCAAAGTCCGTTTAGGGCCTTGGCGTTGCAGTCTGTGCTCTAGCAAACTAAGTCGTCTTTCTTGTTTAAGCTGATAATGTTTCGCGCTTTGTTGCAGGCGCGATAAGGCTGTGGCGAGTTTTTGCGCCTTATTATCACTGTCTTGTGATAATAGCTCCGCGCCTGCAGACGGTGTTGGGGCGCGGATATCAGCAACATAATCACTGATAGTCGTATCAACTTCGTGGCCGACGGCGCTGACAATGGGTAGGGCGCTGTTATAAATCGTGTGGGCGAGGGCTTCGCTGTTAAAACACCACAAATCCTCAAGCGAACCGCCGCCGCGGGTGAGCAGTAATACATCGACTTCTAAACGTTGGTTGGCGATATTGATTGCCTGACAAATACTCTGCGCCGCGGTTTCGCCCTGAACTTGAGTCGGATAGATAATGACTTCAATCGAAGGATCGCGCCTTGCCAATACATGTAACACATCACGGATCGCCGCACCCGTAGGTGACGTAATAACGCCAATGCGTTGAATATTTTTGGGTAGCAATCTTTTGGTGTCGGCGGCGAATAATCCTTCGGCGGCGAGCTTCATCTTGAGTGCATCGAACTGCTGGGCGAGTAATCCATCCCCAGCGGGCAGCATGGACTCAATTAATAATTGATAGTCGCCTCTGGGTTCATAAACGCTGATCGCGCCTTTGACCAGCACTTGCTGACCATTGATGGGCTTAAAGCTGACCGTCTGGTTACGGCCCTTAAACATGGCGCAACGGATCTGTGAAGAGTGGTCTTTTAAGGTGAGATACCAATGACCTGAGCTGGGGGAGGAAAAGTTGGATATTTCGCCATTAAGCCAAATTTTACCCAGTTGTCCTTCGAGAACTTGTCTGACTTCACCATTGAGCCGCGAGACAGTATAAATGTTGTTTTTGGTGCCTTGCATCGAATAACTCAATAAAATGGGGATATTTACTATTTTCCATTTACCAGTGGCGATATGCAAGGTATAATCCCGCCGCAATATTTCACCTCTAAATCCTACTCAACTGGGGAGATGTTGCATATGCTACGTTTAATTAAAGAAGCGCTTACTTTTGACGATGTGTTGCTTGTTCCTGCGCATTCGACTGTACTCCCAAATACCGCCATTCTAAAAACTCGCCTGACCAATACCATTGAATTGAATATCCCACTTGTGTCTGCCGCTATGGACACAGTTACCGAAGCTCGTCTTGCGATCGCGATGGCGCAGGAAGGCGGCTTAGGCTTTATTCATAAAAACATGAGCATTGAAAAACAAGCCGAAGAAGTTCGTAAAGTAAAAATTTACGAAGCGGGCGTGGTTCAACAACCTGTGACTGTTACCCCATCAACGACCTTAGCCGATCTGAAAGTGTTAACACTGAAGAATGGTTTTGCGGGTTATCCCGTGGTCAACGAAGCCAACGAGCTGGTCGGTATCATCACTGGTCGTGACGTACGTTTCGTGACAGATTGGAGCAAAACGGTAGAAGAAGTGATGACGCCTAAAGCGCGTTTAGTCACTGTTGCCGAAGGCACTAAATTAGATGAAGTGCAAAAATTGATGCACTCACATCGTATCGAAAAAGTGCTTGTGGTTGATGATAACTATAAGCTGAAAGGCCTCATCACAGTTAAAGACTTCGAAAAAGCCGAACGTAAACCGAATGCCTGTAAAGATGAGTTAGGCCGTTTACGTGTTGGTGCCGCCGTAGGTGCGGGCGCTGGTAATGAAGAGCGTGTTGACGCTCTGGTTAAAGCCGGTGTTGACGTCTTACTTATCGATTCTTCCCATGGCCATTCAGAAGGCGTTTTACAACGTATTCGTGAAACTCGCGCTAAACATCCTGATTTGCAAATTATTGGTGGTAACGTTGCCACGGCAGAAGGTGCATTAGCCTTAGTCGAAGCGGGTGTTAACGCAGTTAAAGTGGGTATTGGCCCTGGTTCTATCTGTACGACTCGTATCGTGACAGGCGTGGGCGTACCACAAATTACCGCGGTATCCGATGCTGCCGCAGCCATGAAGAGCCTAGGTATTCCTGTGATTGCCGACGGCGGCATTCGTTTCTCTGGCGATTTAGCCAAAGCATTAGCCGCGGGTGCATCTTGCATTATGGCGGGCTCAATGTTTGCGGGAACTGAGGAAGCACCGGGCGAAACTGAGTTATATCAAGGCCGTGCGTATAAATCCTACCGTGGTATGGGTTCATTAGGCGCTATGTCTCAAGGTTCTTCTGACCGCTATTTTCAATCGGACAACGCTGCAGACAAGTTAGTCCCCGAAGGTGTAGAGGCGCGCGTGCCTTACAAAGGCAAGTTGAAGGAAATCATCCATCAACATATGGGCGGCCTTCGTTCATGCATGGGCTTAACCGGTTGTGCCACCATTCTAGAACTGAATGAAAAAGCCCAATTTGTGAAAGTGACTTCAGCGGGCATGGGTGAGTCCCACGTGCACGATGTGACTATCACGAAAGAAGCGCCGAACTACCGTTCAGGTTCTTAATCGTTTGATAAGAGGGGCGGCGTAAGCCGCCTCTTTGTAAAACGTATGATCCAATACTTAAAGCTGGCAATCGCTGCTTTGAGCAATGTTAAAACAATAGATGAGATAAAGGTTACCCATGAGCGATATTCATGAGCACAAGATACTGATCCTCGATTTTGGATCCCAGTACACTCAACTGATTGCCCGTCGTATCCGTGAAATCGGCGTTTACTGTGAATTATGGGCTTGGGACGTAACAGAAGCCCAAATCCGCGAATTTGCCCCGAACGGCATTATTCTTGCGGGCGGACCAGAAAGTGTCACGGCTGAAAACTCGCCGCGTGCGCCTGAATACGTCTTTACTGCAGGAGTGCCGGTACTGGGCATTTGTTACGGCATGCAGACTATGTCTGAGCAGTTGGGCGGTAAAGTGATCCAAGGTGTGGGTGAAGGGGAATTCGGCTACGCTCAAATTGAAATGCTGACAGATTCGTTGCTATTCAAAGGTATCGAAGACGCAGTTAACAGCGAAGGCAAACCCTTACTCGACGTATGGATGAGCCACGGCGATAAAGTATCGGCCATTCCTGAAGGGTTTGTGGCGGTCGCTAAAACGGACACTTGCCCATTTGCCGCTATGGCAAACGAAGAGAAGCAATTCTTCGGCGTACAGTTCCACCCTGAAGTGACCCACACTCGCCAAGGCATGCGGATGTTATCGCACTTTGCCTTAGACATTTGTGGTTGTGCGGCTAACTGGAAACCTTCCTCTATCATCGAAGATGCGATTGAGCGCTTGAAGAAGCAAATCGGCGATGATGAAGTGATTTTAGGGCTATCGGGCGGTGTCGATTCTTCGGTTGTGGCTATGTTGCTGCACCGTGCTATCGGTAAAAAACTGACCTGCGTATTCGTTGATAACGGTTTATTGCGTTTGAACGAAGCCGAGCAAGTGATGGAAATGTTTGGCGATCATTTCGGCCTGAATATCATTCACGTTGATGCGGAAAACCGTTTCCTTGACGCGATGAAAGGCGAAGCCGATCCAGAAGCTAAGCGTAAGATCATCGGCCGTGTATTCGTGGAAATTTTCGATGAAGAATCGAAAAAATGCGCTAATGCAAAATGGTTAGCGCAAGGCACTATTTATCCAGACGTGATTGAATCTGCTGGCAGCGCCACAGGTAAAGCACATGTGATCAAGTCGCACCATAACGTTGGCGGTTTGCCAGACGATATGGAACTGGGTTTAGTTGAGCCACTGCGCGAACTGTTCAAAGATGAAGTGCGCAAAATTGGCCTAGAGTTAGGTCTGCCATACAACATGCTTTATCGTCACCCGTTCCCAGGACCAGGTCTTGGTGTGCGTGTATTAGGTGAAGTGAAGAAAGAATACTGTGACTTATTACGCCGCGCCGATGCTATCTTCATCGAAGAACTGCATAAAGCCGACCTGTACAATAAAGTCAGCCAAGCCTTTACCGTGTTCTTACCTGTACGCTCAGTCGGTGTTATGGGTGATGGCCGTAAATATGATTGGGTTGTGTCACTTCGCGCCGTTGAAACCGTTGATTTTATGACGGCCCATTGGGCACATCTGCCCTATGATTTCTTAGGTCGCGTATCGAACCGCATCATCAACGAAGTCGATGGTATTTCCCGTGTGGTTTACGATATTTCTGGCAAGCCGCCAGCGACTATCGAATGGGAATAAGTTAATTACGGCTCACCGATTTGATGATGGAACCCCGCCAAAAGGC
>NZ_BJBV01000016.1:0-119735 GCF_036245925.1 Shewanella sp. M-Br
CAGCAAAAATATCAGACGGTATTGTCATGTTGTCTCTCCATAAAAAGGACAACAACCCAATGGGAAATTGTCCCATTGGGTTTAAGTTTATTGATTAAGCATTCAGTAACTTCTTCGCTAACGCGACCTCGATACTGTCACCATCAGAGTTAAGAGCATCTAAGCCATTATCTGGCATATCACCAGAAGTCGATTGAGTCACAGCAATCTTCTTGGCCATTAATTCCAAACAAGTCATTTGTGCCGTATTGTTGTAACCTAAAAATGTCACATCAACATCATCACTCTGCCCTATTCGCCAACTGCGCCGAGCAGCTTGCATCAACGTGTAAACGTTATAACCGGTTTGCATAAAGATAATTGATGGAAATTCCAACAAATCTAGTCCTGTTTTGACCAGTTCAGGATTACAGATTATACAATCAACACCTCTATCAACTTGCTCCAATATCCAGTCCTCCCGATCTTCCGTTTTCACAGAAGCACGCATCACTGCCGCCTTTATACCACTTGGTTGCAATAATGATTTTAATCGAGTGGCAGTATCGCGTTTACCGGTATATGCGGTATACACAAGTGTGCGCCGCCCTTTGGCTTTATTACTATTCACCATTTCAATAAGCCGTTCCTCTTTTGGCGTCGGGCGTTCATCATCAAATAGTGAAGGCACAAAGGCCAACGTTTCTCGTGTTCGTGGATGCAATACGTTTTCAGCCCTAAAACAACAATCTGGCCAAGCTAAAAGGACGTTCATCACCACACCTAATAACGTGGTATCTCCCGCCCTTAACGCTTTTCGTAACCGTTCTAAAAGCGTTGTTTCCAATGCGCTATATCTTTCTGCCATGTCAGCATCGAGATCAACACCATCAAAAAACTCCTCATAAGCCGGTAAAATATTGCCTCCAATATCTTTAAGTTTAAGAAAAGCCGTATATGGCAATACGTATCGAGCAACACCTAATGGACCAAATCCAGGAGCGCGTGTTTGACTCACCCGAATGTTTTTACCCTTAGCTGTTTTATGATTATCCTCACTGGATACCTTCATTATCTCTTTGATAATGCCGTGTTCTTGTGAAAATGCCATCGCAGCACTGCCTAAACGTCCATTGTGGTAAGTGTAACCATCTTTCATCATGATATTGGGCATACAACGCCACAGTAGATAAAACAAATCTTCTGCATAACCGCCCATTAATGTGCCAGTCAGGAGTAACGTTTGTTTCGTGCAAGACGCTAAGACTTGCATCGCCTGTCCTTGCGCCGAACCACCGTTCTTATACTCATGTGCCTCATCAATCACCATTAGATCAAAAAAGCCTTTTGGTAAATATCGCTTAATGAATTCACTCGCTTGGTAATCACCTTGGCCAAACGCAAATTGGGTTTTAGCCAACTTACGCTCAATACGCTCAGCTTGTCTGTCATTAAATACAAACTCACCCTCAGCATCGATAAGATTTACAAGTTCGTAAATATTATCCGTAAGTGCTTCAGCCATATTGTTAACCCCAAAGGCGTCTATAAGCCTTGCAGCAGTGGCTTCTCCTATCGTCGGCAACGTCATTAACGATCGTTTTACCGTACCATCTAATGAACCATCAATCCGTTTACGATGTAGCGTCCATAAAGGACTTTTACATTGCTGACACCAAAGCTGATTATCTTGAGGAAAGTTAGCCGATGTAAAAGCATAACCTTCTTCATCTTTCACCTCTGAAAAACAGTCAGGACAAACTACATGGTTAGCCCAGCCGTATTGTGGATCATCAATGTCTCTACTAAGTAATGTCCGCTTACGTTTAATCTTAAACGCAACCTTCCAGTTATATCCCATTCGCATCCTGACACGGCCTAGAATGAAATACTCGGGTCCGTCATGTTCTGTGGCTATTGCTCGGATCTTCAATAGTGATAACAACGTATCTGGACCATTTAATATCCACACTTTTGCATTATCGACTGTATCCAAGATTTCACGGCGCCACTTGTAAACTAAATGCGGTGGGGATAACACCAGTATACGGTGAGCTTTACGCTCAGCATGTAACACTGCCGTAACGGCGATCGCCATCATCGTCTTGCCAGTGCCCATCTCTGCATTAATAATCGCAGCAGGGGCATTGTCATCCACCAATAAACTCGATACCGCTTGTACTACCTCTGCTTGTGCCTCAAAAGGGACTCGCTTAAGGCTTTGCATAACCATATCTCTATCGATACAAGCATGTTGGTAACGAGCTGGATAAGCGTTCTCCACGTTTGCTAATAGTCCAGAACCAAAATCATGTATGAAATCCGTTAAAGAAACAGTGTTCTTTGAGGTTTGAACTTCAGACTCTTCGGTAACAAGATGAGTTAATATTGCCTCAGTCATAGCACTTCCTCCGATTGATTGCTGTACGAAGGTTGTAGCGAATGACCTTGTAATGTCAGAGAGCGATCTTTTATTGCCTCAGCGATAATGGATTCAATTACATCTGGTTCAAGTTTGATTTGATAACCAAACACTCCCCAACTGGTTAGCGCTTTAACACAATGGCTTAATAACTCTGCAAGAACATCTTTCCATTCATCAAGCAATGGCAGATGGCACAGATTTTTAACCAGGGGCCATAGCGCATCCCAATTCAAAGTATGTTGACTCAATACCAACGCTTCTTGACTGCCATGCGGTGTTTTCATTAATGTCGGTAGCATTAACCAGGTATGCACCCATTCTCCGACAGGGGTATATTTGGGTAATCGTGTGCTTAATTTTTTCATGTCAGTGACACGATTAAAATTAAGTAGTTGTGTATCACCATTCGGTAACTTCACAAACCTATCGCGATAACCCCCTTGGCTAACAGGTAAGGTTAATGCTGCGAAAAAATGTTGCATTTCACCATCTCTGGCCCATAACGATAGAAAAATGATGTCGTTATTTTCGTCCATCACAAATGCATCAATATACAGACCACCATTGAGTGCGATAAGCGGTGTTGTTTGTGGTAAATATTGCATAGAGCCTTATCCTTAAATATGAATAAGCCCCGTGCATAGGGGCCTATTGCCCCTAATGGGAAGTGAATTATTGAATAACGATAATGTCACCAAAAGTATCACCTTCAGTGATATCAATTGCGCGAATTGTCGGTATAAATTGGTCTATTCGAGTGGTTATAGTGTTGATTTCATCCATAGTGGTAACCGTTCGCTGCACTTTTTGAGTGCCCCCCTTAACCAACAAATGTTTGCTACCATCATTGCTAACTACATGACCTGATATCTGTCCCGCCGCTAATGCTAGGGATAAATGCCAGGGCGAAAGTTTACGTAAAGGACTCGGTATCGTGTGATGACAAGCTTGTGAAAACACGCTGCCAAAACGCTGCCATAAACCTTTATGAGTGAAAAAAACATCACCCAGTAATGCCTTATCCGGACTAACAACTTCGAATCGAAATGGCGTTGTCGATATCGCGGGTACTTGGTATGGTTCAGTGACGGGTGACGTCGGTAATATTGCCGCTTTGCTAATACTCTGACCGATATTAACTAATAGATCTCGATGCCTATCTCTAATAAGCCTGAGTTCTTCCCCATTCATATCGCGTTTAACGCCCATAATAACCACTTGATTGAAGCGATCTGTTGCGGCTGAATAAACACGGATATCACCGATGTTTCTGGCTAAATAATGACAGAAACCAGGGCTAAGACTGGGAAAGGGCACAACTAAAGCAACAACCCCTTCTTTGCGTAAAAAGCCCAAACAGCGACGTGTAAACTGTATTTCTAATCGATTCATGCCTTTGTCAGCTTGAGCTAAATTGTCTGAAACAACATCCCCATATGGGGGATTAAGAAACAGAAAACTCATGCTATTACTGCCAACTACACAGTCAAAAGTATTGACATTAAGTACATGTTCGAGCTGCTGGGCCGCAATGGTTGCGCGTTCTTTATTAAGCTCAATGCCATAACAACTCATCGGATTAATAAAGCGCTTACGCAGGAATTGCAATGCAGCACCGTCACCACAGCAAGGGTCAATCGCGCGGATGTAACCAGCAGGTACGGTGAGTAAACAGGCTATCCCCTGGAGGGTCTCCTCATCCGTTGGGTAATAACCGTCTTTTAAATAATTATGTGCTACGCGTGGGTGCATAATTGCCATAAGCAATCCTCCAAACACGGCACTTCCCCACAGGAAGCCCCGTGGGTTATTAATGTTAATTTATGGTTTAAGCATCAATTTGCTTAATCCAAATTTTCTCCTGGGGTTTAAATTCCCATACTCGTTTTCCATCAAGGAACTGCCCTTTCAAGTAATTTATCTGCAGTCGCATTTGTTCACGATTGGTTGGGTCAAGCTTTACGGCATTACCTAATGGCCAGAGATCACCGAAAATTAATTCAGCGCTATGGGGTTCAAGAGGTATTGCAGCTTCTGTTTGAACTAACGAGTTATCTACTAATGGTTCGCTCAATGGAGATGGATGTTGTTCAGCACGTTCTTCCGTTAGTGGATCAACATTCATCGGCTCATCGATTTCAACAGGACGTTCATCAAAGTTATCAAGCCAAATTTGCGAGACTTCAGCTCTGGTTTCGATGGTAAATCGATGCCCTAATTGATAACTTCCTGAATAAATCCGCTTAATTGCAAATGTGCCGTGGTATACACCTTCTGAATATTCTTCAAGCAGCGCATCTTTTACGGTGAATCTACCGATATCGAGCTCAAGTTGAGCAACATTGAATAGACCAAAGCGCCCAGAGATAGTTTTAATCGTTAATGTGCCTGGAACTTGTAACATAAGAACTCCAAAAATAATGAAGATCTTTCCACCGGAAAAGATCTTCCGGTTAGGGATACTAAGTACTAGCAAGGGTAAAATGTCTGTATTAAGACCGAGGTGAAGGGTACTCCAATCAGCCTAAGCTGAACGCGACACATTTCATGGAGCCATTTAAGGCGTACTGCCGTGTGCTTCACACTGTAAGTCAGTGAGCAACTTTATTACACAAAATAGCTTACCATTTTGAATTGAATTAGGAAATAGGAAAAATTTCTACTGGTTAGTAGGAGTATGTTCATGGAATTTAATGCGTTGAACTTTTGCTTAAACAGTTAATAACTATTTGTTTTTAAAAGATATAAAGTAATTGTATTTAATGGATTTTACTTTTGAATTATTTGCCATTAATCGCCCAATCTCAAAAGCCGCAGCAGCACGCCACTAATGTTCTTTTTCATCTTTATACTAATTACCTCAATAAGTGCTTATTCTTTCAAAAAAGTGGCACTTATTGATAACTTAGTTAGATGATTTTTTTCCAAAATCCCGTAGTACTTTCTTAACACACTCAATATTTTAGGGTTTTCAAGTGCTCCTAAATGAGAAGGCCCGAGACTGCAATTCAGCAATATCGGGCCATAGGTCTTTCGCTTTATGCTAAGGAACTGGCACCGCGACAAAGGCGGGAGAAGAACCGTCAGCTAGCTACACTCCAAACAATAGACAAAAAACTTGGTGTTGTCTACTTGCTGTCGTGGGTGCGTTTTCTCCACTTCGTGAACAATATGGCTTTCTAATAGTCGCAGGCCTTACGATTGCTAAATGTGATTGATAAGAAGCGGATTGAGTGCGTTCTGCCTTAGTACAGCAAATTAAAGGTCAGTAAAGGCCACTGTGAGTGGCCTTTATTTTTTACTAATATGGAAAATATGCCGTTATAAACGAACAAAAGATGACGCTAAAAATCGGCGTCACAGTCAAAGATTAACTCTATTCTTCTTGCATTATCTGTTGGATCAATATTTTAATTTTTTCGCGTTTTTCAGCATTTATTCGAGATAGCGTTATTGTTGATTTGTGTGGAGAATCATCATGATAACGAATGAATTCATTGTTTTTCTCACCGCTGAACAAGGCTATTGGTTCCACACTTTTTTTCTGACGACCAACTTTAGCTTGCTTCTTTTTCAGCACAGATTCTAAGCAAGAGAACACTAAGATTTTATGTTCTTCTATGTTTTGACATTCAGAGATTTTACTTTCAATGAGTTCATAAGTTTCTAGAACAAAATCTTCAATGCCATCTTCATTTAACGCTTTAATTGACCTATTAATTTTGATTAAACGTTGACTGTCAGCAGCAGAGTTTATCTCGTCTTTGTTAAGAAAGAGAGTGTATAACCTGTCATCGACGTTATATGCATTGACATAACGAGACAGGGTAGCCTCTGAAATTCCTTCTCCCTCTGCAAATTGTTTTTGAGTCAGATCTGTTTCAGCCATTTTTAACGAGTAAAATTTACCCCATTCAAAATCTGTAAATTTTTTCTTTTTATCCGATAAATCAACTATCTCTTTTGCTTCACGTTTTGTTAATTGTTGGTCTGACACCTCAACGGAATAACTACAATCCTTCAAAATCGCAGCAGCCCTACGCCGTGAACCATCAACAATCAAAATATGATTATCAGTATCGGAATACCCAATTGCTGGATATAACTGCATTGCAGCAATTGTAGGTAAAATATCGGACAGAGATTTTTCATTCAGCCAGGATTGCTCTCTAATATTTGAGCTATCAATACGTGTGAACTTCTGTATATCCTCTTTACCATTAAAAATATGTAACTTGAGTGTAATTACCCGCCCACTTGATAGTGTTAATGTGCGTTGTTGAGGTGCGATTAAGTGGTTATTTTCTTCTAAGGGCTGAGAAGTCCCTGTCGCTAATGCTTCACTACGTTTGCGTAATCGGTCTTGTAGTGCTGTTTTACCTGACATAATTACTGTTCCCCTTTATGGTATATCACCATCATATCTATCAGTTCTTTTGCCCATTCAGATGCTTTTATGTATGAACGATTAAACGCATCAGTGCTGCCTGTATAATTTTTTCTTATCATTGAAAAAATGGTTGTCGAACTGTCAGTGCAGCGCTCAAAAGCGTCTTCGGCAGGTAAGGGGTGTTTGAGTACAAATTGATGTCCAAAAATATTGTATAACTCTGAGACTGCTCCTTGATAAATATCTTGATCGTGCTGACGCTTATTCGACACATCCTTTGATATGTAGGCGCTGATAAACTTCAACTTCTCACACTGATAACCATCAGAAATCATCTGTTCGATGACAATGGGTAAACGTTCTACAAAGCGAACCGTTGAGTCCCAATTATAAAAAGTAGGTGGAACGGGAATGAAAATGCCATCTGCCGCAGCAATGCAATTTTTCATCACTTTATCCATATGTGGACCTGCGTCCAAAAAGATAAAATCATAATCTTTAGCCAGATTTTTTATGACGCGATGATGCAATAGTGTGAAGTATGGCTGACCTTCTGTTATGTCGAGATCGTCCAGCTCATCAGCTAAGAATCCATCCAAAGTGCCACAGGGTAAAATATCCAGATTTGTAATTGATGTTTTCTTTACCCCAGATAACAACAGTTCATCACGAGACAATCCCTTCGAAGCCATGGCCAGAACTGACGTTAGATCACTATCAGAAATTTCATAGCCAGGCAGAACTTGTTGAGTGCTTGTGCCTTGTGGGTCTAAATCAATGATCAATACTCGAACCTGTTGCATAAGGTATTTATCAAGTAAAATCAATGCTTCCGCGAGCATGTTTGTGCCTAGTGATTTTCCAACACCGCCTTTAAGGTTTTGCAGAATTGCGACAAAGGCATTTAGTCCTTTATCTCTGTAACGAGTGACACCCAGATAATCTCCAACCTTCCAGCAATCCTCAATGGATAATTGATACTGACCTGAAGCTGTTCGAGGGAATATCACACCCTCGGTTTCTTGTTGCAGCATGATCTCTTTCAATGTGTTCATTGCGATCGGTTTGTTCGTAAATTTTAATAATCGATGCAATTCACGTTGTGAATATGTTTGTTTTGAAACTTCATTTTTTACATCTTTTTGAACATCTGAACGAAATTGACGAGAGCTTGTAGCGCGAGATCCCATTGCAATAAGGGCATTGTAATCCATGGTAGTTCTCCTAATTATTTTGAATAATGCTAACTGATTCATTTTTTTGAGTCAATTCCGAAATTGTGAATCATTGATGTTTTTTTGATTATGTCTGTTTACAAGTGGCTAAATAGGGCATAAACTGAAAATCAATGGAATTTAAGGCATTAAATTGCGAGTGAAATACAAGTAAATTGGCTTTAAAAATATGAGTTTACACCTTCTTTATTTATTGGATTAGTTTAGGTGATTTTGATGAAAGCATTCCTAAAACGCTGGCACGCTGAGTTCAAAAAGGACCGAGAAATCAGACAAAGTACGCTTCTACCAACGATGTCGATAGAAGCGTATGTGAATACATTTCATGATTTAAACCAAGAGCCTGCGTCTAAGAACCCGCTGTCCTATTTTAAAGGTGGTGGGGGAGAATGGCGTGACGATGCTGGTAACCCCGATCCTAATGGTCCTTGGTTTTATTAATTTTATTTTTTGAGTTGTTCAATTCCTTTTGATGTGGTGCTCTTGATAGTATTTAACCCATCATTAAATCCGCTCCCCAAGCTTGTCATTTGATAGCCTGCAAAACCGATAACGCTCAGCCATAGTGCTGGCACAACTACGTACAGTATTAACAACACGACTTTGATGATTTCAGAGTCCAATGCATTCATGGCGCTCGCGCCATATGAGATAGGATCGGTTATGTTGAAGTCGTGACCGCTATACATTGCCGATAACAATTTAGACTCGAGAGAACGACACCACTCCCACCAAAACGTAAAGAACTGAACCCCAAAATAGGCAACGGTTACCGTGATCAATACTCGCCATTGGTATAATGCTAAGGGTAAAATTAATGGGATTGAAATGATGATCACGCTCGTCAGTAACGCTTGAAAAATGGGAAGCGCTTCCTTAACAATAAAGAACACCGGCTCCATAAATACGCGCCCCGCAATTAAGCCTGCCCCCCCTGCAGTACTGCCCCACATTTCTGATATGAATTTTTCGCCACTCTTATCGATCACCGCACCATAGCCTCGCGTTGTTCGCCCTGTTGCGTTGATATTCTCAGTGCTCAATGCTCTGCGAATCAGCATGTCCTTACGGCCTTCAGCAGTGATTTCACCTTTAAATAGCTCATCGAACCAGCCTTGTGGTTGCATCACGTCAGCGTAGATTTCGGGAGAATTTTGCTGGATTTCTTTGGCTAGGCGATTACGGAGGCCATATTGACTGTCCTGCCACCATTCATAACAGCTTGGATAGGCATGGGTTGATGCCTCGGCTTTGCCTAAACGTACTGCCCAATTTTCGTTGTAAGCTGCATCACGCACAGCGTTATATGGAAATGTTGGGACGGGTTCTAATGATGAGATCCCTCTATACGTGGTGTGTACTGCTGCGGGATTATTTGACATAAAATACTTATCCCCCAACCATAGAGCGTGGTCAAAGTCTTTATCTGCCACACTTTGGGTTTGATAGGACTCTCTTACCATTGACGATTTTGCATTCGCAAAACATTGCTCATAAAACTGTTGGGTTTCTTGCTGTAAAGCTGGGGAATTAATGCTGACTTCACTCAACTTTAACTGTGAACGAGTGACGTCATAAGAGCAAGGGATTGACGCAACTGATGCATTGGTAATGCCGATTGATAGGCCGTGGATCAGTTTCCACCAAGAGGGCACTTTGGCAGTTTCTCCGCCCAATGATTCAAAGGCATTGTCCCAACTGGTCCCTGTGTCACTCCCAGGTTTAGTTGATGCGACACCACATTGTTCACTGCGAACGTTATTGTAGGTAAGTGTCTCCAGTCTCAACGATTGACTGGGCACCATTGCAAAAATATAAGCCGCGATAGCCAATACCAGCCCTACAGCACTACGATTGAGAGACAACAATCCTTTATTACCCTCATCTTCCCCTTCGCGCATTGCTTCTGTCATGGTGTTAAAGACAATGACAGCCAGAGGCAAAACCAACAGGTTAGCACTCGACAATAAGTAAAAGATTTTGTTGGAGATAACCCAAGCTTGCAACGTTAAAAATAACGTCAAATAGTCATTTACTACCATAGTAACCCCTCTGCTGCAGCCTGATGTAACGTTGATAAATGACCTTCATAACACGTCGCGAAAATAGCCACGATGAGCGGGATATAACGATGTTGTCGGAAGTAATAGTAAAATGCGATATAACCCAACAGACGCAGACCAATCATGTACCATGCATACGGCAGCGGCGTGAGGTTATTTTCAGGGATTGCTGCTGCTCCAAGGCTTAGCAACATCATCGCCGTGATAAAAAGGAACGTTGACAGTAAAACGAGGCCACTCTTTTTAATAAATTGACGCCAGATTGCCTTATTCGTTTGTTTGTTCATTGGCTAGCTCCAAACTTACCACCTTCAAACGATGAGTTGACCTTGGGTGCATCTGGGCTCATCTGACGGTCTGCGTACTGCTTACGCGAAATCACTTCATCAATGATATTGCTGGAAAATTGTTGCCTGACAGTTGCTTCAAACCTCAATAATTCAATGTCTTGCTCGAGCAGTGCGATTGATTTATCAATGTCAGCGAGTGCCACTTTGTTTTGAGCAATGTAGGTCTCTTTCTTGCCCGCAATTAACGCTCTACGCGCTAAGAGTGCTTTATCGATAGTTTGCACTAATGCCACTTCAGATATCACTCGTTGCTCAATAATCTCCCGGGCAGGATCGACTTTCAGTGCTTGAATAAATGATGGCGGGAACGAAGGCGTGCCATTTTTACTCACCATGGCTTTTTGCAGTTCTTGCTCAATTGCGATCGTTTGTTTGGCCACTTCCGCACTTAACCCAATACCGGCAATAGCACCTTCTTTGCTTTTGTCGGTGCCAGTCTGGGTAACGACATCACCAATCACACCAGTAACCCATTCAGTGAGTTCTTCTTTGGTTTCCCAATAACGATATAAGCCTTCTTTTTTGGGTTTTGACTGACCTTCTGTCAATATTTCGAATCCTGCAATTGCAGTATCTGTTGTGATCCGAATAGGCTGCTGATTACGTCCTCCTGCCGGAACGCCACTTCGCCAAACCACCCCTGAATTACCTTTGTCCTGCTCAGCGTCTTTCTTAGCTTGGACGGCATCACCTTTCTTTGCTGCAGTAGTCCAGGCATTGGCTTGGCTGAGTTGTGCCCACTCGCTTGAGCCTAAGCCGTCACCCATCCATTTCGTCATGTCTTCACAGGAACTTTTAGCATTGTCGAAATCAAATTTACTTTGCAAAACACCATTTGTGAGTAAATCGTATAAGCCAGGATCTTGTTTCTGAATAAAATAACCAGGGAGATACATCACTGCAGACGTTGCATTTTGTAAGACGCTACCCATCATGTCTTGAAAACCATCTGTAATACCATTTAACTGATTTTTTACCGTCAATTCGGGATCTAAATTGCCACATTGCAAGTTCATGTCCCAATTAACACCAATGGTTTTTTGTTTAACACGCTGCTCTCTTGCTGGCGCTGAAATGACGTTACCTCCACCTATGGTGTAATAAATTAAATCCGTTTGTGCGTGACTAGGTACACTCATTGGTACCAACGTAAAGGCTATAACGCAGACTAAAAATCGCTCTTTCATTGAATTTTCCTTTTTAATTGCCAAAGTGGGCGATTAGCATCGTCCCTTTGCGCTCACAACCACGGTAAGTGCGCCACACTGCCCAAACATATTCTCCGCTGTCACTCATTCGGTCGGTGAATGGATCGGTTATTGACGTACTATCATCAATATCAGGCCAAACACCGGCTTTCATTTGGAGCTTGGGATAGAGAGGTTGCCATGCTGTCTCGCTGTTATTCGGTTCAACAGCTTCTGGCGGCCAATAGCCTAGTTTCTTACTAGCGATCAATGACTGATAGACGCGGCTTTGCATCGGTCTTGTCACAATGTGAGCGGCTTTAAATGCGGCTAAGGCTGCGGATTTATAGGGGTGTTTTTGGACTGAGAATCCACCACGAGGATAGATGTTGCCCCAGTTACCTAGTCGATTTGAAAGCGGGTTCCAACTGGACATATTTAACACGTCAGGAATATTGAATCGCCATCCTAGTGTATCGAGACTGGATAAGTAGTAAGGCATAAACGGAGTGGCGGGGCCCTTCAGTGAATACCCAAAACTAGATAACATTTCAAAAAATGTTCCCTCGGCAGGGTGACCGATAATATCGGTGTTCTGAAACGTGACAGTTGTGCTGTCCAATAATGCGGGGCTTTTAGCGTGACTATTGCCTCCGCCTCGTGCTGAAGAATTAGCTGGTGACATCCAAGCGGTTATGTCCCAAGGTGCTTTCCCTGTTTCTTGATAACTCATTGCTATCATGTCTGGTAATCGGTGTTTAACTTTGATTGATTGGTTTGTTTTGCAGCCAACAGGAGTGCATGTCATCCATAAACAGCCGCCTATAACTTGGTAATCAATACAATCGGGACAAAGGCTGCTCTGCAATATTTCAGCAGTATTGATATTGCCAGCATAACTGTAGTTGATTGAGATGAAACCCATCATGAACAATGAAACGCGTAACCGACGTTGAGTAGTTGTCACCAGCCTTCTCCTTGGTAGTGAACCCTCGAATCCTCTATGGATTGTGCTTTTAATAATGCCGCTTCGAGCGCTGTACAGCCGTGTTCATCCATGAAGTCTTTACGCTTCTTTTTTGCCTCGCCGTCAGTCTCACCCAGAGCAAGATAAAGGGCAGGGGGGATAATGGTAAATCGGGCTAAAAGACTATCGTCCATACCCATTACCACGCCTTCTTTGAACTTATGCTTTTCAGATGTCATTGAGCGTATGAGATCTAATTTGTTATCACTCAGTTTCTTGAAGTCTTGTAGCGTGTTGAGTTCATCTTCACTCATGTTAAGCAAAACCCACCATTCGGCATTGTTAAGCATTTTTCGTGAAACACTGGGGAAGTCTGCGAGATCTTGTGTTGCCAACCAAAACCATGCTGAGAGTTTTCGCCACATTTTGACGATCTTCGTTGCATAAGGAGCGAGTAAAAGGTTGGTTGATATGAGATGGGCTTCATCGGTTAAGCAGACGATGGGGACGCCTTTATATTGATCGCGCTCTGCAATACCGTTGATGCGGTTGATTAACGAGATATAAGCCGTGGCCATCTGGGCTTCATACCCGTTCTTAGCATAAATACCTAAATCAATAATGGTCACATCGGCCTCTGGCCATGCTTCTCCTTCACCATTAAAAATTTTTCCTTCCATCCCTTCACAGAAGAAGGCCATCGAATCGCTCATCATACGTGCGCGTTGTTGACGTTCTGGCGGATAAGTATCCTCGGTTGAAAAGGCTAATAACGCTTCTCTTACATGAGTAGGGCGCACCATGACATTATTGGCTTGGCATGTATTGGCGGCATTGACTAATGCTTGACGTACCATTGAGCTATCAGCACGTCTGTAATCGTCTATTTCGCGTTGCTCACCACCGGTGATCATCATTCTGGCCATGATCTCTAATTCACCGAGAATATCGCGCTCTTCATTGTCATCATCATTATCGTTTAAGCGTTCTGGCAGTAATGCTGCATCACTGGTGACGTGAGGAACGTCCACTCCAGCAAGGTGTTTTGCATCGGAAAAAGGGGCGAGTGATGTATTGCAACCAGGCTTTAACGACACTTTATTCACGGTTAATCCGTGTTTACGACAGTAGTCAGCCAATAATCCAAATGAATCACCGGCTTCAATGATGAACAATCTTGGCCGATGAATGGCAAGTAAACGCAAACAGATACCCACTAACGTCGCCGATTTTCCTGAGCCAGAAGGACCAAATAGGTTTAAATGCGCGTTAGATCTAAAATCAGTCAGCGGGTCAAAGCTGAGAGGCTCACCTCCTCGATTAAAAAACGTGAGCGTGTCTGCGCCGGTTCCGACGCTACGACCGAAAAGTGGTGACAGACGTAGCATATCTTCAAGCCACACAAAGCCACAATACCAGTATTTGCTATCAAATTGCGGTTGATAGTTCATCGGTAACCACCGAAAAAAAGCATCTAGTGGTGCGATTTGAGTGCTGTTATCAACAAATTTTGCGCCGAGGCCTTTGGTGTCAAATATTGATCGCAATACTTCAGTATGGCTCTCGATTTCTTCAACACTTTTTCCTTGCAAATAAATGGCTATTTGACCACGCCATAGCGCATTTTTATTCAGTTGTTTATCCATTTCATCGCATTGCTCGCGGCAAGCCACAGTTTCAGCTTCTCCGCCCACCGCAGATTTTTTTATTTCAGCGATACGCTCTCTACCAGCTTGAGTTGACTGAGGGACAAGGGTCATTGTAAACATGCTGCCAGGCGGCAAATCATCAAAGAGCACTTGCTTGTCAGCATCTTGCTGACGGTCATCTCCGACCTCACCAAATATTCGTCCTGTTAAAAACGATTCACTGCTCCAACTGTCCAGCTCCACAACCCGCGTTGCCACGCGCTCATTCTGAGTGTTTTTGAACCACCACAGGCCGTTTTCGACATCTGCAGTGACATGGCTTTGCAATAATCGCTCTGAGTAATCACGATCAATTATGGAGAAACGTTCTCGATGACTCAGTTCTTCACGGTGACAGGCAGGATTTAAAAAAGGCGCAAGCCAGTTAAACACTTCTTTGCCACTGGCTCGGCTAATACCAACACCATGATCTGACATTGAAGAAGGGTTAAGCAGGTAGCGCTGCAGTGAGGCTAACTGCTTACGATTTTTTATTACTTCTGATTTACCCGTGTTCGTGGGTAACCAGCGATAAACCGCCATAAACACTTGTCGAGAGCGACCACGCCAAGCACGGTTTTTGGAGCTGAAAATGCCTTGCTCACGGCCAATCAATGCAAAATGCTTTGCATCTTCATTGAGTACCGCTTGGCTAAACGCATCATCGATACGCACTTTTTCTTGCAACCTTGGCATCAGATTGGATAAATCATCAATGTCTCTGGCAAATAATTGGATGATCCACGGGTTATCTTCATCAGCTTTCTTCCCCACGGTCACAAAGGCATTGGTTAGATTGCTTAAAATGGTATTAAGCCCAAGTTGGTGTTTATCCTCGGTCGATACCGGTGTGATAGCAAAAAATGCGCCTACGGACTGCCCATCTTCTAACTCTGAGACGCCATTTTTGTCTACTTCGCACCAAGGTAGCTTCGCTGCAAAGGAAGGCGGTACGCTATAGTCTATTTCAGGCGCAGTGAGCCCTTGATTCGGATTGAAAAAACGTGTCACCTTCTGGCTTAGTTGAGACAGCATTATTGTTCTCCTACTGGCATTCTGGCTTTTTGATCGCTAGGCGTGGCGTAATGTACGCGCTCATAAAGGGGAAATACCGTGCTGTATCCAGGGACTGGCATCGCTCCGGTGCGGTGCGGGTAGACATAAAACACCACATCTGGATTAGGTAAGCGCGGAAATTGATTAAAGACCTCACGGTAACTATTGCGGGTATAGTCAGCTTGGCGTTTTGCCAGAGTATCAGGTGACAATTCGCGGCGTAGAGAGGCGCGCTGTTGCAATACTTCATCATTTGCCCCCGCCCCCATTTTTTGCTCCCATACGGTTTTGACATTGGTGTCAGGTTGGGGAAGGGTTGATTGTTGGCTCGTAGAACAAGCGGATAAAAAACTGACTACAAGTGTCAGTAATACTAAATTAATCCAATACATAAGTGCCTCCAGTTACTTCTGTTGGGTAACGAACTTTTCGAGGGGTGACGGGTTTGTCAATGTGTAATGTACGACCGAGATGGACGGATATGGGCGTACCAGGCGGGGTATAAATGGCATCAAATGTGCTGGCCATACGCTCTTTTATCCAAGTGTTCACATTTTCCACGCTACCGGCTGCAGCATTGGCCAGTGCATACTTGCTGGCATCACCGGTAACAGAAGAACTACCACCACCGTTGTCTGATATTGAGGTTGTCGTTTGGGCGGCGGCAGCTGCACTGGCTGCTGCGCTGACGCCATCAAGTACACCCATCATCGTGAGGTAACTGGGGGCATTGGTTATTTTGATGCCGTTAAGACAAGGATTGCCATTAGGATCTGCGAGGAAACCGAGTTGCATCGACGTTGTTACTGCGTTGCCGTCAAAATCACTACTTAAACCATCAACTGCTTCCGGTATAGAGATGACACTGCCGTCTTCCATGATGAAATCGAATGATTCTACTGAACCGCGCACACAGGAGAGATTCCAGTCGCCGGTGACAGTACCCGTAGCGATAGCACCTTTAACCTCGGGTAACATGAAGCCGTTGGCCATTAAGTTCTCTTTACCGATAATCAATGAAAATGGGTAAGGGGAGGTGACTTTGCCGTTGACGGGGATACGACCGATTAAGGCGGTTAATGATACGGAATCACTTAGGACAGAGCCACGCACTAAGGTGTATACCGGTGTTGGCTTTTCTTCAAATACGGCAGCATTTTTCTGTGCATCTAATCGAGCTTGTCTCGCTAAATTACGTTGATATGCCTCGTTCATCCCAGGCGTAGTTAAGACTCCTTTGTCATCGATTTTTGCATCTATGGGATTGAGCCACACTAATCCATCACTGCTCACAGGAGCAGACGGTAAATGGCTTATTGCACCATTACCAAGCCCCAGTTCGTCATAGAGATTGTCTTGTGCTAAATCGACTGGCTTATTGATCCCAATCACATCGGTACGCTTTTTTAAGTCTCCGACTTCTTTATCAAACTTAATTTGTAGATCAGCTAACCCCGTGTTGAGTCGTTCCTGTAATGATTCCGCGGCGGATTTGCTTTGTTGTTGCTGCGCATCTAATCGCGCTTTGAGCGCGGCATTTTCATCTTTTTGCGCTTTGAGCGTAATCGCGAGCGTACGCAGAGTGTTGTCGGGCGTATCAGCCGTTAATCCTAGGGTTTCCTTCAAGGTTTTCGCATCGGCATCACTTAATGTTACGGGGGCTGTATTGGTATTTGCCTCAGCTTCTGTGTTCGATTTCTCATTTTCATTTGGCTTGAGAATGCTGATTATGACCACGAAAAATAACGCAGCCAGTAACACTAAAATCAACTTATTTTTATTGGTCATGGGTGGCTCCTTTTGGCATGGGAGCTGGCGGTAACGAGTCAGCGAGCGTACCTTTTGACACTAAAAATGCGGTACTAATTGCACTATCAGTTCCTGCGGGGCCTAGATCAGGAAAGGCAAAAGTGGTTCCGTAAAGCGCTGCAGTCACCTGCCTTGGATCAAGTGTCAACGTATCGTTATTTCTATGGGTTAATGTCACTGCTGTGACGGTATATCCCCCCAACGACCATGCCGCCACGGGTTTAGCGTTAACAGGCCACAAAGGAAATGCTTGTGCTTGAATATCGGGTGCAATTTGCATCGTGGCGCGACTGACACCAGGCAAGGGTTCTATTGCATGAGAAGGGCTATATATATTTTGGTAGGCGTACCTAACTAATAGCGTTGGAATAGGCATGGTTACGCGATTAACATGTTGCGTTAACGCGTCCTGTGTTGCCTGTTTTTCATTAGCCGCCGCTTCTTCATTCGTTGTGACAATATCAACTTGATTGGCTGTAGTGATGCCTTCTTGAGCTCGTACATCGATGAGCATGCGCAACCCGTCTCGTAAGCGTTCAACTTGTAAGCGTTGTGATTCAAATGACTTATTGGCGGTGATGTAAATGGTGCCTCGCAGAGAATCAATATTGGCAGATTGATAGAGTGCAGAGGGCACACCAACACGCACATCTCCATCAAAGGACAACAACATTTCTTTGCCGACGGGTAATGAGATGGAAATTGGTACGCCGTCCCACACCACAGCCCGAGTATGCGCGGCCTCTGTTGCGGGATTGGCTAATAACGGTGTCGCCAGCATCATTGAAAGCGTGAGCAATATCATCCGTTTCATTGTTTTTCTGCTCCAGATTGTTGGGTGACGTTAATTTCACGCGCTACACCATCAAAACAGTCGATAGCCAGCCCCCAAGGGTTATTGTTTACATCGACGTCATACCTGACAACGCGCAGTGGCCAACGGGCTAAAGAGGACTTCACTTCGGTGCCTTTAACGTATTCTTTAAGCTGCAAATCGGCATTGACTGTCCAGCTATCTTGGCTGTGAGTGATAACGCGATCATCAGTAAAACCCCTTCCAGGTACTTCAAATAAGGCACGTTCGCGACCTGTTAGCTCGCCTTTGCGGCTTTTGGTCTCATAATCTCTCGCTAAAATTCCACGACATTGCGGGGTGATATACCATTTGTAAGTGTGTAAGTTATTTTGATAATCATCTGCGCCATTGGTCGGCCAACGATTAATTTGGCTGAACATACGGACACCAAAGGCGTATACATTGGGAGCAGGCACTTCCCACCACACGCGTGTTGAGCCGGCACGTAAGTCTGGTGGTGTATGAACCGTGATTTCTTGTGCTGAGTTGTACCAACCGATAGCGATAAATACGCAAACCGTACCCAGCACCCCAACAGCAAAGCGCAAAGAACTAATGTGTGCATCGCGGTTTTTTAACGCATTGCGAAATGGACTTTTCATGGCAAAACCTCGAGAGTGTTATCTACAATGCCTAAATACAGATAGCCCTCAAACTGCGCGGCCTGAAACAACATAAACGTTGCATCTGGCCCAAAAAATAGCTCCATTTCATCCGTAGCAATCTCACTGAAAACAACCACTTCACGTTGTTGTAATGCCAAAACTTCCATTACGCCCACATAACGCTCTGGTGTCTCATTAGTACGATAGAGTGATGCGTGATAGGGCAGGTCATTAAATGTCACGTCACACTCACCGATGAGTTCACCGGTGAAGCGAATATCACTGAGATGCTGAAAGGATTGAGTCAAAAGATATAATTTCATTACTTCACCTCTCGACCGATTTGAGTAATGTATTCCACATCAATCGCGGCAAGTAATTTTCGTGTATGTGTTGATACTCTAAAAAAACGAGCAATATCTTGTTTATTTTTGGTGACAAGGACTCTACAGGTGTGACTAGGGAATTTGGCTGCATTTCTATCGCGAAAGGTTTCAACTACTACCCACTCGCCAGAGCCTTGCGCTTCATAGATTTCTTGTAAAATATCGGTGAATGCAGTGTCCCGTTGACGGAAATCAGTTTTGTGTTGGCTGCGAACCTGTTCAGTCATGGGAAAGTCTGCATAAGCACGCAGCCAGCCGACTAATTTGATGATGTCATCCCCGTTTGTGGGGAATATTTCAAATACGCTTGCAGCAGGCTGTCCTGCAACATTGGCGACCATATGATTAGTCATGGGATTTGTCCTTTTTATTGTGGTAGCACCCCGATGAAACGATGTACTTTTTTGGGTAAAGCGCATAATCAAACCGCTGATATAACCAGCCAACGGGTTTGCCAGTGCGCCATTTGATAATGCGGTCAGTGATTTGCTTGGGAAGCCACAGAATGATAGATAACCCTGCTAGACTCCCCAAAAGTAAGGGGGTAAAGCTTTGTATTAGTAGGGATGCAGCGGCACTCAGGGCAGTACTGATAATGGTCGAAATAACCGTCAGCAATAACACTTCAGGAATACTTAAGCCCTTAAGGAATGACGGGTGCTCGTTGAGGAAATGAGCACTCTTCATTACGCTTTCTCCAGTAATTGCAAACAGAAGTTCACGCCCCAGATGCTCAGCAAAATTAGCACTGCCCCAATAACACCATCAGTAATGAGATCGCTTTTTTCTTTTTTCTGATTTCGTACTTCTTGAAATACGCCCCATAAGTGAATGAAGTAATAACCTACGGATGCAGCTAATGCTATCCCACCACCATAGAGAACAACGTCATAGGAGTATGCGAAAAATGTTTTGAGAATATTCTCATCATCGCCTCCTTTCGTTGGTTCCTGGTTGCCTGGTATCTTGGCGAGTGCGGGGGTTACGGTAAATACGCAAGCTGATACCAATGCCACAAGATGAGTTTTGCATCGAGTCAAAAATGGGAATGTCATATTAAATAACTCCAGTGAATAAAATAAAATTGAGCACTAACCAAATCAGCATGGTGCGCTGCATGGCATGAATAAATTTCTTTCTATCAGTTTTGCCAGACTTAAAGCCGCGATACACACTCCAGCCTACCCAGATGGCCCATGCGGTAATGATGATCATGCCGACGACAGCAATCAGCAGCGCTAAATAATCAGCACTAAAGCCAGCGCCATGTTCAAATGCGGATAAGACCTCATTCATCCATTTTCACCGTGTAATCCCCTGATAAGGGCGTAATAGGTAATGGAATGGGGCGGGAAGGGTAAAGGTACGCATCGATACCCGATTGAATATCGCGTAGATCACTGCGAAGGGCTCGGTAATTAAGTTGCCGCGGTGAACGGTAGTCCGCATGTTCCTCTGCGCGTTGAATTAAAAATTCGAGTTTGGAGAGCTGATCACTAATGGCGGCCAGTTCTTTTTTCTCATCCATAACGGATGCAGCATGAACCTGGGGCATGAATAAGGCGCCCAGAAAACTGGCAACAATGAGAGGGTGGCAACGCATGATGTTTCCTCACGTAAAATAGGTGAGGAAACGGTACAGAAAAGATTTTGAAAAGTACTGATTAGAATCCCATTGAAAAAAGATTCTGAAAAACGTATTTTTAGATTTTAACTTGGTATAATAAAAGGTTTTAATGTAGGAGAGGAATAAGTCTCGCACTTAACGAAAGTAACCCTGTTCGTTCTGTTCTAAATGATCCGCAACCAGAAATATGAACAGCCTCGAATCGAGCTACAATCGAGTATTAAAGTATCATACTGGTTGTTTTGATCATCGCACTGTCTCGACCATCACACACGTAAGTACCTACGCAACTCATTTTTGGACAAAAATCAGTTAGGGTTAGTGCTCTAAACTGCAAACTTCGCATAAGCTGAGTTCGATCAAATAAAGTTTCGAAAGTGTCTACTGAGTATGTAGCTATTCAGACAATATTCTTGATCAAGGCCGAAAAATGCAGAATATGTTTACCAACCAAACGAAATAATTACATAAAACCTCATAAATACATTAGCATGACTCAATCACGCAGGCAGCAAGGAGTTCATGTGAGTCAAGAAGACGAGAAATACCCAGCCAGCGCCATATCCTCGTGGAGCGGTTTCGTTTATCAAGGGAAAGTTGCGCTATATCACTCGCTTAAACTTATTTACGATGACGATTTAGACTTCGAGCTTCAGCTAGACAGTAGCGACGACTTTGCTATTTATAAAAATGGAAAGCTACATACCGCCCACCAAGTAAAAGCGAAGATTAGCAAATATCGTAGTGGCTACACCAAGGCACTAGAACAGTCCACTTTAATCGAATTTGACAAAATAGAAGGGACGACCCGTTACTTTCATGTATCCGTCCAACTAGATAATACAGATGATCACAAAGGCGCTAGCGGAGAAACAGTAAAATTTTATCGCTACGGAGATAAATATTATTGTGGACTGGGTGAAATTGAAGGGTTGACCAAAGGACTTATAAAAAAAATATGTGAGAAACAGTCCATCACTGTCAGTGATAACCTTATAAACTTTAACTACTGCTTACTGTCAGAAAAAATAAGCACCATCGCAATACATTGCCATAAACTAAATCAAGTTGACGGAGTCCGTGAAGCCAGAGCCGCATACGAGAATCGCATCAAAGCCAGTAGCCTTTTAGCTGATCTGCTTAACGAAAATCCCTATCAGAATAGGGACTACTATGCAGTTGAATTAAAGGCTAGGCTCCTAACCCATCTAGAAGAAAGGCTGGATCAAGCGCTACCAACAATGAGTGACGCCACTTATGAGAGAGCTAGGCGTTTGTGTGATCACATACGCGAAACGCCCATCAACGAATTAAAAACGCTATGCCAGATGATGAAGCCATCCGAGCGGTTTCAAGACGTTCAGACGAACGATATCAGGCGATACACCAAGCTCATACAGGCTATTTCGGTGGAGCCCATATTCAACCATCTCCCGCACTACCTCGACAGCAAAAATCGGTTCTACGTGCCTACAGCTCTTGACGTGGATGAAAGCGAAGAGTGTGAGTCTGACATGATCAATGAAATGAAAAACAACGGAGCTCTGCTGAGACTACTTTTTGAGTACAACCATCTAATCGCCAGCAAAGCGGAGACCTCATTCACCTTTAATACAAAATTCACAAACTCGGATGACTACGACAACAAGCAGACCACTGAAATGCTTGCAAGCAACATAACCAAGTCGCTATGCATTAGCGTGATAACAAAGGACGAAGCGGAGGACCGACTGAATGATAAAGCAACTCATTGATGAAGCACTTGTTGCCCATAATTTTGTGTGTAAACGCGAACTGGATACCACAAGCTTTTACATTCGCGAGTCTGGAACTGCCATCAGGTTCGCAGTCATACATAATCTTGACGACCTACCAGACCCGGGCGAGCTGAATAATAGAATTAATCACCTTGCACCTGAGAAATTTCTCAGAAATCCAAGCTTTAAGAAAAACTGCGACTTGATTTGCATTCATCGCCTTGATGTTCTGTCCGAGTTCAAGGATCACGAAGAAGAAATATTCGCTATCGAGGAAGACCCACATTTTTATAAAAAATACGTCCTCTATTACAGTATTGCAGAGGAAAGTGTTCTAACTGATTTTACGTACGACAAACTGGTATCTGTGATTGCAGACAAAAAGGAATTTCTTAACTACAAAGAAAATCCTCTTGTCGCCACACAATACAGCTTCGCGGCGAAGACCTTTATCAAGCTTCCTTTTTTAGAGCTACCTAGTCACCAAGGAAACCTTGTGTCCTTGAGGTTACAAGCAGTTGAGTCCGTTGCAGAAGCTGGCATGAACGATACATATTCGACTATCCAAACAGTAACAGACAAAAATGCCGACGAAATTATCAAGGAAATGATTAAAAATGAACTGGCAAATATACAAGATTGAAGTCTCTAGTTTCAAAGCATTCAAGCATATCTATTTGGACCTTGGCGAGTCGTCCTTGCTAACTTTGGACGGTCCTAACGGTTATGGTAAAACAAGCATCTTTGATGCAATGGAACTGCTACTCACCGGCCAAATCAGTCGAATACAAAACCTATTCAATACATTATTAACCAGAAACAAGAGAGACTACGCAGATAATCTCTTCTGGAACAATCGCTCCGGCGAGAACGATCTCTACATTAAAATTGAATTTATTAATGGTGAGCGCAAACTTGTTTTAGCAAGACATTGCCCAGTTGCTATATTCAAAAAACTAGCGAACAATCGTGCAGACAAGTATGAAAACTTTAAGCTTTACGAGCTGCCGGAATTTGAATCATCTGACTTTACGAAGATCAATCTGCGAGACAACAACTTCCTTGACGAAGTTTTCGGTAAAAACTTCAGGGAAAACTTCTCCTTCCTTAACTATCTGGAGCAAGGACAAAACCGACTGTTACACACTCGGGTAGACGAACGCAAGGATAAACTTGGAAACCTCTTTAACACCAGCGATATCGAAACCGAGATTGAAAACTGCAACACCATATACAATAAATTCACAAGGTACATCAACAATCCTGAACGCACGGGAAAAGCTTTATCACTTAAAGAAGAGATAGCCAGCTTAAAAGGCACATTGCAGGCAGAGACAAGTAACCTTGAGTACAAAAAACTCTCCACGACTGATGTCCAACCAATATGGGACAGGGAGATCCTATTCTCAACGTATTCAGCGGCAGATCATGCTGCCTATCAGGAATCAGTTCGCAAAATTATTGCTCTTCTACCGCTCAAAGCCACGATAAAAACCAGGGTTCACAACGAGACAATCGATGCCGAAATTGATCTCAATGAGGAATCCCTGAGAAGCTTGGCTCAGTTTGGTAAAGACTTAAACAAGCTTGATGTGCTTGATGCTATCAAGAAGATGATTGATGAGTTAGAGAGTTCAGCAAAAATCATCAAGCGCGGGGCTACGGCAATCAAACTCGAAGAAGCCCGATCATTACCAAACTGGGCGGATGGACGCCTTGAGTGGTTTGAGTTACAAATTGAATCCCGAAATAGCCTCCACGAAAAAAGCAGCACCAATGCGAACGTCGTAGCCGAATTGGAACGTCTGAAAAGACAGCTGATTGATGAACATAAGAAGTCCTATCCCGATGATCAGTTGTGCCCTCTCTGTGGCGCAGACTGGGAAGATCACAAATCAATGGTGGATGCCATTGACGCAAGAACCAAGCAGATCTCTGAATCACTAAGCAAAGACGGTAAGGACTTAGTTAACCTTATCGCTACTATGGGCGCTGAGCTGAAGCTCATCGACATCCATATCCAAGACAGTTTGAAACTTCTCAAGCCAACATTTGAACCCAATCTTCATGCAGAGCTGACCAAACTTAAGCTTCGGCTCCCGGCAATAACCCAGCTAATGGAAAAGCTGCAAAGCGACAAGATTCAATTTACTGACTCATTTACTGAAATTAATGAGGTAGTAAATGAGCGACTTGAAAAGCTCAAAGCGATTCTAAGGAATAAAAAACAGGTTGAAGCTGATGCATTAGCGCTGCCAGAGGACTGGCGAGAAACAACAAATAGCGCCTTTAAAGACTTGCAGGACTTCTACATAATCACGGCCGAAGACCTAAAGGACAAAGAGCTGTACATATCGATTAAAGCCAACGAGGCTCAAAATGCTCGTCTCCAAACCTGTATTTCCGATCTTAAACTTATCGAAAAAGAAACCCTAGCGGCCCAAAAAGCACAAATTAAAATCAAAACACTCCGCGACACACTGAAGGAGACAGAGCAAAGGTATACCGACCAGACAATTTCGGCTATTGAACTCATATTCCATATCTACAGTGGCCGACTGATCCAAAACTACCAGCGTGGTCTGGGTCTATTTATCGAGAGCCGAGACGGTACACAGCTGAGATTTCTGACTGCCGAGAAGTCTGAACACGACGCAGTCATGTCCATGAGTTCTGGTCAGGTGTCCGCTCTTAGCCTTGCCTTCTTTCTCTCACTCAACAAGGTCTATGCTAAGGTACCTCTCATCTTGATTGATGATCCGTCGCAATCTCTGGATGAAATCAACGTTGCTTCCTTGACCGATCTACTCCGTTGCGAACTCAAGCATTGTCAGTTGATTGTATCCTCCCATGAGGACGATATCTCTGCCTATATGCGCTACCGGTTTGAAAGAGCAGGCTTGAAAACAAGCTCACTCAACATGCAGCTATTGGCGAAAGATGCTTTGTAAAAGCAGCCCATGGCAAAACAGCAGTGCTGAGTGTCCGCGATGTTCATACGGATCAGTTGGCTATATTGAAGAGGGTATCTAAAAACAATAGGATCTGGTTTTACGCTTTCCTTCATTAGGTAAAGTATTCCAAAACCAGGTCTCTATTAATGTACCTTCTGTCGGTCATAACTTACTTTGGGGCATTTCCGATTTAGAAATGGCAGCAGTATCGACTGCGATCGCTGTCATTGTATGAGACTTTATTACTCTCCTACATTTAATGCGTGTTGATGGAAAGAGGGTGCTGACCCTATCTTTTGACTGAATCACGTTTATTTGATGATTTTAAAAACCTTTGCTTTAGCCGCTCTTTTACCAACGGCTTCAAGTGGCCAAATTTGCCAATCTGCAGACAGACCAGCACGGCTTTTCAAAAATTCGTCACCTTTGTAGTAAACAAATTCTTCACCATCAATCATCCAAACAGTTCGCTCTGTTGTACTTTCGATACATTCTTTCAGATCAGAGATTTTTTGGATGTCTATTGCTCGTTGCGAAGTGACTTTACTCATGTGCCCTCTGATCATATTGTCAATTAAACTGGCACTAAGTCGTTACCGCATTCATCAAAACAAAATACTTCAACGCCAATAAATTCGGCTATGGCCGATGCTTCTTGTGAGTTTTTTAAAAAAATTGGCGAATTCTGCCTAATTTTCAATTCAATGATATCGGTGCCATTCTTCGAGTCATCGATGACAGTTACCTGACTAGCGTCAAATGCAATAACAATGCGCTCCCCACATGCAAAAAGCCTAAAGCTATTGTCAACATGTTGAAAATCCTCGATAGTCAAAAGACCATCATCAGTCGTGTACTTGATTGCGCTTTTATATCTATCCTGCATGATACCCCTTCAAATCAAACGTTAATTTGGACTGGTTCAACTATCATCGTTAATTGATTGTTTTCAAAAATAGGTTTAAATCGAAAACCAATTAAGTAAAGGCAATTCATTAATTTATCTATACTGAATTTATCAATACGGCCATTGACTAAGTCACTCACTCTCGGCTGAGTAAGCCCCATATGCTTTGCTGCCTCTGTTTGTGACCACTGCTTTGTCGCTATAATGTCCCTGATAGCAATCATTAAGTCTGATCGGGTTTGAAGATCAGATGCGACTGCCTTGTCCTCAACGACGACATCAAAAATGTTTGGATATTCTAATTGCATACTCACCTCTGAATTGTTCAATCTGAAACCAATATATATCACCACATGTATATATACAAGTGGTGATATATATTATTTATTTAAATTATCTATCATTAATTTATATCGTTCAGACGCGGTTTTCATGGCCTGCCTATCAACACCGTTGGTCGTTTTGGTAAACGAATGCAAGATGTACACAACATCATTAAATTTTGCGACATAGATAGTTCTAAATGCTGGACGTCCATTCTCTATTAGCTCTATTGCGCCGAGACCAACAGTGTCTTTTAAATGTTTGTATTTGCTAAAAGGCTCTTTATTTTGACATATAGCGTTTAAATCGTTAGCAAAACGCAACTGAACTTTTTCAGGTAAACATTTAAATTCTTTAAGCGACTGATTATTAACAAACTTAAAAACTTTCATCGAAACTCCAAAGAAATCTTATAGGTACTTCTTGTAACTCGATACCATCAAACGGGTGATCATCCCAACAATGACGGCGCAGGGTAACAAAAGCCAAATAGGATGGATGGGCCATAAGCCTGGTAATACTAGCCAAGCTAACCCTGTGTACAGCATGAATTTTTGTAACAACCGCTTGCTGTGATAATGAATTGTGACATGCTCACGGTCTAAATGAGCTATACGCCGCTGCCTTACAACCAGTCCATCGAATAACCCCACAAACAAAGCCAGTAAAAATATAGGGTAAAAACTGCCTAACATGATCACTCTCACTAGCAGAGCGATTGTCGCAAACACCACACCATTCCAGTAAGGCTTAAATGAAGTAAAAATGCCAATAAACTCAATAGATGTCAGAATTTGGGCGTAATCAAAAATAGCAAGTACCTGGTTTATGATTTGCTGTGTTAGTTCGGGGAAGTCACCTTGTAATAACGTCAATTGCGCAAAAAAAACGGTCTTTGCATGTTCACCGACGGTCCATCCCCATAAATCCCCTAGACTCTCTAATAATACGAGTAACAGCCAAGCATAGAAAAGGTATTCAATGCATTGAAATGGTAATAAATACCAAGGGGTTACGGTATCTTCATTTTGTTGCTTTGTGTTTTTTCGCTCTTGTTTAGGCGGCATTATATTCAGCCTCATCTTCAAATGAATGACTGATACATTCATTAAATGCCGAGCTTTCCTGCAACCATTTATCGTGATCAATCACCGTTTTAGTGGTGTTATCCATATAATCGATAATGTCTTGTACATCATCGGGGATCATTTCGTCGCCAACGCTGCTTGGTAAAGGAAAGCGGAGCTTCCAAACCCGCGAACCCTCAAGCTCTGCAAATGCTTGTCCTATCGGTAAATTGGTAATGTCATTATCGTTGACCAGTAAAATCTCTTTGGCGGTTTTAGTGTCTTTATTCGTTGAGCTGTAACCACTTTCAGAGCCTGGAGAGTCAGTTGCACCGGAATCAGGGGTAACATCAAACACATTGACCTTGGCCATTCGGTCCGTCATGATTTTTGCCGTGGCGAGATCTCTTACGCGCATACAAATTAAACTATTAAAGTTACCTTTTGTTTGATTCGCCTTTGCCGCAGAGCCCAGTCTGGCTTCAATATCTGCTTCTGTTTGCGTGTAAGCCGTAACCACAAATTTTGCTCCCCTCGCTTTGTTCAAGATAGGAATAAATTCATCCCCGATCAGTTCGTTAAACTCGTCAGCGTGGATCATGATATTGCGAGGTTTAGCATTAGGAAGAACCATACCCGGTGAGTTGCCAAACTTATAGATTTCGCCGGCGAGACTACAGAGATCTGCAAACATACTATTACCAAATGCCGCAGCAACTGTAGTATCTGAAAGCGCATCAAGTCCCACATACACAACGCCACCACTTTGGATCACTTCACGCCAATCAATCACGGGCCTGTCATCCGCCGGAACGTAATCAGGACTGATGATTTCAGCGGTTTTTCCGGTGCCCAGCTTTTCTAGGAGTGGTAGTAAGGAGGCCACAATCTTGTCGAAATAAGTTTTGTCATATTGGATTGCACTGCGAAGGCCCAGCAATACATCATCGGTACTGGGGTGATCATTGAAGTATTCCTCGAGCGCGACCACTCGGTTAGGTCGCCCCTGCAGGTGTCTGGGAATATTTTTAGGATTGATGTTATTTTCAATTTCAACCACCTTGGCCATCGCATTCTTATCATGTTCAGGTAGCGTTTTTTGACAGTAATCGATGTATAGACTGTCAATGGCGGTGACATATTTCTGAATAGAGCGCATGTCAGGACGGGTATTGAGCGCGTTTTGAGCTCGTGCAATGATATTGACAAATCGCCATGCGAACTGTTTAAACGCAGCACTATTGCCGCCACCTTCAAGCTGGCCAGAGACTCGGGTCGCCACTTCTGTGATCCGCCCAAATCGCGCCACTGGGCTATAACGCGCACTCTTATCAGGATAACCGAGGTGAATAACATAGAATTGGTCTAATCGTCCGCTGCGTTCGCATTCGGCGTACATCCGTTTGAGCATGTCAGCATCGCCTTTGGGATCAAACATAAACACGACATCCCCGCGGCGAATATCTTGAGTAACTAAAATCTCAGCAAGCCTTGTTTTACCAACACCAGTGGTCCCCAGTACAAGCGTATGCCCAGCGCGAGCTGACATAGGTAATAGGCAATCTGTTTCTTCACTGACACCCACACCGTGCATTTTAGGATCGCCTCCGACGGGAGGCATAGGTGGGGCAGGATTAAGCCGCTTCATCACCGTATTGAATACCGCCATCGGATCATCAGGTTTAAACGGCATCTTGCCGGCTAACCAGCGACCAAGGGCATTTTTCTCATTATATGCCTCAATTAATCTGATCATTTTATAAAATGAAGACAGGCTAACGTATTGTTCTGCCCATTGTTGCCTTGAATCATACAGTCGCTGCGCATGGCGCGGTAAGAACAAGAACCCCTTACCAAGAAAGAGTTTGTCAGCATAAACAGGAATGTCTTTACTCGCGGCTACCCATGGCGGGAGCCGCATCAAGTTACGACGATATGCTAAAACTTCAAGCCCTTGCCAAAGACGAATAAATGCGGGCACCAATAAAGCGAGTATCACGTAAAGTCGCAGGGTTTGAGGTATTAGGAAAATATCTGGTCTCAAGTACAGTAGTAACGCGCACAGTATAAACATGGTGGCGCTGGCCAGTTCTTCTGCGGGGCGAAGTAGCCCTTCCATGTGTTTCATTGGCGTCACTCGTCAACACTAGAAGCAACTGGAACGTAATCAGGGCTGATGATTTCTGGAGTCTTTCCGTTACCCATTATTTTTACTAGTGGTAGTAAGGAAGCCACAATCTTGTCTAAATGTGATCTGTCATATTGGACGGCACTGCGAAGGCCCAGCAATATATCATCGGTACAGGGATGATCATTGAAGTATTCCTCAAGGGCGATCACTACGTTAGACCGCCCTCGCAAATGCTTGGGAATGGTTTCAGGGTTGATATTAAATGTAAGATCACGCACCTTGACCATGGCATTTTTGTCGTGGTCAAGAAGTGTTTCTTCACAGTAATCGATATACAGTTTGTCGATGGCGTCGACATGCTTAAGAGTCGAGTGAATATCTTGATGGGTATTGAGCGCATTTTGTGCCTGAGCAATAATGTTTACAAATCGACAAGCAAACTGATTAAAGGCTGAACTCGCATTATCGGCAGATATAAGTTTGAGCATAGTAGTTTCTCCATGAGGGTCTAAAATTAACGTTGGGGCGGTATGGATTTAGTTTTTATGTTGAATAAGGTTCAATAATCCTGTTTTCTTATGCGGCATGTTGGATATCCCCCAGATTAAGTAATTTGATAGTCGAATTGGCATATTTCTGTAGTGTTTTGCTCGCCACACCATTAGTAAGTGTGCGTAATTGATCAAACACTAAGTCACCAGTGCGGGGATGGACGTGAACGCCGAGGGTGGCTCGTTCGAGCTCTTTATTATTGAGAATGTGACGTAGTGAAAAAACGCGATATTGATTGTTAAAACAATCAAATCGATAACTGAAAACACAATGGTCGAGATCGCACCCCTCTTGATGTAAATCCTGGGCGTTGCTTATTTCTGAAATGCGAATGTCACCGAAATTGGTGCTGTACACCCTATCTTCTACTAATTGTTTGTCCCATTTTATCTGTGCAATCTCTTGGTTTTGTAACTCTTGTTGTTGTTTCGTCCAGCCATCGGCAAGGTTACTAAATGACACCCAGGTTTGATTTTTATGTAGCAACGGTTGATCAAATAAAAACCAATCAATGACATGCTCTAGTTGATTAAGCACGCGATCCCATTGGTCTTTGTGCTTAATAGGCTTCACTTTGCCTATCATCTGCTTGTGATAGATAGCCCATTGTGCAAACAACGAAAGGACTTGAGCCGGTTGTTCATGCAGTCGCAGAGGCAAGTTGAGTAATATCCTCAATAAACGGCTGCGAACCCAGATAGGATATTGCATGATCTGTTTATTTCTAATCAGCCATTTGGAACTATACAGTAGGTTGTGTATCTGTTGTTCACTCACCACTGGGTCTATTCTATGTGTGTCATTTTGCTCATCGTAGTAGATTGGGTCATTGTAGTAGGGGTCATTGATATGACTTATCACGCTGTTAAGGGTTGCGCAGAACGCGGCCGTGAATGTGATTGGCTGCGCTCTTAATATGCGGACATCCGCTTTCGTTAGTTCAAATTTGCAGTTTTGATTTACCAAAGGTAAGAAAACGCTGTTTGAAAACAATTCGGGATGAGCAAAATGCGAATCATCGATGAAGTTTAGTAAGGGTAAAAGTGATTTATTATTGAGCGCATGCTCAGGGTTCAATTTTAACTCTGTAAAATTATTCACCTCTTTTAAACCAATGTCCTTTAAACATATGCTGTTTGATGACTCTCTATTCTGGTAAAGGTAAATATGCCGAAAAATGCCGTACATTGGCCTACATTCAACAAACTCCCATGACTTTTTTACCACTAATTTCAACGCATTGAATTTGTGATAGTGTGGCACCGAGGCGTAAAGCTTATCGGTTATCGTTTTAATGTGGCGAGTCGGATTGGTGACATGTAAGTCACGCATTATATTTGTTAGGCACCAGCAATTAACATTTTCAAAAATATAGTAATGGTCTTTAAAACACAGCAGTGGCAGTGAAAAAAGCTTATCTGTTCTAACCCATTCCGAAGTCAGTGTTGAGTCGATGAAATTAACTTTCAGGCGCTCAAAAGTCAGTTTTTTGTCATTATGGCATTTGCTTATGCGCCACATTCCGCAGATTGTCAGCACAGTCTCAGTAGCTGTACTGGTCGCTAACGCTTGTCGTGTCACATCAAGTGATAGCAGATAATTGTGTAAGTCATTGATAGACTTACTTGGTAACTTATTTTTTCGGGTCATGGATATCTAACTCCATTACTTTGCATTCTTGACGCCACTCGATTTCTCGGCGAATACGCAAACGCCGCTGGCTTTCAGTGGTGGTTTTTATGGTTTCTTTTTTTGGGCGCGGGGATTTGAAGTTGTCATTGAATGAGCGCCATTCTGGTGAGTACATGGTTTCTCCTTTTTACTACCGCCCAACGTTCGTTGGTTGCTCAAATGCCCCTTTACGCTATAAAAATTCCAGCGTTCATGGACATTTATTGTTTAAACGCTACTGAGATATTTTCCCGTCGCTAATCAATGCGGGGTAATGGTTGATTAAAAACAATTTCGCAAAATCGTGTCCTTGAACGGGGTAGATAGTCAGGTCGTATTGTTTAAAGCGATTAAGCCCTTGCTCCGTTTTGACATTTACAATGATGCCAATGGCATTGAGCGATTTAAGTCGTTGTTCGTGATGTGTAAGCCACTTATGAGAAAGAGGATCATCTCCGACTATAAACAGAGGCTGAGGGAGGGTGGCTGATGTTGTCTGGGTCGTGGTGGTGACGTTAATTTTCCCAGGTGTTAACTGTGGTGTTTCAACGGGGAGCATTTGAGCGTATGGGTTCGCTGCAATGGCTTGCTCACAAAAGAAAATAGAGGTGATAAGCAGCATTTTGAAAATAGGCTTATTCATAGGAAACACTCCGGTAGTTTGTAAAAAAGCTGGATTTGTATTTCTCTGCAAGTGCCCCTCCTGCAGGACGATGAAACCAACCGGCAGCATCAAGCCATGAACCATGTACCTGGTATCCTTGCTTTAAGAGTTTCGCTGCGTGATTAAGATTGGTCCGTGGCTCAAGTACACTGCAGGGGGATACAAAATGCTCCCCTTGGTATCGCCAGTTCTGCTGCGTGAGGCCAATATCGACAATGGAGGTTGTTGTCAAAAATCGCGTTAATGCCCTGCAAGCCTGTTCATTCGAGTTATAAAAATAGGCTTTTCCTTGGACGTTCAATGTCCATGGCCAAGGTCTGACATTCCCATTCGTGAGTTTTTTTCTACTTTCGGTTAAGGCTACGCCGTACAGCACTTTTGCAGGAATACCGTGTTCATGCGCCACTTGGATATAAAGCGCGGGGATAGCCGGCGCGGCATATGATGCGAGAGGGAAGCTAACCCATAACATGCAAAGGATTAAGGGGTGACGAAAGACCATGCTCCCTCCTTATTTTTGGCGAGAGAAACCGGAATAGGCTTTGCTTTTGCGACAGTTAGCCATGAACCATCATCATGGTTGAGCGTTATTTGCTTTTCATCTACATCGAGCTTACGGATACCCGCACGCATAGCCCATTCACGCAATGCGGTGTCATCACCTTTGCCGACAAAATAAATATCGACTTTGCTACCTTTGCTCCGCCATTGCTGTAGTAATTGAGAGCAGGTGTCACACTGAGCGTTGACATAGAGTGCGACTCGTTCAGGGGTGTTATTTCTGACAAGAGGAAGATTTGGGTACGCAGCTTTCCAAGCTGCAGTTCTTGCTCTATCAAATGCAAGCAACCCTTCGGCCAGTTGATATTCATGCTTGACTAACAATCTCGCGTATTTTTCTCGTTCGGCTTCTGTTGTCGCGCTGCGGCCCAGTACAGCAAGTGGGTGGCTATCTTTCATTTCCCAACCCTGACTGCTTGCCATGACGCGTTCATATTCATTCCATTCCGTAAGGGATAATCCAAAGCGGGTGGCCTGTTGTTCTTTGTTTTGAACTGAATGTCGTTCGTCACTGACAATTTGCGTTTCGGTTTGTGCCTGACTCACCGTGGCCGCATAGAGCGGACAACTCAGTGTCAGTAACAATAAAATGGAGCCGATGATAGCGTTCACGTTCATTTGCTACTCCTTAGAGTGAGTGTTTGTGCGGAATGTAATTGTTGAATATCAATGAAATCAGGTTCGATGGACGTAACGCGCCAACCTGAATAGGTGTCGTTGCGCTTAATCAACGCAACATCTGAGAGAGAGCTCGCATTAAGCGGTGATACGACAGCGAGCAACAGCGTCCCTCGACGTTGGATATCGTGAAGCGTGAATGGTGCGCTAACTGATTGCAGAAGTTTTTTGGGTGGAATTTGCTGAGGTTGTGCGGTGTTTTTGGGTGGAACACTGGGTTTGCTGTCAGCCGACCGCTTAACTAGGTTGAGTTGTGTCGATAATTGTTCGAGCTGATTGGTGAGTGCTGTTAAGCGGTCTTGATAGTGGCTTTGCCATTGCGAAGTAGACTGATTGATACCTGCCAGCTTCTCATCGGTGGACTGTTTATTGTTTTCAACTTCATCATTCAATAGCTGTAAGGCGACTACCGCATTGGAAACTGACTTTAGTTGCGCCTCAAAGCCGGTCAGTTGCTCTGTAAAGGCGCTCATTTTGCTTTGCTCTACAGTCAGGGTATTAATTTTATCGTGAATATGAGGAAGCTGCGTGTATAGGCTTCCGATGCAAATAGCTGCCGAGATAACGCCAATACCTAGAACTTTAAGGAATAACACCACGCATTTTTTGAGTTTTGCTAACATCTTCACCGCTCGTTATTTTTAAAAGCAAATTACGAAAGACGGTATAGAAAAAAATTTAAAAAGTACTGATTAGAATCCCATTGAAAATAAATTCTGAAAAACGTATTTATAGATTTTAATTTGATACTATTGAAGGTTTTTCATCTTTCTATGGCTAAGTTAAAGGCATAAAAAAGCGGAGCTATTAACTCCGCAAAGGGTCTTTCAGGCAACTGCTTTACTATCTAGCGAACTGGCGACGCAGCGTGACTAAGCCTAGACCAAGTAATCCCAAGAAACCTAATGCACCGCCACCGCTTGAGTCTGGCGCCGGCTCAGGCGTTGGAGGCGTGATAACCTCACTCTTGCCTTTGTTGAAGGTTACTGTGTGGCCATCTTCTAGCGTTAGCACACCCTCATAGCCGTTTTTGCTTGATACCGTGTAAGTACAAATATCAAAAGGTTGAACTTGCCCAGCCATACAAGAGCTATTGGCTACATCGATTTCAATATCACCCGTACGAAATGCGGTGTCTGTTACCGGATTAGCATGTAGCGACTGCACTTCAATGGTGGTTGATTGCCCTGCGGCAACGCTGCCAATCGTTTGATGATGCCAGGCGTTAATGGTAGAAAGAATGAAAGGAGCAGCATAGGATATTCTTGTTGCCGTAGAATTCCCCGATGCCGAGCTAATATGAATACCTATTATCCTCTCCTTCTCACCAACCACCGGTGAGCCTGAATCGCCAGAAACAATCTTCGCTTCTGTTAATGCCTCCATTGATAATTCTTTAGTACCAGTGAACGCACCACGAACCTTGAAGGTCGCACTATTCAAAGAAAGCCCCGTTTGCCCAAAGCCATAGCCGGTGTAAACTTTGTCATAGTCATTTTCGACAAATTGCGTCGATAAGAACAGGCTTTTATTTAACAAAGGTTTATCTTTGAGCCTCCACAATGCAAAATCAGTATCATCTGAGTGCTGAATAATCTCATCAACTGCAATATTGCCACCGCTTTCTGCTGTTGCTCCAACTAATTGCACATCTTGCTTAAGGCAGTGCCCTGCCGTCATTACCCAGTTGCCGGCAATGATCGTGCCAGTACAGTTCATTTCAACTAGTGATGGAAATTCAGCAGCTGATTCAGGGATACCATTTTGGATGGCAAATGTTGGCGCTGACATTGCCATTAACATCATGCTGAGTAAGGTTCTTTTCATTATTCTTTACCTCTTTTGAAATTAATTAATGTATCGGGCGATAATCCACACCAAGGCGCTGCGCCATGTAAGCAAGTCGTTTATCTAAGGTCCAGATTTTCGCACTTGGTGTAATAAGTGTTGACGCCAGTAAGGTGATATCAACTAGACCACAGCCAAGCCCATACAATCTTTCATTTTCAAGAAAGGCGAGCACCTCTGTCATGCTTGCTTGATGACTTTGTGGTAACAACCCTAAATCCTTGAGTGTTTGCTGCCTTGGTGCAGGGGGTGTCCCACAAGCAATTTCAGCAAGAACCATGGGATGCATAAGCACCAAGTCACAATGGAGCAGTTGAATCAAGGTGCTATTCCTATTTCTGAAATGATCAACCCAGACTGATGTATCAACCAAAATAACCATTAGGTCAATGGCTCCTCACGGCGACGAGGTGCAGATTGCATTTCCTCAGAACTGCCGCCAAGCAACGCGAGTCGTTTTGCTGCTTGTACTCTGACAAATGTTTTTATGGCTTCCCGAAAGAGGTCAGCTTTGTCCATCTCCGGATCAGCCATTTCCAGTGCCTGTGCATACAGCACATCATCAATCGTTACCGTTGTTCTCATGAAAACCTCCAAGAATCAATAATGATGATATTGTGAGTCATTTTTAGCATCTTTACAAGAGGTTGTTTTCATTAAATCATTTTTTGTGCTCACAACATTCTTTTCAACAAACATGCGATTTCTCCAAAAAATTACAATGCCTTAGCGGCATTGCTGCGTGCCAGTGATGCAACTTGGTAGCGTAATTGTTTGCCCAGCGCCCCAAAAACCTAATGTTGAACAAGTTTGCCGTTCCTCGCCTTGCTCACAGGTTTGCTGGTTCGCACCAGTGCAGTAGGTATATTTCGACTGGGTTTGTCCAGGTGTACATACTTTCTGTGTATCACCTGAGCCAAATTTCACTCCGTAGATTTCATATAAACGACTATTTTCGCCCATTGTTGTGAAATATGTATCGGTAGTGAACCGCCCCCACCATGAGACGGAATCGCGCTCGAATAGAGTCGCATAACCATTCCGCAGTACAACAGCTGCGTCATATTCGGCGGGGGTAAAGCGATAATGTTGGACATAGCGGCCATCATCCATGCTGCCGATACTGACAATCTCATCAAATTCACGAAATGATTTGGTTAAGGTGATATTGCCAGCAGTAAGTCCTGCGGTTGTTGGTGCTTGCCAAAGTAACGTGTATTGGCGCTCAACTTTATTATTTCCTCCAGATCTTAAAGGCTCTGGAACTCGATTTATGCTATTCCAATCTGCCAAGCCTTTATTGTGGTCGACGCCTCTTGATGCTCGTTCGCCCACATTTTGTTGATGAGATTTAACGGCTTCTTCAAGTGTCCATCGCTTTTCTTCTGCAATAACTGGAGACGCCAATAAAATTGCGACTGATGCCATTAGTGCGTTTTTGAATAATGTTCTCATTTTGACTTCCTTTATTTTATGGGCAGGCAATAAGTGACAACGCTGATATCGCCATCAGTTTTTATTTCAAATTCATCGGCAGTTTTCTTCTTCGCAGCATACTGAAGATAAACATTCCAATACGTCATTTTTTCACTAATAGACACTCTGCTATTACCTATTAATGAATACACATCATCGACCTTGTACATGCCTTGTGGTGTGGCTTGAATTGCGGGTTTTAATAGTTTCGGGCACTCGGGTTTACCGATAGTTGCCCCATGTTGGACGGTTTCGACTGACATCACCTGACTGACTACGGATTGAGAACTGTCGGTATTATTCATCGATAAACCTGCTATGTTGGTGATTGCTTGATTACCCACATCCCAGGTACCCGTTAATTTCGTCGAGCCGTCTTTACGTAGAAACTCGTTATAAGCGGAACTGTTCATTGGCGGGTAAATACTGATTTCAATATCTCCACTGGCGTTTTGCTTCGCGAAGGGGATTTGCAACAGATACGAATTCCAGCGTTTTTGCTGCTCACCAAGCCGAATCGTGGGTATAAATAATCGTGCGGTGTTTGCATCAATCACGGCATAACTGATTTTACTTATAAAAGGAGTGTATTCAGGGCGCTTACACTTACCTGCTTGCGCCTCTGCGATAGAGCAGGCTATCCAGTAACGACTGTTGTAATCTGTTACTAGCGCGTCTAACGATGCTGGCCACATTTGTACTGGGTCAGTGGTGATACGGTTGCTGTCTCGAAAGTAGTGATACCCCTGAACGCTGGTAATCACTTTTTCAACGTGTTTTGCAAATGCTTGAGCTTTGCTCTTTTCAGCAAGCAGTAATGCGCCTTGCATGATAAACAGCGCGACAATACTTAATACTATTAGCGAGAGTAATGTCTCGACTAGGCCGAAACCTTTTTGCCTGATATTGCTTGTTTTCATGATCTTTTCCACTCAAATAAGCGGCTAAGGGAACCCCCTTAACCGTGCTTGGGCTTTATTCAAAACATTCGTCTTGAGGATTAAAATTAACCTGTTGGTATTCACTGGTTATCAAGGGCAAATTAAGGACAACATTAATGACATTGCCGCTTTCCTCCGTTAAATAGTCGGTTTGCGCAAACGTCTTAATCAAAAAATGACGTAGTTCTGGTGTCGCAGCCGTAATACCTAGAACGTATTGCTGCTTATTTCGGTAACTGGGGACGATGTGCCAACCACTGCTGTCCACTAATGCTTGCACCCCCAAGCTCGCTAACGTTGGGGTGATTATGATCCCTTTGCAATTAGGTTCAGAGTGATGCGGAGCCATTAAATCTGTCATGGCCAACATCGTTTCATCTACGACATGGATAAGCCGTTTTTGTTGTTCTACATATTCTCCCCAGCGCATGAGAGCGGGGACGGTCATTGCGAGTGCTGACGCAGTAACAACCAGAGCCAAAATAAACCCTAACAATGAAAATCCCCGCGCCTTCATTACATCGTGACCTTAATGGTTGTGCCGCTCGCCGTCACAGATGTACAAGGCATCGATGGACAACGGTCAGCACTCACTGGTGCAAGCTTTGTTGCTTGACGATTTAAATTGTTGGCGTCAACGTTAGTCATCGAGATATCGACTCGAGAAGCATTAGTGGCCACTGCAATACTGTAATCACCGCCATAAGGGTTCGCTTTTTTTCCGTCTTTATTTTGACCGCACCAGGTCGCCCCTTTGTTGCCGTTTCCGTCTTTGCAGAGCTCACTGATACTCACACCGGCAACGTCGGTTTTAGCACCTTGCCAATCAACCACCGCTGCTTTCATTTGCACAACATCTGACGACGTTGTTGACACTTTGATCATGCCATTTGCGACGTTGTACAAACTTAAAATCGCCAAAAATGCGATAGAAGCCACAATCATCCAAAAGATAAAATCTTGCAGTGTGAAACCATTTTGCCGCCCCTGCCCTTTAACCGTTGGCGTGATTTTTGTGGGTGTAGTTTCGTCTGCCGCTTGGTTCTGATTAATCACATCTTGTGAGTGAAACTCGTTGTTTTTCATATCTATATTCCTATTATTTTCATTAAAGTTAAGGGGGTAAAAATTACGCAGTAGCTTCTAAGAGTTGCATCACCGACGTACCAATGAGGGTAGCCAGTACAGCAATCGCCACTAATAATCCGACTTTGGGTAATATGGCTGACATTAACGCGATGCGACGTTCAACCACTTTTTGATGCGCTTTCGCACTTTTAAACAGCAACACACTGTTATCTGCATAGCCTCCGAGCACTTTGAGCGCAGAACGCTCAAAGGGAAGCAATAATCCGGTATCCATGATTTCCCCGAGGTTTTCTTGGCCGATACTGCGCTGGCGCATTTGACTGACATGCGAGGTTATAAAGGGTTGGCCATGAGTTCCAATTGAGGCTAAGGCGTCATCAAGCTTCATGCCGCAGGAAAGTAAGTTGGCGACACTTTCCATTAATGATGCCGTCGTCGCGGTTTTGAACAGTGAGAAAATCGGTAAGTTGTCCAAACCTTCTCGCAACTGACCTGTGACGCGGGGGAGCGCAAACGCTAGGATCATTAAGAACACCACACAAAACACTGCGACGACTGGGCCCCATAACACCGCTATATCATTAACCAGTTGGCCTAATCCAAAAGGGTTAAGCTTTGGCGCGGCGGCGAGCACTTGATTGGATACGTAAACCCCTAATCCACCCACGCCAATAGTGATTAAAAAAGGAATGGCTAATAGTGCAGCGATTTTCCCCACGATATTCTGGCCGCCCTCAAGCTGACGAATGGCCGCTTTAAGTCCTTTCTGGCGATCACCGGCAAGCGTTGATACTGTAATGGCTGAAATCACCAGCGGTGGAAGCCAGCCCTGTAATACATCGGTGAACTGCTCTCCTCTCGCTGGCGCATCAAGCCCTGCAGTCCCAATGTGCTTGGTTGCACTGGTGCCGTTTTCGATTAACGATTCACAAAACTGACGAGTCGTTAATCCGTATTCATCACTGCTTTGCCATTGTTCAAGTAATGCAATTTGGTCTTTAGTCGTAAATGCCCATTGCGTCAGACTTTTGCCTAAAATGTTCATAGTGCCTCCTGCATTGCTCTGTAGGTTTCATTCACGTTAACCGGCATCAACCCATCGACTTGCTCCGCTGCAGACGCAATATCAACTTGACCTCGACCTATACGAGATAAGGTATGCGCCTGAATATCTGGCCAACCTTGCTGTTGCAGATGCAATTTCCAACCATGATCATCCTCTCTGGCGATAAATCCGCGGTCTAAATCGTTGAGCACAATGATTTCCATCACGACCAATCGACCTTTTTCACCTCTACCCTGACAACATTCACATCCATTAGGGTTGATCACTCTGGCGAGGGAGGTTTTCTCTTTTAGTAAGGTGTTCAATTGATTACGCTTGCTATCGAACACACTTGATAGCCCCATATCTTCATAAATAGCGTGAGCTTCATCCAGAGGAAGTGCGCATTGGCACAGCTTGCGCACGAGCTTTTGATGTACAAACATCAACATTAGCCCTGGGGCCCCTACAATCGCCGCAGGGATGTTAAGTTGTTGGATAAATGTTTGCGGTATACCGATAGCCGAATTGGTATGTAATGTAGTGATCGCCAGCCCTCCGGTTTCAGCTTTACGGCAGAATTCTTTGGCGGCTGCATGCTCACGAACCTCTCCCAACGCAGAGACATCCACATCATGTCGAAGCGTTTCAACTGCGTAATAGGCGTAATCACGATAACGCCCCTCACCTATTTTTATTTCTTTTTTGGGCTCTACCGTGGTTTTACAGACACCCTCTTGCTCAAATTCCACTGGGTCTTCTAAGGCGTGAACACAGCGAGCAATGCGATCGATTAATTCAATTAATGCGGTGATTAATGTTGATTTGCCGCTGCCCATAGGGCCACTCACCACAATGGCTCCACCTCGTTTGTGGATCATGCTGTTTAACACATCGATATAAGGTGCGGGTAAGTCCATATCCGCTAATGACAGCGCAGCAGTTCCAGAGGTGACGCAGCGCAACGTCATTTTCACCCCGTGATTAAGCGGAATAAGCCCTACCCGCCATTCGAAAGGCTTTTCATGGCCATCGCGCGTTTCTAATAAAATTTCAAATCGATCGTTGGCAGGGTCACGCAGCTTAATATCCTGCTTGCCTAGTGTTGAGAAGATATAGCTGGCTAAGGCAACGCCTATCTTGCGGGTTTGGTGTAAAGCACTTTGTCCATTACTGAGACGTTTTAATACTTCACGTTTCCCATCCACCCTCATTAAGAAGCGTGTAGACTCTTTATTGACCTCGATATGAATGTCACTTGCCGAAGCATTGACCGCAGCCTGACACAGCGAGGTGAAAAACTTGGCTAATTCGGAATCTTGATTCTGTTCATAATTTTTTGAGGTGGTTTGTGACATGATTTCAATCACAACTTCAACCTGCTCCTGTGTCACCTGAATGACTTTGATGTCTTTGCCTGTCATCAAGGGTAACGCTTTGACGTACTGCACAATTTCATCAAGTTTCGGAGCGGTTTTAGGTGCAGCGCTCATGATTTCACCTTCACGCGTCACATACGTTGTTCCGTCATCAAGGCATAACCGGATAAGTTCAGCATCCAGTAAAATAGCGGGGTTCGTCGACGAATTATTCATAACTGCCCCCGGCTAAAAAGCGGGTCTTTTTATCGAACGACACGGTGACACCTTTATCTGTCACCGAAACCACCTTCACGCCCCCCACGTCACTGCCTTTACTGACGCGCACCGGCGCAATGCCATCAATTGAGAGATAGGCACTCGTTTCCCCGCCACTGGTGATCAATGAATTGAGCATCACCTGAGACAAGATATCGACAGAGTGAAGAGGCATATTGGCATTTGCCGCACCGGCAGGCATTGAGTTCCCAAGCCCAAGCATGTCAACGTCAAGAGCATTAAGATGTTTAGATTTGGCTTCACGCTCTTTCGCCTTTGCCTCTTCCAGCGCCACATCTAAGTTTTTAAGACTAAGCTCAGTGGTTTTACTAATGACGTCCAAGGCATTTCTATCAAGCGTAATGCTCATATCAATAGGGGGAGTCACAACCACCTGTTGTGGCGGGGCTTCAACGGCTACAGCAAGAGCCCCTGTTGAGGTGGGTGCCATTTCTGCTGAGTCAGCTTCTGAAATGTATGGCGTGGGAATATCGCTACCCGACAACATTGGACCGACAGAAAATATCAGTACCGGAATGGCTACTATCGCTAGACCAATCCATTTGGCATTTTGTTTAATCATGATTAACTCCTCTTTATTGCTGGCCGAACACGTTAAGTACGAGCCTAATGGTGTAATGACCATGCGCAGTTGGTTTCATCGTAAAGGTGTGAATACCGACAGGCGTTTCAGCGAGTAGCTGAGACACATACTTGAGCTCAGATAAAGACGCATTCGCTTTACTGAATGACAGCGGAGTGACATAGGGTTGGGGATAAGAGTTATCACTCGTATCGATCATCCACTCCAAACCAATGAGAGCATCGCGAAGTGGCAATGTGATTGCCGAAGTGGATGCTATGCTGCCTTGCCAACGCGCTAATGTGATAGGCGTTGGGCATAACAAAGTGAAAGACGGAACATCTAGTACACTGTGACAACCAGCAGTTTCTAATACAGAATGGCCGTTGAGCCATGTCTGCATCACACTGTGCTGTCCCAATGGCTGCCGAGTTGCGCTAAGCCGTAACTGGCCACTGACAAACTCAATCGATTGCAATGGCCATTGGTCTGGGAGCAACGCGCCATAGGCACCTAACCCCACGGCTTGATTTAATACCTTGCCCGCATCAGCGCTTTGACTGAGCGATGTTCGATACACTAAATACGGATCAACAACGACTTCCATCTCAGGCTCAGGAGCAGGAAGCGGCTTAGGCGTTTGCCAAAACCCTATACCGGTTGCGACGGTAATGGTGGTAACGCCGGCGATAATCCAAGGCAATATTGAAACGTGCTTCTTTAAGGCAAACGGAGCTAACTCCGCAGTGCTTAGCGCTCGAACGACCTGGTATGTGCGATCATCGGTTAAATGACCAATCAACACTTCATCGGTGACAAACACCTGCTCACAACGCTGTAGCGTCACATCTGCAAGCAGTGTCGCCAGCGAACAAATGACCGCTTTTTGTACGACTTGCTGATAAACCGCGACCATGTAAATCTCATTGTCGGCATGCGGCTCTAGCACGCACCAAGATTGCGGTGGTTCATTTTGCTTTGAAATGCGATCAACCCATGCTTCTGCAGAGGCAAATGCAGGAACGTCACTGGTGTAGCGGCCAATCCAGCCGTTACGCTCAACTGTAAAGCTAAACATTGCGGGAAATCGTTTGGCCATCTCGCGTTTTGAGATGGTTTTCAATGCCCCCAAACGATAGGCAGGGATTGATGAGCTCATCGCACTCGCCTCGGCGTTAATAAAATTAACGTTTCGACGGTTTCACTATTTGTCGCTTGTGAACCTAAGCCATCGATGCCAAAGCTGGCACTTTTGTTTGCACCTGTGGTTTGTTGCTTAATAGAACCAATGACGACCGATTGCCCATAACGAAGATTGTTGGCAAAACCCAAATCGACTTTACGCATAGCGATAAATCGCAATTTAGTGTCTTTGACTGTTTCAGTTTCATCACTGGCTATTTTTGTTAATGAGCCTGCAATGCGTAACGACACATGGTCTTGCTGAACATTGGCTGTCACAAACATATCTACCCCTTCAGACACACTTTCACGGCGCGTCTCTGTATCAGAAGAGTTTTCTGAGGTGTTAACTTTGATATCAGCCAAAAACGGCGTTTCTAACGTTTGCGACAACCGCGCGGGTTGATTGCTTAAGGTCTGGATATTAATCGGGGTTTCTGTCGACACACTGCCTTGCTGTTCCAGAGCTTTAATAAAAGCCGTCGTCCCATCCCATTTACCTGTGCCTTGAAATGCCATACCAAAGCCATTATTGGATGCTGCCGTCGTTGTCCCTGGAATAACAAATTGCAACGAACCATCCCCAATGTCTTTCAGAATATTCCAATCAACACCTTGGTCTTTTCCAAGATTAGAACGAAATTCAAGGACTTGAATATTCAATATCACCTGCTTTTCAAGTTCTTGCTTGTATCGTTCTACGACCTGCTGAACCTGGCGCATACGATCAGGCGTAGTGCGCACGATGAAAGACGATAATGACGGAACGGCTTCAACGCCCCCAATAAGCTCATTGCTTTCTTCGTTAGATTTGAGCACTGCCTTGATCGCAGTCGTCACCTCTTGAATCATGTCCACATTGCTCAACGTGGTACTGATAAATTGCCCTTCGACTTGAGGGTTTTCACCTCCTCCAGTTGAACCTGTTGAGCCTTGTTGTGCGGAAACGGTGCCAATGGGTATGCTAAGGGTGAAGGTTTCTGATAAATACCGACGAACCTCAACTTTGTCTTGAGTGAGCACAAAACCATAGCTAGTTTGGCTGGCGAGCAAATTAAGAATATTTTGGCGTGTTGTATTGGCACTTAACGTCACCGTTGTCGACGCATTCACATCATTATCAAACCAAATGTTAGTCGGCACGCCGCGCATCACATCACTGAGCACTTGTGACAACGGTAAGCGTGTCACATGGACTTTAATGGTTTCTGATAACCAAGGAATATTTTGAGTTTTGACCAAAGGCGTGACGATTACTGGCGGCCGAGTGATAACACTGACATTGTTTAGGGCATTCGAAGGCGTGAGTTGCTCAATGCGTGATTGCATTGATTCAGCCTCTTTTTTTGAGTCTGTATAGGATTGAGATACACACCCTGCCATACCAAGTAACAAGAACGGCACAATAAATGGAGAAGCTTTGCGAAATAGGGACATTATTGTTTCTCCGAAATAAACGCTTGCTGTGTGCCGTAGAGCAACTGAGCTTGAACAGGGTATTCCGTCAGCACTTGCTCAAGTGCATGGGCGATATCCCCCCTTGGGGCAACAATCGGATAGCTAGATAAAAACTGATAATCATCAACCGCTAACCAATTAGCGTCTTGCCATTGCCAACCAAACGTCGTAATCACACTCGCCACTGCTTGCTTGAGGGAGTCACCTGACACCCAAACAATGTCAACAATGCCAGGGTAAGAATGGACGGCAGACATATCGCGGTAATGCGATAAATAAAGGGGTTCATTGATTTCTTTACTGAGCTTTGCAACCACGTCATCCAAAGAGGTGCCCGTCAATGTTTGACCATTGACGACGACTTGACTGAGTGCTTGTTGTGTTTTGGGAGGAAGATGCCAGGCAACCTTGGCAAGATTGTCATCCTGCATCCATTGGCGTAATGAGGACAAATAATTGCTACCAGGTGCAACGACATAATAACGTTGAGCCAAATCTGGCTGTTGAAAGACAGAGGCAGCAACCTCCTGTAGAGGGAGACTTTCTGCTCCAACATTCACGCTACTCGGGGCTGAGCTAAACATTGATTCAAATTCAGCATTTCTCGTAGGGTCAGCTACATGTGAGCTAACATCTTCATTCATGGTGAATATTTCAACGGGCAGAGTGTTGACGCTCGCGGTCAATGCATTGCTGTTTTGTGAAGAAGGATTACTCCAGACATAACCCTCACGTAATTTAAAGCCCACCTCGCGCTTAACCACGTCTTCTTCTAGGGCCCAAGGCTCCCCGCCCATCACCTGCAGCGCTTGACGAACAGACATGTAACCCATGTTCATATGTACGATGGGCAGCGGCTGCTGATAGAGCTGCTCTTCGGCATAACCCAGAGGCGGGCGAACACGGTAACCGGTTTGACCCAGAAGAAAGTCCAACCCTTGCCCGACAGTCGCATTGGGCAGTTGCGGAATATTCACGTTCATTTCATTGGATAACACATCCCGCACTTGCCTTGCCGGCACGGACGATTCAGTGACGTAGCGCGAGCTATAAATAGTCGCACCTATTTCGGTCACATCCGGTGCAACTCTGATATTTAGCGGTGCCAGCTCCACACGGGGTGGCGCTGGCGGCGCGTTAACACAACCCGTAATCACAAGTGCCGCGACCGTGGCCACAATGGGGGTTCGCATAGACGATTTCCTCAGTTTTAAAATGTGAGGAAACGGTACAGAAAAGATTTTGAAAAGTACTGATTAGAATCCCACTGGAAAAAAATTCTGAAAACCGTATTTTTATATTTTAATTTGATATAATTAAGGGTTTTAAAGAAATAATGAAGGCCGCATTCGCGGCTTCATTAAACGCTTTACTCCCTATCGTTTGCGTTAACCCGTTTGATCAGCGCTTTAGGCAAGACGATTTTTTTACACACACTTGAAAAATAACTGGGGACGCAATAATCCTCACTGAAAACAAAGAGAACCTTTGGGCACTCATTTCTTTTCATAGCCGCCCATCCTTCATCATTTGTATCTCTGACAATGACAACATCGCCGTTCACTTGCTCTGCGTTCGCCTCAAAGAACTTAAGAATAGTTATCGGCATTCCATAAATGGCCACCCTGGCGTGATAATCTGCCAGCTGAGTGTTCACTACGGAAATGAGTTTTTTAGCGTCTTTTTCAGTCACGTTATTTTTTTGCATTTTGCCACCCACTTGACCTTTGTTAACCCAAAGGCAAATGGCTCCCGCAAAGGCAACCATTTGCCCTGCGGGAGTTAACGTTAATATTCAGAAGGAAGTAACACAGTTGTTGCACTTCTATCTGCTTCTGTAATGACCCAAATGCGTTCATCTGCTAACTGATATGCAGACATTAAACGCCCACCTTGCATTAGCGCTTGCTCATTCGATTGTTTATCGCCATCAGATACACCGCCCCACTGGCCCTTAATATGTTGAGCGATTAACAGCCTTAGATCTGTTGTATTGCCTGGTATGGCCAACAAAGCACTAATACCTTGCGTAACCACCACTTGGCCAAGCGAAAACAAAGGTTGATTTGGGAGAGTATTCATCGTTAAGTCCTCATGTTAAATTAAGGACTTAACCCCTTAAGGGATTAATATCCCCGAGGGTAAAAAAGCATAAAAAAAGCCTTCACCGCAATGGCAAAGGCTTTCGTTGTTTGAGTATTGGTTAAGTTACGAGAAGATATACTTTAACGAAGCGACAAACACAGCAGCTCCGATACCAAGTAATAGCGTTTTAATCCAATTCAAATCACTTCTAATTGAACTAACCTCTGATTTGACCGCATTGATATCTAGCTTCAAATCATTGTGAACTAGCTTTAATTCAGCTTTAGACACAGCCTCATTCGCATAAATATCATTGATCACACCGATAAAGGTTTCGGCTTGTTTCTCGTTTAAACCTGAATCAATGAGATCTTTAATTGCTTTATGGGTATCTAATGGGATCATAGTCATATTCACCTCGTCATTCCTTACTTTCATTGTATCAAATAAAAGCAGGAACCCAAACCAAATGGCAGGATAGCTCCTGCCATTGAAAAGTTAACTGTTAATCAAGCCCTAATTCAAAAATGCGTACATCACATTGACCATAATTAAACGCAGTTCGTAAATATTTCGGCATTGCCGATAGCTGATGGGTTATGTCATCGATAATAGTGAGCAACTTTTTGTGATTAAATTCAAAGTAACACGCAAAATCACTCAACACATTGTCGAATTTCATACCTGCATAAAACGAATCACTCCATGCCGTATTTGCAATATCTTCGTCATCCTCACAATCTATCAAGGCAAACTTTGCTTTTGCAACGGCAAGTGTGAGTTCTATTTCACTTAATGCAATTAACATCTCGGTTGACGTTTTCATACTCATTCCTCTCAAAACCACAAAGAGGAACGCCACTCGGGGACGTGTCCCCGGTGGGTTAGTTAAAAATGTTAAATGGTTACATTGATCGCCACATTCAACATAATGGCCTGATTGATTTCAACGACTCGTTCAGCAGGAAACTGAATGAAATTCATTACATATCAGCCAGTTTGCGAAAAGTATTTTTATGCGTTCGTAAAACAAGTTTTGTTTCGCTATGCACAATTTGCTTACCGCAACCACCAGTCAAATCAAGCTTTTTATTGGCTTTCACATGTGGACGCTCTACTATGTTTACACCGTATTTCTTTGTTTCATTTAACATTTTAATTGTCCTTGCGTTAACACTCACCTTGATTTTATAAGCTAGATATAAATCACTTATAAAACAAAAACAAAGTGCCACAAAGGTCCTTAGTAAAAAGCCCTATCACTCGAAAGTAAAAGGGCTCAGTTTATTACGCAGCGGTTTGTACCGGCTGTGCCGGTACATCTGCTGCTTGCGGTGAAGATTGGAAGACGATGTTACCATTTACCTTAAGGTAAGTGATTTTCAACAATCGTGCTTTCAAACAAACGCCAGTTTGGCCTTGTTTTTCTCCACTGCCGTGAACGAATGTCTCTGGGTACAGATCACCAAGTTTAAAGCTTGCTGTTACCGTATCATCTTTATTCACAGAAGAAAGATGGGTATCAAACAACGCTTTGGCTTCAGTGCCAACAACAGAACAATCGAAGTAAGTTCTTTGACCTTCATCACCACGACAAGCAGCAATAGTGACGGCCCAATAAGGCTGACCTTTGCGTAACTCGACTTTACGGATACGGTTAAAGAAACCGAAGCCAGTGATATGTAAGTCAAAATGTGTATTTTGTGTAGTCTGAGTCATGATAATTCTCCAAATAATAGGCGAGAAAAATCACGACCCTAATGGGAGATGATTTATCCCATTAGGTAGATAACAACAAACGTTAAGGCCAGTGAATACACACTGGTGCTTCTATCAAAGAGAAGCTAAGTTTAGGATACCCCAATCAGCCTAAGCTGAACGCGACACATCTCATGGAGCCATTTAAGGCGTATTGCCGTGTGCTTCACACTGTAAGTCAGTGAGCAACTATAAAACTCTTTCAGAGTAACAGAGAGATTTTACGAAATAAAGCCTCTTCTCTATAATTTTTACATCAACAAATCTATGTTTGGTTATTGCTCTCCATCTCCTTACCAGGCTTACCCTCATTATCAACCAATCGTCGCTGGCAACCTGATTGATATGCCGAGCATCCCCACCAGAACTTACCTTTCGTTTTGGCTTTTTTTCTAACAAGCACCCCTTTCTTACATGTACAAGGTGTTGTTTTAGGCAATTTCCCGCGCTCATCATTAAGCAATAGACCACATTGTTCTTTGTCCTCGCATACCCAGAACTTACCGCTTTTCCCCGACAATTGTTTCATCGATTTTTGACATACTGGGCACGGGAGTGTCACAGCCAAAACCTTTGGCAGCTTTAATGTGTATTGCCCTTGTTTGAACATAGAGACTAATTGCGTGATAAATGTACTTTGCCTTGCCATGAAATCATCCAGTGAACCATTACCCAATGCAATCTCATCGAGTGCTTGTTCCCACAATGCTGTCATAGCGGGTCTGGTGAGCACATCTGGCAACGCATCGATGAGTGATCTTCCGGCTTCAGAGCTTATCAACTGCTTCCCAGTAACAGTGACAAATCCCCGCGCTTTGAGCGTATCGATAATGTTTGCTCGGGTTGCTTCAGTACCAATGCCTGAGGTTTCTTTTAAAATGGATTTGAGTTTGGGATCACTTTCAAATTTAGCGATATTTGACATTGCATCAATCAGCGTTCCTTCCGTAAAACGTCCAGGTGGCTTTGTTCGCTTATCTTCTCGCTGAAACTGTGCAGTTAAGGTTTGTCCGATGCTCAACAGCGGCAAATTAGCACTGTCATCGGCAGTTTCATCCTCACTGTCTTTACCTGTCACCAAGCGCCAGCCTTTCACTCGCTCAACCTTGCCCGTCGCTTTAAAACTTTGGCTTCCAACCATCAGTTCAATTGTTGTGGCATCGTCTTCCGCTACTGGGTAAAACTGAGCGAGATATCGCTGCACAATAGCATGATAAAGATTCAGCTCCTTTTCGTTCATTTCATGCAATTTCGGTGTCACTGGTAATGGAATAATCCCGTGGTGAGCCGTAATTTTCTTATCATTCCAACAGGCACTTGTTTCATTTACATCTGCAGCGCTACACCATGCAGCAAATGTAGGTACAACCTTGAGTTTATCGAGTATTGAGCCAACCTCCTTCTTCTGAGATAAGGGTAAATAAGGACAATCTGTTCGGGGGTAAGTTGTGACCTTATATTTCTCATATAAAGATTGCGCAATATCGAGTACTTCTTTAGCGCCATAGCCAAACTTAGCAGACATGGCCTTTTGCAAAGAACCTAAGAAAAATAACGGTGGGTGTTTAGATTTTTGCCGCTTGGTATCGAAATGCGTGACTGTACCAGGTTGGCCACGACATTGAGACAAGACATGATCAACAACAGCCACTTGTAAACAGCGGCCTTGTTCATCCCCAAGATTATCAGGCACTTGCCATTTGGCTTTAAACAGGATCGTTGCATCAAATAAGCCAGTGATATCATAATACGACTGCGGTACAAACTGCTCAACTTGCCTATCTCTATCGACAACAAGCCGTAATGTTGGCGTTTGCACTCTTCCGATTGAGAATGCACCTTGATAACCGTATTCACGGCTCAGTAAGGTGCATAATCGCGTCATATTCATTCCAATAAGCCAGTCTCCCCGACTTCGGCCTAACCCTGCATCGTAAAGCTTGGCCGTTTCATGGTTCGGTCGCAAAGACGCCAACGCTTTCTTAATGCTGGCGTCATCCAACGCACTTAGCCACAACCGTTGAATGGGCCCTTTATAGTTAACGTATTCAAGCACCTCACGGGCGATAACTTCACCTTCGCGGTCTGCATCCGTTGCAATAATAACCTCAGTGGCCTTGGCCAATTGCTTTTTTACAATCGCAAATTGCGCTTTCGTCTTTGGACTGACTAACATTTTCCAAACCGTTGGGATAATGGGTAAATCAACGATATTCCACGTCTCAAAATCAGGGTTATAGTTTTCAGGTTCTGCTTGTTGTAAAACATGACCAACACAAAACGTCACCGCAATACCGTCACCAGTAAAAATACCATCTCCACGCTTACAACCAAGGACACTCGCAATATCTTTTGCCTGTGACGGTTTTTCGCATAAAAAAAGTCTCATAATAACCGCCTATATATTGATGCACGGGCATATATTAGTTAATACGGAAGACGACGTTTGCTCAACGGCGCTCACAACAGCACCTAGCGCCTTTAAACGTTGATTAACCCATGTGGGAGTCACATTAGCGATCGTTTTCCCCTCTGTGTTGCCCATTAATGCTTGTTGCACTTGGGCAACATAAGGTTGTTGTAAATCAACATCACGCCTTGCCTGAATTAATAAAGAAGCATCTTTTTGATGCATCGCCCAGGCGCGGGTTCTGAGCGCTGCGATCGCGTTCGTTAAACTTCGTCTTGGCTTGGTACTCAGCTTCTCCATTGTTAATACCTCGGCTCATATGAACTGTCATCTTGATAAGGCACTTGCGCGGCATGAGGTTGGTAAGGGGCTTTCTCCTCCAACGTTATCGATGCAATACGTCGCGGTAATATCGAAATGGATTCAGCCGTAATACAAAAGCCAGGTTCCATCACACCTTGGTCATTTTCCCACGGCTCAGCACGAGGCTCACCAATCAGCAAAATTCGCATACCTTTTTGCAGCAGTTGTGCTAACGCGGGTCCATCTTTTTTCCAATAATCAACAGTGATCCAAAAACCACCCTTATCAATCAGCCCTTCATTATTAGGGCCATTCACCAAGCGATCGTATTTGACATTCAATTTTAATATTGGTCGTTTCTCGCCTCGACTGCGCTCATTACCTTCTAGAAAAGTAATTGCCGGTGCCTGACCAATATTGCCTTCTAAAGTTATTGTTCCTCTATACATAATCATGTTCCTTGCTGGTTTAATGGATGGATTAATGACTTTCAGTATTTAACAGCGTTGTTGTAAGTAACGTTTCGCCTCCTTCTGGGCATCAATACACAGAAGCCGGCGATAACGTGGATCAAGTTCTAAGAAGTGCACTAACACGAGAAAAATGGTGTTAGTGCAAGATTGATGTTCCAAAAAAAAAATGAGCGCCTGAGTGCGCTTATTTAAATGAGCTCTATGGACTGGGGCATCCCCCAGAGAATTGTGGATTTGTTCAATTTTAGACTGGTCTAGTGCAGGCTGTAACGACACTGTTGCGACCAAATGGGTACAAAAATTATCAAACAATCGCTCATCATTTTCTAATCGGAATGACACGCTGCTTAACGACATAGGTTCTTTTAGCTCACCCATTGCGCCCAAGACAATCCGCAAAAATTGACAATGAATTTGCTCAAAATGCGTTTGCTGGCTTTGCCATTGTTCGCCGAATAAAGCTGTTTTAAATGCCGTTAAATCAACTGTACTAACATTTTTTGCAATTTGATTTCCCATGACCACTCCCTAAATGACGCACATAGGAAAACGGTACAGAAAAAAATTTGAAAAGTACTGATTAGAATCCCATTGAAAAAAGATTCTGAAAAACGTATTTTCGAGAATATTTTTGATATCATTAAGGGTTTGAAATAAAAACATCTGCTCTCCGGTCATATGTGCACACATTGAAGGAGATGCAAATGCAACATCGAAATCTAGAAAGCAAACTCGAAAATACTGGCTACATACTTAGCGTGGTAGGAATGGCGCTTATTCTGGCTTGGATTGGGATATACAAATTCACCCCAACAGAAGCCGCACTAATAGAGCCATTAGTTGCAAACCACCCTCTGATGGGATGGCTTTATTCATTTCTGTCTGTACAAGTTGTTTCGAACATTATCGGCGCAACAGAAATCGTCGTTGCGGTGGGATTAATCGCAGGTTTTAAAAATGCAAAAATTGGGTATGTTTCAGGGATTGTCTCTGCTGTTATTTTTGCAACGACATTAACGTTCCTCATCACTACGCCTAATACATGGAAATTCTCAGATGGCGTATTGATAGCAAATTTCTTTCTATTAAAAGACTTCTTATTTATTGCAGCGTCACTCAGTATTATTGCAAAAAACAGAACTACCCTTAGATTGATATCCGAAGCTAACAACAAACGTTAATGCTTACATCAAAATAAAATGATGCTGCTTAATGAGTGTTGGCGCTTGCGACAACGCGAACTTAAGCAGCCGTTCTTTTTCTCCCATAACAACGCCGTTATAAAGGGTGCAATATTAGGTGGATTTGCTGGCAATCAGGATTCACTTGAGCAACTTCCACGTTAAATAACGCTTCACCCTTTAGTATCGCTTCCAATTTATCAAACTCTGGCGATTCATAAAAAACTGATACAGGAGCAATTTGTTCACCGGCCTCTGCAAAACCATACTCAACATGAGAACGCAGCAAGTAAATAAACTTAGACTTACGGGCTTCACCATCAAGAATAAACCGTGACTCAATATCATGTTTTACTCGCACAAGTTCCAGTAAATCAAATAACTTCTGTGCATCAGTAACATCTTCAGTATTCTTTGTTATTAAACCGCCTATTTCTATTAGTTTAAGCTCAAGGCTAACGCCCTTTTGACGCCCAATGTTGAGTATTCTCCGTGTTTCATTTCTAATAAACTTAAACCTATGATCCTTGTGAATTGGTTTGATGAACTTGACCAATATTTCATTTCTCTTGGCAATGGTGACATGCCCTGGAGTATCAGCTACCGTTAAATAAAGATGGATCAATGCATTGGTCACCACCGAGGAAACCATTTGATAATATGTTAGCTTAACGGTCATATCGCACCTGGTATGTTATTTTCATTAATATATTGCATTGCCCATTCCAGCGCTTCTTTTTTAATTTGCATAATATCAGCTCCACTAAAACGCTTTCGAGTCTGTGTATAATCAAAACGCATAACAAAAGTGGCCATTGACTCTAACTGCTTTGCTGTAATCGTCCTTAACGTCAGAACGCCTTCTTTAATCAACACATATTCACTGCCATCTTCGTTTTTGCTCCAGGGCATTGCTTTTATCACTGCATGGTTCTTTTTAAGTCCAGTCCTCATTCATCCCCTTTATTAATAAATGCATTCACGACGTATTATACCGACAACCGCTATAAGCTAGAACACATTGCAGCCATTTTCTTCATCATTTTGATGCACAACATCACCATTATTAAAAGCAATAGCCAATTTGCGCCATGTTTATTCATTTTGAAAAGATAGGGGCGCTCAATTTTGATGCAGAAACAACAGCTCTCCCTCTGGGTCCACCAAAGCGAACCCAGAGGGAGAGCTGTTGCGGCAGGTGTTTCGTCGCGATATAATGCCTTACGCTTCGTAACTTACATTTTTGGTGAATTTTTTGGCTCATAATAATCTCAGTTTAACAGGTAATAAATTCATTCTGCATCAGAACGATATTGATTCCCTTAAACATGAATTATCAATTCGTAAGAAATCCCGTCGATACAAGTCAAGACTTGACCCATATCGACAGCAAATTCTTACATTGCGCGCTGCAAACATTCCTTACCAAGGCATTTCATATTGGCTACTGACTCGGCAGAAGATTACAATTACACCGGAAGCTATCAGCGCACGAATTAAGAAATGGAGCCTAGAGGATGAACGATGATAAGTTACGTAAGAATTTAAAAAGTCAATCTTTTCGTTTTTTCAATGCTCATTACAATGGCATTGGAAAAAACAAATCGGACGAACCTGATAAACTTAGAAGTCATACTTCATTTTACAAGCATGTAGAACAAGCAGCCTTTGCCGCAGAAAATATGGGTGTTAAACGATTAAAGCATATTACCCCAGAATTGGCGCAAGAATATCTTGAAAATAGAAGAATTAATGGCATATGTCAAAAAAGCTTAGCTTTTGAAAAGAAAATGCTTGAACGCATTATTTCAATATTCACACCCATCACGAAATTAAATCCCGTGATTGAGTCTAAGAGAATTTCAAAACCAAAGGCGCTCTCCAATCGAGCGTATACAAAGCAACAGACATTATTAATACTTGCTAGACAATCTCCTTATACTCAGCTTTCCACGCAGATTGCGTTTAATGCTGGACTAAGGGCTTTTGAACTGTTAACAATTCAGCGTTCAAATGAAGCATCTCCTTCGCCTCATAGAAATTGGCGCAGTGATCTATTTAAAGGGCGAGATGAGGGAGTTGCTTATATTGTTACAGGCAAAGGAGGATTGAGTAGGACAGTTATTTTATCCACGGAACTGTCTAATACATTAGAACAACGACGACTTGATGAACCAAGAGTTGTTGAGGACCGATATGCAAAAAAAGTTCTGCAGTTTTATGACATATCTGGAGGCCATAAGTTCTCTAGATCATTTTCAAAAGCAAGCATGAAAGCTTTAGGTTGGTCAATGGGAGCTCATGGTTCAAGATTTACATATGCTCAAGAAAGAATGGATAACAACATTAAAGCTGATTCATACGAAATGGCTAAAACTATTATAAGTCAAGAACTAGGTCATTTTAGACCAGAAATAACTGAACGTTATTTAAAGCCATGAAAAAGTCTTATTAGACTTTTTCACATATTAGACGTAAGTACACACCCTCCGGTGACGTCATTTAGATGACGATTAACAGTAAGCCTGTTTCTGCCTTGCTTCACCCGCAGGTATGCAATCGTTCTTTTTGTCTATGTTCTCCTGTATTTTAAGTTTTAATGGGTTAATTTTTGTTAGTCACTATTGAATAACAAAACGAGTAAGCACCCTCGATGGGTGAGGTTAAAAGTCTGGTGACTTATATGGTTCTCAGTGAAATACATCCAGAAAACCAATGGTTAAGGCAGACGAATACACGCTGGTACTTCTATCAAAGAGAAGCTAAGTTTAGGATACCCCAATCAGCCTAAGCCGAACGCGACACATCTCATGGAGCCATTTAAGGCGTACTGCCGTGTGCTTCACACTGTAAGTCAGTGAGTAACTGTGGAACACTTTCATTTTAAGCAGAGCAGCTTAAAACGTCAAACACTGCTTATCCACAAAATCTGTGCATAAGTCGCGGGATAGAGCTGTATAATCTTTAATCGCTCGCTCATCAGCCACTATTTTCGTGCTGATTAATTTTTAACCTGCCAAATACTCTTTTCAATTTCTGTCCAGGACAAAATAGCATTCTGACCACTTGAACTGTGAATACGTGAACTGAACCCTCTAAACCGAGTCAGCTTGAGCCAAATACACTATTCATCCTCGATGCCGGAAGAACGATAGAAAGTGGTGTAGAGTGATTCACAGGCTCTAATTTGTGAATTTATGATCAAAATATCCTCAGCCCCTTGAAAAAATCTTTAACACCATATATACATATGTGCAATATTGCATAAACTTAAGAAGAGATTTTTCCGATGAACGATTGGGATTACGTGAATTTTAGCGAAGATCATGAAATGAATCATCATTTAGGGCTAGTTGGTAAATCGAAATCTGAATTCAACAGAAAATACCTAAGAGATAACACTCAAAAGACAGCAAAAACCAAGTTGGACAAAAAACGCATTACACACAGTGAATTTAAGCCCTTTGTTATAGCAGATAAGCCGTTTTTGCAAAATCCAGCTTAACGCGGAAATGCAGATAAAACGCCTCCTCATAGGAGGCGTTCTTTGTTACGGCACCGCAAGCGTTTGGGTTCTATTGGGCTACATCCCCATAAATACCACTCCGAAATGAAACAATAAATCTGGTCACTCACTTAGAGATGGTAAACACGTTTTGGGGCAAAAATTGGTGAGCTCGGAGCTCGTGAAAAATGGCTATGGTTTCACGTGTGAACCAGACTAGGGAAGTCTGATTCATCGCACGGGTAAGGTCTATAGCATTAATTCAAATGGTCTCAGCTTCGAAACAAAAACTGGTAACCTTTGCTTTTGTAAGCAATTTAAAAACTCTGATGCTGTCATCGGGGGATTCTTTAAGCTACTTCTTTGCTGTTGAGCCGCTTTTATACAAGAGCTTGGGTCTAACTCAAACATATCGCATAAAAACTCATCTGGATGGATAGCTGATAGTTCAAGTATATTGAGCTCTGATGCAGGAAAATCTTTAAGATTAAACGTTATGATGGCCTCTGCGTGCCCTTTTAAAGCTGCAGCAACCACATGCCTATCATTCATATCAGGAAGTGTTAATCCTTTAATTAACGGCTCATACCCTTCGATAAGGCAATCAGGTACATTTTGATTAATCAGTTGTTTCGTGCGTTCTAACATTACTTCTGTGATGCGTGGATTATTCAACAATACATTACGCATCCATTCATCATGGATCTGCTCAGTCCAGCGAGCCCTAAATAAGCCCGCATTGGCTAAAAACATCAAATAACTACGAAGTGGTGCGGGATACATGACACACGCATCAAAAACAACAGTATACGAAGCCATTAGTAACCCATACCCAATTCCTGATCTAATCTGGAAAGCTCATCAAGTGTTGACAAACGCTGGATTTCCAGTTGCTGCTTATATTTTATCACCGCAGAAAATGGCACTTTTCTTCGATTACCGACTCGAGTAAATGGTATTTCACGTGAATCTAATAACTTGATAAATGTTGGTCGTGACATATTCAAAAAGTCAGCGCCTTGTTGCGTGGTCATTTCGGCATGGATGGGGGTGATATTAACAGAATTACCCTGTCCCAATTGCGTCAACACTTCAATCATCATTTTCAATACGCTAGAAGGTAAAGTGACATCATGCGATTGACCTTGTTTATCAATTACACTTATTTGTTGAGCCTCACCGTTACTTTCAATAACAGCGGATAACTCCTGGCTGCCCAACCGAGCCATTGCGATTTCTTCGGCGTTCGGCAAAGTAGTCATGTTCATAATTCATCTCTCAAATATTGGAAAAAGTTGTTCCAACCTTCATTATCCGCAATATTCGAAAAATGTCAACATTCGAAATATTCGCAACGACAGTTGAATCAATCTTGTTTAGAGCATTCATCAGAACACTTAGGGTATACCCCAAGCAAACTAGTTTCATCCCGCTGCCAATTGGTTCGCTATATATTGATTTTAAACCCTACTCGTACTAGTATCATAAACCACACCCTAAAAGCACCAAATGAGACAAAATGTTTATTCGGGCCTACCTGCGCGCATCTACAGATGAACAAGATGCCAATCGAGCCAGAAATGAGTTGGTTCAGTTTTCAGAAACTAAAAATGTTCGCATAGCCAGTTTTTATACCGAGACGCAATCAGGGGCGAAAATTGAACGGCCTGAACTTGGGCGCTTAATCATGGACTCTCATCCTGGTGATGTTTTACTCATAGAAAAAGTCGACAGATTGTCTCGCCTCCCCTTCGAGCAATGGAAGGTCCTAAAAAATAAGTTGGTAAAAGCCAATATTCATATTGTCGTTGTTGACCAGCCAATGACACATGGGATCTTAAGTGGCACAGAAGAACATACCATGATCGCAAAGGTACTAACTGAGTTCATGATTGATTTGGCCGCAGCAATGGCCAGAGATGATTACGAGACAAGAAGAAAGCGACAAGCGCAAGGCATCGAAAAGGCCAAAACATTAGGTAAATACCTTGGGCGTCAGCCTGACCATGGATTAAGGCAAAATATTCGGTTACTACTCAATGAAGGGAAAAGCTGGTCACAAGTGCAGAGTCTGCTTAAATGCAGTCGTTCTACTATTGCTAAAGCGGTCAAACTGATTTGAACTAAAAAAATCATAATTAAGCAGTTCTCCTGCTACATAGCGATGAAAGATGGTAAATAAAAATTAATAAAAAATTTATGCCAGTGTAAAAACAACTTATTCACAACAAGCATTACCATCAGCATTAATCTAACCTTAACTAAGCCAATCAGAATCTCACTAGAACAAGGTGTTAAAGCTCCTCTAGTGAGTAACAACCAAAGTTATCCACAAAGACTAGAATTTACATCCCCCCCCAAAATATTCAGAGTGAAACAGGAAATAAAACTGTAATAAAATCGTCACAATCATCTGTATTAATGTGCACGTTTTCTTATTGTGGGGGGTGATAAAAGCTCTCTGTTAACCATTTCCAGTGAGACTTGTCATGAAAAAATGCATTAGCCTACTTACAGCGATTGGCTTAATAACAGCTCCATTTGCTCAAGCATCAACAGTAACTGTATCAGGCTCAACTTCCGTTGCACACCTTATGGAGGTGCTTGCAGAGAACTTTCAAAAAGCCACAAACCATAATGTCGAGGTACAAAGCACTGGTTCTTCTGCTGGAATTCAAGCAGCAATAAATGGGACCAGTATGATTGGTATGTCTTCACGTAACATAAATGAAAATGAGCTAAATGATACAACCAAGGCAATAGTGATTGCCCATGATGGTATCGCCGCAACAGTGAACAATGCCAACCCAGTACAAAACCTAACTCAAGAACAAATATCTAAAATCTATCGTGGGGAAATTAAAAATTGGCGCGAAGTTGGAGGTGAATCACGTCCGATTGTCGTGGTAACACGTGAAGCTGGCTCAGGTACCCGAGGCGCCTTCGAAGAAATCATGGAACTCCAACGTACAATTAATGGCCATAAAGTTTCAGCAATCACACCTAAAGCTCATGTTGGCAGCGGTAACGGCATGATCAAGACCATCGTCGCAAATAACCCTTATGCCATAGGTTATATATCCCTTGGCTCAGTAGATAATTCTTTACATGCGATTAAAGTAAACGGCGTTATTGCATCAGAACAGAATATTGCAACAGGTCAATATCAAATAACGAGACCATTCATTCTATTAGTGAATAATAACCCCCATCAAAATGCACAAGATTTTATAGATTTCATTATATCAAACGATGGTCAACGCATCGTCGCAGAGCAAGGTTACAGCCCTATTCAATAAAAAAGCCTGATTTTATAACTCTTATACTTACACTCAAGGTGTCATGATGAATTCAGGGACTCAACCCCAAGCGCCAAAAATACCACTTTTTTTAAAAAAATCTGGGGTCTTAACAGAAAGCGGCTTCAAAATACTATTCCTATGTAGTGCTATGGCTGGCGTGATTTCTGTTTCCACTATTGGATGGTTTGTCTTTCACGAAGGGTTACCTGCTTTAAAAGAGGCTGGTTTAATCTCATTCGTTTTAGGTAAGGAGTGGTTACCACCCGCGTTATACGGCATTTTACCTATGATTATCGCTTCACTCATCTCAACAACGGGTGCAGTAATTATTGGGGTGCCAATTGCGATTTTTACCGCCATATTTCTTGCTGAGCTTGCACCAAAATGGCTCGCAAATCTTGTCAGGCCTGCAGTTGAACTGCTCGCAGGTATTCCTTCTGTAGTATATGGTTTTTTTGGGTTGGTTATTATTGTTCCAGGTATAGAAGCTATTTTTGATATTCCTGTAGGTAATACCCTCTTGGCTGGGATTATTGTTCTAGCGATCATGATCTTGCCGACCATCATCACCATTTCAGAAACCTCATTACGTGCATTGCCATCGATTTATAAAGAAGGTGCATTGGCTCTTGGTGCATCCCATATTTACACTATTTTTAACGTGCTTGTCCCCGCAGCCAAAAGCGGTATTCTAACAGGCGTAATTTTAGGTGTTGCTCGTGCTATTGGCGAAACCATGGCCATCATCATGGTAATGGGTAATGCTCCAGCAATGCCAGGCTCCTTACTTGAACCTGCTAGAACACTAACCGCTAATATCGCGATGGAAATGTCTTATGCAACAGGCATCCACTCCAGTGCTTTATACGCAACCGGTATCGTATTACTCGCGTTCATCGTATTACTTAACGGTTCGCTGTTGTATCTCAATCGCAAGAAGGCTCACTAATCATGCCTAAGTTCACGCAATCCATGCTAACGAGACAGCGCAAAGACTGGCTACTTTACTGCGCCATTTGGGGGTCCGCAGGGATAACAATCCTGTTCCTGCTCTGGGTAGTTTGGCACATTCTTGCTAATGGCCTAAGCTATGTAAGCTGGGAATTTATTACGAGTGCTTACACTCGAATTGGTGAGATATCGGGTATTTGGGCAATGATAGTCTCAACCGTTTACATGGTATTACTATCACTTATATTTGCAGCGCCGATTGGCATCATGACCGCAATTTATTTAACAGAATACGCCTCCCCTGTTAGTAAAGTCGTTAGAATCATTCGTTTTTGTACCGAGTCATTAGCGGGCATACCCTCGATAGTTTACGGCCTTTTTGGCATGACTTTTTTTGTCACACAACTAGGTCTTGGATTTTCAATTTTGTCAGGGGCACTCACCCTAGCTATGCTGATTTTGCCGGTCATTATTCGCACCACAGAAGAAGCCTTGATGTCAGTGCCTATGAGTTATAGAGAAGGCGGCTATGCGTTAGGCAGCAGTAAAATTTATATCATTTGGCGTTTGATTTTACCCAGTGCTTTACCCGGTATAGTGAACTCTATCATCTTAAGCACTGGCCGTGTCATCGGGGAATCAGCTCCGGTATTTTTGACTGCAGGAATGGTGACTCAAATTCCTGAATCAGTTATGGACTCAGGCAGAACATTGACCGTTCATTTATATAAATTAACTCAAGAGCTATTTACCAAAAATGAATGGGATCAAGCTTATGCAACTGCAACCATTTTGATTGTATTGGTGCTAATACTAAACCTAGCAACCAAAATCATTGCGACTAAATTAAACAAATAATAGAAATAACACGTAAAAAACATGTTATAAAAAGGCAAAATAATGAGCAAGATTGAAGTAACACATTTAAATTTATTCTACGGCGAAAACCATGCATTAAAAGACATTTCGATTGATATCCCCGCACGCCAAGTAACGGCCTTAATAGGTCCATCAGGTTGCGGGAAATCCTCTTTACTCCGTACGCTAAACCGCATGAATGATTTAGTAGAAGGAGTTAAAATTACAGGAAAAGTGACCTTTGATGGTGATGATATTTATGCCAATGTTGATGTAAAACGCCTAAGAATGAGTGTTGGCATGGTTTTTCAAAAACCGAATCCATTCCCTATGAGCATCTATGAAAATATTGCCTTTGGTTTAAAAGCGCAAGGCGTCAAAGATAAATCCGTGTTAGATGAAGTCGTTGAAAGCTCCCTTCGTGGTGCAGCATTATGGGAAGAAGTCAAAGCTCGCTTACATACACCTGCATTTGGTTTATCCGGCGGTCAACAACAACGCTTATGTATTGCACGTGCCATTGCGATGGAGCCAGAAGTCATCTTGATGGACGAACCTACCAGTGCTTTAGATCCGATTGCGACCCATAAAATTGAAGAGTTAATGGATGAATTACGTAAAAAATTTACCATCGTGATTGTTACTCATTCAATGAACCAAGCTAAACGTATTTCAGATAAAACAGCATTTTTTTGGATGGGCGAATTAGTCGAACATGGGGACACAGAACAAATCTTCAATAATCCCATGGATCATCGCACCCAAGGATATGTTAGCGGCCAATTTGGCTAACCAAAGTAGCTAAAATGGGCCTAAACACCTAAGAGCGTGCTAATTAGAAATTATGTTATGAGTAGCAAAGCCTATATCAGTGGAGAAGTATTGCCGAAGAACAAGGCAATATGACACAGTGTTTAGGTTTTATTCCAACGAAAAAATCAATGCCACTGTTGAGCAAAACGAGTGCTAATGGTCTAACTCATTGCTTTTAACAGTGGTTTAAAGTGAGGTAGTTAGCAAATCGAATGGAGCTATTTTTAAATAATTCTATTAAAACAAGGAAATAATGTGTGAACGCGGCGAAAAAAAATAAAGAACTAAAGCTTTCTGATATTTTACAGTTTACATCTGATGCAATTAAAACTGAGCATATCAGCTTACGTAATCTGCTGTCCCTTGTAGGAGAGCAAGGTATGTTGTTCTTTTGCATTCTATTAACAATTCCATTTTTATTACCTCTATCAATTCCAGGAACAAGTACCCCATTTGGGCTGCTGATTGTTTTTATTGGGGTAGGTGTCGTCTTGAATAGAGGACCATGGTTACCTGCTGCGTTAATGGAGCGACACTTTAGTTCAGAACAGATAAAATTAATATTGATGAAAGGGGTAACTTTACTCACTCGGATTGATCATCTTACAAGACCACGTTTATTTTTGTTAACAAGCAATCGAACCAATCGTTTTAATGGGCTATTACTCATCCTTGTCGCGATGTTGCTGATGTTACCCTTTGGCGCCATCCCCTTTACAAACACACTACCAGCTTGGGTGATCTTATTAATTTGCATTGGAATGTTACAGCGGGATGGCATGATCATAATTTGGGGTTATCTCTTGGCCATTACGACCTTAGTGTGGTTTAGTTTCTTGGGCATGGGATTATTTTTAGCAGGACAAAATGTTTCAGACATTCTAAGATAAACTTAAATATATTAATTAACATATTGAATTTAGTAGATTTATCATCTAGCTTGTAATATGCAAAATCATAATTTTTTAAGTAAAAATGATAATAGAAATTTACTTATACTTTAATATCAATGCTTTAAAACTTACCCATTGAGAGTCACAAATGAGTTTTATAGGTGTAATTGTTGCGTTAATTTTTATCCTCGTTGGAAACCTAATTGAAGGTGGGCACCCAAGTGCATTATTAGATCTACCTGCATTTATGATTGTCATTGGAGGAACCATTGGGGCTACAGTGGCGCAGTTCCCTTTTTCTGTCATCATTGCTTCAATGAAACGTTTTAAATGGCTCATTTTCCCTTTACGAACTGATTTGGCGGAGCGTGCCGAGTTTTTGGTCGAAATTGCAGGCGATGTGCGAAAAGGTGGTTTGCTATCAATTGAAGATAAGATAGACCAAATTAACGATCCTTTTTTACATAAAGGACTTCAATTACTCGTTGATGGTTATGAAAAAGACAATATTGTAGAAATCTTAGAAAAAGAGATTGAATTTGAACAGCACGGTGTAGAACAAACTGTAAAAGTATATGAGGCAATGGGTGGCTATTGTCCTACGATGGGAATTGTTGGTGCTGTATTTGGACTAATTCATGCTATGGGGTTACTTGATGCCCCAGATAAATTAGGTGGTGCGATTGCAGTCGCATTTATTGCAACTATTTATGGCGTTGCTGCGGCTAATATCATCTTCCTGCCATTTGGAAACCGTTACAAAGCGTTTGCACATCAGTTAAGTGTATTTAAAGAGATGACTCTGACTGGAATAATTGGCATTGCAGACGGTGAGTCTCCACAACGGTTACAAGCTCATTTAAATCCATATTTGGAGCACTAACTAGATGAGAAAAAAGAAGGTTGATCCCCCAGAAAATCATGAACGTTGGTTAATTTCTTACGCAGATTTTATGACACTGTTATTTGCCTTATTTGTCGTGTTGTACTCATTTGCGATGAGTGATAAAAATGAAGCAAAGTTTATGGTTGAAGGTCTTATAGATTCATTGGCTAAAATCGGGTTGATATCAACTCCTGCTGTGACTTCATTAGCACCTGGAGGAACGAGTATACTCGAACCCAATACTGTGACATCCGTTGTAGATGCAGAACCAAAGCTTATTGAACTTGCAACAACCGCACCTGCAAGCTCCGAGAGCAATGACACAATAAAAAAGTATAAAGAAATAATATCCGCTAAGTTAAAAAATGAAATAGAAAATCAAGAAATTGAAATTGATGCTGTGAGTGATAGTCTCATCATTCGAATCGGTGACAACAACACTTTTTTTGCATCGGGCTCTGCTTTTATACAACCTAAATTTGTACCGCTAATTGATAAGATTGGCGAGATTATCGCGTCAGTCCCAGGAAGAATAGTGATAGCCGGACATACTGACGCAACATTGCCAATGGAGATTTATGCTGATAATTGGGACTTATCATCTTTAAGAGCTACAGCAGTCGTTAGAGTAATCACTAAAAACAAGGGCGTAAACTCAAGTAGAATTATTGTTCAGGGCTTAGCTGATACACAACCTCGTTTTAAAAATGATACACCTGAACATCGTCAGAAAAACCGCAGAATAGAAATAATTATAAACCAAGGTAATACCATTGAAAGCCATATTCCTATACCTGAATAATCATAAAAAACTGTCTGACTACACACTATTTTCTTAATGTTAACGCTCTTTATCTACAGAGAATGGCTTCTGAGTTAAATGTAACGAGAATGTTTTTCATTAGCTAACTTTAATATTAAGGCAAACCCCAAGCAATAACACAAAAACAATGCTGAGACTTATCTGATATAACTAACAAATGTAAGCTATTTTACTTTGCTTATTGCAACAGTTCCCGCTACTGAGCCGATTACTGATAAAAATAGTCAGGATGGTGAGAGGAAAACAAAGTAACGGCTCTCACCATGAGGTGGGCATTGCTGGTAAAGAGCTAATGCCTACCGCTTCTAGCCCAAAGATTACCTTTTAAAATGAATACCTTTCCAAAGTTCAGAAACCTAATAGCTGGTCAGTAAAAGTCAATCTCATTTGCATTAGTGACATTAAATCCTATAAACGTTTATCAATCTCTTACAGTACAAAAGATTTGAATATGCACATTATAACGAACAAGTCGCAGAAACATTAAGTAGGGAGAAGACACCGAACAAAGTCATTAAACTCGGTAACCTGTTCATCAGCAAGTAGCGCTACCAGCTAACAACTTTTGGTGCAATTGTATTTCGTAGAAAATTCAATAAAAATCGCTTATGAAACAAAAAATTAAATATCATTCACACAATTTAATTAACAGTGAAAAACTGATATTTTATCCACTTATTTAACTATCAAGTCGCTATTTCACACACTTAAAGGCACAAAATGACAGACTGGATTTATTTTCTTAAAGCGTTTCTACTTGGAGTTATTGAAGGTATCACTGAATTTTTACCAATTTCAAGTACTGGACATCTTATTTTAATTGGTGATTGGATTAACTTTCCCTCACATGAGGCAAAAGTATTTGAGGTTGTCATTCAATTAGGAGGGATTTTAGCAGTATGTTGGTTATTCCGAATTAAAATTATAACACTAATTAATGGGGTACTAAAGTCCGACCCTGTAGCACAACGATTTGCAGCTATGGTCATGATTGCTTTCTTGCCAGCCGCTATTATAGGGGCATTATTTATTAGCAATATTAAACAGCTTTTATTTAATACAACCGTAGTTGCTTCAACATTAATTATTGGAGGAATTATCATACTTTGGGTTGAAGGACGAAAAAAAACAGTTGAAATAACAAGTATTGAACAGATAGGATTAAAACAAGCTATAGCAATAGGAATAGCACAATGTATTTCAATGATCCCAGGCACATCTAGATCTGGTGCTACTATTATTGGCGGTATGTTATCAGGGGTATCACGGCAAGCTGCAACAGAGTTTTCATTTTTCTTAGCCATACCAACCATGCTAGGTGCCGCAGTATACGATGCATCAAAAAATTATCATCTGCTAAGTATAGATGATATTTGGGCAATAGTTTTTGGATTTATTGCAGCATTTTTCTCGGCAATTATTGTTGTTAATACACTAATTCAATTTGTTGCCAAACATTCATTAAATATTTTTGCATGGTACAGAATTATATTAGGCATAATAATTCTTGTTCTTGCCTGATACAAGTAAGGCTTATAAAAATATCGTAACACAATAAAGCATTCACATAAACCACATGTGAATAAATGAAAAAGTACCAATAAAAAACATACAGTTAATTTTAATTTGATGGTTAGGCGAAACTTCACACCTAACCATCAATTATAATTATTAAAAAACAACATTCGCTAAAAGCAATGTTAACGCATAGCCCAAGCAATAACATAAAAATAATGCTGGGACATATCTGATATAACTAACAAATGTAAGCTCTTTTACTTTGCTCATTGCAACAATTCCCGCTGCTGAGCCAATTACTAATAAAGAACCACCAACACCAACACTGTAGGTTAAACCAAGCCATTCAGAAGTATTGAGAACAGGCTCAGCCTTCAGCAGCGCAGCAGTAAGCGGAACGTTATCAATTAAAGCAGAGCCCAAGCCAGCGACAAAGTTTGAAATATTGGGATTAAACATCGCATATGCTTTAGCCAATAAATCCAGTGTTCCAATTTCTTTAAGCATTCCAACCAACAATAAAATCCCCAAGAAGAATAATAATGTGTCATATTCAACTTGGCGAATGTATTCAAGGATTTTTATCTCCTCTTTATCACTACGAAAAACATGGCCAACTAAAAACATAATTGATAGACCAGTTAAAAAGGTTAACACAGGGGGTATTTCAAACAGAATGTTAAACAACATAGTCATCATAATTGTACAAAAGAAAATGAAGGCAATAAGCACATCAACCTTTTGATATGTAAGTTTATCGTTCGAAGTCGTAACGAACCCTTCAATTTTATAAGAAAAAATTGTAGCCAATAAAATTACACTTATAGATGATGGAATAAACAATATAATAAGTTCAGACATCTTTACATGTCCACTCAAAAAAATCATTAGAGTAGTGACATCACCAGTAATAAGTGCTACCCCTCCAGAGTTGACTGAGAAGATGATTAGTACAGCCATTTTTAGACGAATACTATCTTCTAATTTAAACGTATATAGTAAACCAATGGAAACAAGGGTTGCTGTGACGTTATCGCAAAATGCTGAAAGAACAAGTGAAAACAAACCTACTTGGATCATCAGCAATCTCACAGAAACCTTCTGTGGGAATATTTTTTGTACCATCACTTGAATCATACCTTTGGCATTAAGGTATGCAACAAACGTCATTGTGGACATTAAAAATAACCAAAGAGTTGCAATCTCGAGTAAGTTTTCATTGAATTTATGCGCTACAACCTCCTGATTTGCCACGCCATCAGCATTAATGAAAAGTGTAGCCCACGCTATACAACCAAAAAAAAGCGTTGTTTTTGCTTTATTGATATGAGTAATTTCTTCAAAAATAATACTTAGTAAAGCTAATATAGCTAATGATATTAAAAACGCATGTAACATAATTTTTATCCAGTAAAATAAAAATTCATCTATACTAAATGCTGTGATTCTTACAAAAGACAACAAATAGCAATTTATAGAGCATTAACAGCAATTTATATTAACATGCAGTCAACAAAAATAAAATGGTTAACGTTTCATTTTTAACGTTTATTCACTCTCAATGTATTTATGAGAAATAGAGTTATTGCCAATATCTAATTGTCATTGATTACAGAACTTGATGCAGTAAAAATATTAAATGCATTTGACGAATACTCAACAAGTTTACTGTTTTCTTCAGCAATAAATAATGCGCTAATATCGTTTTTATTAGCAGTCTCAACCCCTCTCTCATGCCCCAAACATAAAAGTGCAGTAGACCAAGCGTCAGCAAGCGTTGGATCCTTATTCAATACAGTAACCGATACAGTGTTATGTATTACAGGATAACCAGTTCTGGCGTCTAAAATGTGTGATAAACGGACACCATTATTATCAAAGTAATGCCGATAAGTACCAGAAGTCATTATTGCTTGATCTTGTTTTATGGTTAATAGCTTGTGTAGTATATTTTTATCCGGCAAAGGACGTTCAATCGCAACTTTCCAATTAGAGCCATCGGGTTTATGCCCCTTTACTACCATTTCCCCACCAATTTCAACTAAATAATTTTTAACATCATATAATTCTAACGTTTCAGCTAACTTACCCACACTATAACCCTGAGCAATGGAGGACAAATCTACATTAATATATGGACTCGATTTTGACATCGCATTAGATTGTAAATGTAAATGTTGCATCCCTGTTTTTTTAAGTGTTTCAGAAATAGCTATTTCACTTGGGACCATTAACTGAAACTTATCAAAACCCCATAGATCAAATAAGGATTTTACCGTTAGATCATAACATCCATAACTTTTGGCAGAGACGTTTTTAGCCTTTTCAACTAAACTCACGATTTCCTCGCCTACTACGATAAGCTCTGTACTCATGGATGAGTTAAATAGGCTAATAGTTGAGTCGTGCCTATAATTAGAGAGATTCTTATCTAGCTCTTCAAGTTTCTTATTTATATTTTCCTCAAGTAAAGAAGAGTTAATATTATTTGGGCTCCAAAAACTGATGTGCCATGTTGTCCCCTGAGCCTCTCCTTCCAGCTTAAACATGTGTGGTGTAGGCTGACAACCAACCATCATCAAACAGATAATAGAAAAACAACCAGTCAATCTCATGTTAAATCTCCAAACTCGTCATTTCATTATCCAATGGTTAATTTTGTTTCGGGGTAACGTATACGTTTAGATTTTGGGCTCGCTAAAAAATAGGCAAGAGTTAAGGGGCCTAATCGTCCCATAAACATTAAAAATATTATAATGAATTGACCAGCCACAGTTAAATTAGGTGTTAACCCCCTTGACAATCCTACGGTCCCAAATGCAGATACAGCTTCAAAAATAATATCTATCATTGGCGCATCCTCACTGAGCAATAAGAAAAATATAGAGGCCCAAATTGTTCCAACAGATATCATCGCCAGTGCTAATGCTTTACTTATTGTCTCTTTAGATATACCACGATGATAAACATAAACAGTTTCATAACGTCTTAAATAACCATAAGTTGCCAATATTAGCACCATAAATGTCACGACTTTTATGCCACTTGCGGTGCTTAACGAACCTCCACCGATGAACATTAACATTAACATTAATGCGGTTGTTGAATCTTCAAGTTCATTTATCGGAAGTGTATTAAATCCAGCCGTTCTTGGGGTTACAGCTTGGAACCAAGACGCTAGCCATTTACCCGTGTCAGATAATGGCGATAAAGTCATAGGGTTATTATATTCAATACAATAAATAGCGAGTACGGCAACAGCATTAATAATAACCGTCCCAATAATCATCATTTTGCTATAAGTTGTTAATTTAGCCCAGCGTCTTTGACGCCATAAGTCAATCCAAACACTAAACCCTAAGCCTCCAATAATAAATAATGCGGTAATTGTCAAATTGATAACAGGATCTTCAACATAGGGGATGAGACTGTCCGGACTTAGCCCTACACCAGCATTATTAAAAGCAGATATTGTGTAAAAAAAACCATGAAACAGACTCGTTTTCCAACCTAGTTCATCTGACCAAGAAATAGATAAAATCAACATGCCAATTAATTCAACACAGAGAGAGAAAATGAATACCGACTTTGCAGTATTCACTAATGTTGAACTATTCGTACTATTATAAGCCTCTTTTGCTATAGTATTTTGGAAAAAACCAATTTTCCCGCCTAAAGCTAACAAGGTTACAATAGCAAATGTCATGATGCCTAAACCACCAAGTTGAATTAATAGGGCAACAATGACCTGTCCAAATGTGGTATATACAGTTCCTACATCAAAAACGACTAAACCTGTCACTGTTACTGCAGAAGTTGCATTAAATAAACTCTGACTCCAAGTAACAGGGGCTGTTGTGGCTATTGGCAATTTAAGCAGTAGAGTGCCAATTAATATTAAAATAATAAAGCTCACCGACAGTATTAAAGGTGGCGCCGCCAGTATTTTTTTTGCCGCTTTAGGTGTTTTCTTTGCTATATAAATCGATGGATGCCAAGATACCATGATTAGATTAACCTTGGAGCAATTGATTTAAGTTCAGTTTGAGTCCCATAAAGTAATAATATATCCTCTTCATGTAGACAAAAGTCAGTGCTAAAGCTAGAGAAAACCTGAGTGCCACGTTTAACTAATATCGGTTTAACACTGCCTTTTAAAAGTTCGAATATAAGCGTATTATGCAATTTATTTCGTATATGAACTTCAACAACGTATAAACCGTTTCCTAATGGTAAATAATTATTCACCATCGGATAATTAAGTGCCTGTGCTACGCGGATCCCCATTTCCTCTTCAGGGTGAATTATGCGGTTAACGCCTAATTTAGAAACAATCGTGTGATGAGCCTTAGTACTCGCCTTAACCCATATTTTTTTTACACCAATATTTTTTAATGCTAAGGTACACAATAAGCTTGACTGCATATCTTCGCCAATAGCAACTAAAACAGCCTCACTATTTTCAAGATCTAATTCACGTAAGGCATTTTCATCAGTGGAATCACAAACAACGGTTTGAGTTAATTCATCAACATACTTTTCTGCCAACTTTGGATCTCGTTCGACTCCTGTTACAGTATGCCCTAAATTGATTAATTCTAACGATGCAGCAGTACCAAAACGACCGAGCCCAATCACTGTAAAATGTGCCATAACTGTCCTAAATGCAGGATAAAAAAACAGCAGAACAGTAACCTAACGCTTTTTTTATAGCAATACTCTTATTGGTACATATTCAATACTACTCCATACTCGTCTGATTTTTCATCGCATTATTAATATTGTGGTGTTGTTGGATAAAACCTCCACTCATCTATTTTGCTACAACTCCATTAGCTAAAATCAGGAAATGTGATATTGAATAACGATTCCAACACAGAATAATCAGCAACAAAGATTAACAATAATTTATAAAAACCACCTCAATCTTAATGAAGTTCTTATTGATTAAAACAAGGCCAAAAGGCATAGTGCAGCGATAAATTGGGTCCTAAAACGCATTTTTTGAAGTGTCACAAGCAATGCCTTATATAGCCATAACGAGTGGCACCTAAGCGGCACCTAATAGGTTACCCCGTATTGTGAGAGTGTGAAATGCTGTGTATAAAAGTTTTGGGTAAGGGATGTGAAAAATGCACAAATACTGCCGCACTAATTACTGCGATCGCTAATAATCATAGTATCAGTATTAATTTGATTATGGAGACAAATCCAGAAATAATAATGGACTATAGAGTGGTGAGTTCACCAGCAGTTGTCATTAACGAAAGATTGGTGCATTGGGGCTCTACTCCCCAACAACAGATGGTCGAGTCATGGCTGAAAATTTAACGCCGAACCATTACACTATTGCAGCCAAATACAATAGAACGGTATCCTTAACCAATACGAGTATTTAAACAGAACCCCAAAATTAATGTACAAGAACTATACATCGTAAAAGAGATACAAGATGTATCTCCTTATAAAATCATTAATTTACAAAACATTAATCACAAAACACAGGCTATTGACAGTTCTTATCTTGATCACGTGTTTTCCAAAGTGAATAGAGTACACCTGCGACAAGTAATCCAAAGGTAACGCCTAAAGAAAGTGCCGTAGGGATTTTAAAATCCACTAACCCTTCATGGTTAAAATACACTAGACCCACTTTCACCCCAATAAATACTAATACCACTGACAGCGCATACTTAAGGTATTCGAAACGGTGCACCATAGCTGCCAAAGCAAAATACAAGGCTCGTAGCCCCAGAATCGCGAAGATATTCGAGGTATAGACAATAAAAGGATCTTGGGTAATCGCAAAAATAGCTGGAATACTGTCAACTGCAAACACCAAATCCGCGGTTTCTACTAAGATCAACGCCAAGAATAACGGCGTAGCCCACCATCCTTTTGTTAACTGATGCTCTTCACCCCGTACCCAGAATTTTTCTTTATGCAACGTTGGCGTAAAACGCATCTTAGTGCGTAACCATTTGTAAAACTTATTATCTTGGATATCACCGTGCTCATCGTTTGAGAAGAGCATTTTCACGCCAGTGAAAATCAAGAAGAGCCCAAATAACACAAGTACACCTTGATACTGGGCAACAAGCACGGCTCCAAGACCGATCATAATGGCGCGCAACACTAATACGCCCATAATGCCCCAGAAAAGCACTCTATGTTGGTATAAACGTGGGATACCTAAGCTACTGAAGATTAACGCGATAACAAATACGTTATCCATAGACAGTGATTTTTCAATCAGATAGCCCGTTAGGTATTCCATACCAGCGGTTGAGCCCTTGTACCACCAGAGCCAAGCCCCAAACAATAAGCCCATACAGATATAAAAGGCTGAAAGCTTTAAACTTTCAGCCACAGTAATTTCATGCTGCTCCTTGTGCAATACACCAAGGTCAAAGGCTAATAACGCCAGCACAAAACCGAAAAACATTAACCAAACCCAAAGCGGGTAACCCACAAATAGCGTGGAAAAAAATTCCATATGTATCCTTAATCACATTCAACTGAAGTTAACACTTATCAATATAACTTGAAGCCTCGGTTCACCAAAGCATGCCCGCATAAAGAATAGAAACAGTGTATATGATTTAGTTAATGGAAATAACTTATTGTCGATTACTCAAAAATGCATACAAAATTTGGCACTACTGAGAAAAATTAAAGTTTATTAATAATACCTTAAGCGATTGCAAGCCAACATAGATCCCTCTTACCATGAAATCGGTAACTTATAATTGACTAGGATCACAGAATGTTATTCAGGCATCTTGTCGTTTGGCTATATAGCCTTGCAGTGTTACTTGGTGCATCCAAATCAGTTATCCAGGTTGAGTTTACTGGTAGTTCAGCATTACTTGACAGTAGTCACGTCATTACTCTTCTGCCTACCTCAGAACCTTCATTCAATTCACTTCGACCCCTTTCTGATAACAATGAACTGCTGACACCTCAATTATCGACAATTATCACTCAGTTTTCAGTCAATGAACATTCGAACACTCTCCCGTCCAATGCTGCGCTAGGAAGTCTTTGTCGTGGAATGCCGATAGGACAAGCTCCCCCCTTGGTTTTTTAACGATTTAATCCCTTACATAACTAAATTAATATACTGAGGATTTTTATCATGAAAACTTTGCATCCCTTTAATGTGAACTCTTCGCCTTTATACGTTGCACATCATCCACTCACTCTCCAATGCCCCGCTATAGCAGCTATGCAGCAGATAGCCGAACATCACTTATGGTCTTTGCCACTGGAAATGTCGGTTGCAGATGCCAGAAAACGTCTATTGACGACCTCTGGTATAACATTTCTGGTCATCAATCCGTCAGGCCGTTGGGAAGGAGTCATCGGCTCTGCCGAAGTTGCTTCGGATCGTATACTGCCCATAGTCAGCAAAACAGTAACGCCATTTTCGCTGACACTAGCAGATGTAATGCTACCCCGAGATAAACTGCAAGCCGTAACCCTGTTAGAACTTCAGTTTGCCACTGTAGCTGATGTCTTAAATACTTTAAGCGCTTCTTCTATAAGACTATTATTGGTTATCGATGCCGACGATAAGCTTTGTGGCATTATCAGCGGTGATAATATTGCTGAACGACTATGCTTACCTACGCAGCCAAAACAAAGTTTCGCAGCTGAGATAGTTCATCAATTACATGAAAGCCATAAGCTAGCGACCAACCATTAGTACAGTTAGGTGTTCAAGTGAAATGCGGTTGGATAACCAACCGCATTAATTCGCTTAGTAGAAAGCCTAAAAGAGTTGGTACGGATCACCCCATAAAATACAGTGCTGCTGACAGCACAGGAAAAACGGTAAGAAGTGTTTGCAGTCGAGGTTCGTTCATGATGACTTTCTAGATTAGTTAATTGATAACAATATCAAATATTGCAGGTCGGTGAATCAAGTTCTATTACCGTTTAAACGGAATAGTATACTTAGTTTTCTTTAAATACTCAGTGCAAGACAAAACCCGATGCCACGATAAGCCAGAGGGTAACCGCCATGATAAGAACAGCTAGCAATTTAATATTCATATACACCTCAAAAGTGGCTTTTGGCCCTGATTAATATCAACATCCATATTGATTAAGTGTTCGCGTTCGACAATGCCCAAATGCTATTTCGTTCTCCAAAATAAGCTCGCTTATGAACTTTCTGTGCGCAAAAATAAAAGCATATTGCAAAAAGCAACGCCACCATATCGACTGGCCCCAAGCTACCAGAAGCAATCGACTCGGATGGTGTAAACAACGGTGAGATGAGTGTACTCACAGGGATCAATGCACAAACTAATGCTAATAACTTCAGTATATGAATTGCAGCCAATGCAGGATTACGAACAAAACTATAAATAATCGCCCCAAAAAATATAACGTAGTAACAGGCAAGGTAATGACTATTGACCTGATGAGTTACCAGATAAAGCCATTTAGTCACCAAGATAGCGAAACTCACCCCCAACATTGACCCTAAACAAACACCAATTGTCAGCGATGCCATAAAACGTGTTGATGCTTGCTGCTCTGCTTGCTTATTACGACGTTTTTCTAGCCAGAGTAAATTGCCACTATAAAACAAAAATGCCCCTAATAAACCAAAGGCAAAATACATCCAGCGACCAAAGTCACCCGCGTAATTACCAAAATGCAGAGCAAACAAACTGTTTACAATAGGACCATACACCCCCTCACTGGCTTGATTAAGTGTGTTAAATTGCACCGCAAAGGTATAAGGGTTCAGATAAATAAAATCGCTATAGCCACCACGCATTATCTGCCCATCGGTTTTTACTTCGACAGCTAGCGCGGGATTGGTAGTTGAAAGGTTTGAAAACGCCATAGAAACAATTTGATAGCCATGGGTCATCGCACTTAATTGCTGTCGATACGTTGCCATTGATGGAAGTTCAGTAATTGAGTATTCAACATTTGAGCGTACAGGCCGTTCAAATAAAGGTTTATCACCATAAACGATACCCAACCCACCATAAAAAAAGTCGTGGAACGCAAAAACAATCACTGTCCATGCGATGATGATGTGGAATGGCAAACTGATGATGCCAACGAGATTATGGCTATCTAGCCAAAGGCGGTTACTTCCCTTATTTTGCCTCAGTGCGAACAAGTTTTTGACTAAAGTAGGCAGCAAAATAATTACACCTGACACTAACGCCAAAAAATACAATAGGGCCGCCACACCTAAAACAATCACACCTAAATCTTCATGGCCCACTTTACCGATGATGCCAGCGGTACGATGCAGTTGGTCAATTAACGTGCCCAACTCGTTTGTACTACTCATTTGGGTGATAATCTCGCCATGCTCAGTCAAGCTTGCATGCCGTAATTGATCATCTAATCGAATACCGCGACCGCCGCCATGTTCGTACCACTTCATTGGTGATTCATGTTCATCAAAGCTGATAATAAAACCTTCCTTAGCTTTATCATATTGGCTCAATGCCTTCGTAATTAACTCATCCAACCGCTCACTGGGTACTTGAGCTAACTGCTGATTTGACGGTATAGCCCATTGCTCAATTTGCGGTTTGAACATAGTCAATGCACCCGCATAAAAAGCAATGAATAATAGCAGTCCAGTTAATATTCCCGTCCACGTATGGATAGACTGATAAGTACGAAGCACATCTGCACGGATTCTCATAACAATGTCCATAACCCGATGAAAATAAGATAAATAGCAACATTAGCCAAGGCCAAGCCACACAAGGCTGTGGTTGCGGTCTTGAATAAAAAACTCAGAGAAACAACAGTCAACCAAATCAAACTAATCAGCCACATATTAAGCTGTACTTTCATTGGCGCATCAATTCCTCCTGGGCCAAACCAAGCAAAAACCGCCACCATTCCGTAGGCAAATGTGAGACCTAACACACCTGCAATCAGGCTTTTTCGCCACCAATGAGGCTGAATCTTTTCAGCTTCAGTTAACCGCTTCATGACAATTCACCTCTATGTTTTACGAGCGTGACCAACGGAATGCATATCAGCAATAGCAAGACATTAAAAAACCAAGTGAATAATGCGGATATCAAACTCAAATACTGCGACCAAAAAAATAGTGCCAATAAAAGTAAACAATATCCGATGAGCAAAAATGATTTAGGTAATGACGTTCGCCTTAATCTTTGATGTTTACTCGTACCGTAAATAAGCATGATACCGATAACTGTCGCTACAAAAGCTGAAATTCCAAACATATTTACCCTGTTATTTTCATTATTTGGTTGAGGTCACAAAACCGATAAATGGTAATGTAAATGACATCCATTCGCAATTGTGATTAAGGTTATTTTAATGTAAATTGTCGGCACTTCTAGCTAACACCACGCTATTCATTAATAGTCAGTCCGAGGATCTTTATGAAACACAGGGCATTTAAGAAAAATATGATTGCGGCACTTCTGTCGAGTATTGGCATGTCTACGGCTGCCGCTGCCGTCGAGATAGCGTCGGCAGATGCTATTGAAAAAATTACTGTATATGGCGAAAAAATTGAGCGCAGTTTAAAAGATACGACCTCGTCGGTATCTGTTATTGACAAAGAAACACTCGATAGCGGTCAGTATCAGTCGATTTCAAATGCTTTGTCCGAAATACCTAACGTTGTCGTACTAACAGGCTCGGTACCAGATATCCGAGGTGTCTCAGGCAATGGTTCGGCTTCAGGCTTCAACTCATTTACTGGCGGTGCTCGTGCACGCGTATCCACTCTAATTGATGGCGTAGCTGAACCCTTTGTAGCCGATCTCACTGGCGATACAGGCTTATGGGACATTCAACAAATTGAAATATTTCGAGGGCCACAATCGACCATTAATGGCCGTAACAGTATTGGTGGTACTGTATTTATAAAAACTGAAGATCCCACGTTCGATTGGCATGGTGCCGCCCGTTTAGGTTACCGCAACCAAGACAACTATATTGATAGCGCCGTAATGCTATCAGGCCCGATTCTAGACGACGAATTAGCCTTTAGGATCAGCGGGCAAAATGTCACAGGTGAAACCTACAACAAAGGTTTGGAATACGACACAAACCCAGCCACATTCGACCAAAATGAACTCATCACTAACCGCTGGCGCGGCAAAGTTTTATGGCAACCTAGTGCTATTGACGATCTAAAAGTGATGTATAGCTTCTCGTTTAATGATGAGAAAGGAGATTCCGGACGTAACTACTTCACGGGAAATGACCCTTGGGCATATAGCCCTATCTTTCAGCGTTATATTGAAACTAAATCGGCCACACACTCAGTAAAAATCGACTACGACCTTGGTGAAGGCAAAGCTTTCGATTTAGTTGTCGCCTACATGGATTATGACTGGGGCTTTGAATCTTACGAGCCAGTAGTGACAGCGCAGCAATATGTGGATATGAAAGATCAAAGTTACACTGTCGATGGTAAATACAGTTTTGGTTTAAATAACCGCGACTTGAATGGTTTTATTGGCCTATCTTATTTTGAGCGCAGCCAAGACTTTGATAGCACAGGCAGCTCAATTTATAACGGCGATGACAGTAGCACATCAACGTCTATTTACGGTGAAATCACCTATGGTTTAGATGACTCACTTTGGGTCACTCTCGGCGGTCGGGTGATGCGTGATGAACAAACACGTAATTTTTCGATGCGATACCAAGGTAGTCAACTAAATGAAAGCCTCGATGACGGCACCACAGTCACACTGCCTAAGTTAGTTCTGCAATACGCCATCACAGATAACACGACCTTAGCCGCCAGTGCGCGCCGCGGATATAACGCTGGCGGTGGAGCATTGTCGTTAGCAGAAAGTGAATACTACTATTACGATGAAGAATTTGTTGATACCTTCGAACTTAGCTCGCGCAGTGAATTTTTAGACGGTAATGTCAACCTTAGTGCCAACCTTTTCTATAACAACTTCGATGGATATCAAGCATCTAATCAAGCTCGAAAAATTACCAATGTAGACAAAGCAGTTACCTATGGCATTGAAACCGCCCTGACTGCAATGCTTGGTAATAACTGGCAATTAACGACGGGAGTGGGCTTGCTCGACAGTGAAATTAAACGAGCAGATCCTAATTATGGGGATGTTATTGGCAATCAACTGAATGCGGCGCCACACGTTACCGCAAACTTAGGCATTAAATATTGGCTCAATGACGAGCTAACCTTTGGCCTATCAGGCAACTATGTTGGTGAATACTTCGCCGATATCAACAACACAGAAGACCGCGTGGCAGGTGACTATGTAGTAACTCGCTTTAGCGTCGATTATCAAGCCAACAGCTGGCGGGTAAGTGGCTTCGTGAACAACCTATTTGATGAGCAAGCATTGACAGTAAATGAGCCTCCCAGCCGCAGTTATGTGGACGGTTACGCTGCAATTATCGACCCAAGAAACATCGGTGTATCAGTGATGTATAACTTTTAAGCTATCTTGTTCACATAAAATTTTATGCTTGAAAACACCCCCTATTAAATGGGGGTGTTTGCATTATTAGCCAAACAACATACACAATCGGTCCCTTTGCCCACCAAACTAAATATGCAAAAGTTTTCTACGACAAATGCAGTCTCTCTAACGCAGCCCACTTTGTAGTGGTACTGGTCAAGCAATTTATAATCACAAACACTTGGTTGAGCTAAAGGACTCGAATAGCTGGGTTAGAAAATCGTTTTTAGGAAAAATCGCGTTAGCCCAAATCCACGTGAGACGGAGTTTTTGGCGCGTGAACCAGACTAAGCACCAAGAGTGATTCACGTGCACTATTTAGGAGTAAACGGTCGCTAGGAAATCTATAAGATTTTAATTAGTTGTCCGTTACATTGACTTGTTAGTTGGTTTTACTCGATATTTGCGCAGCTACGCGTTACGTTTGCTTTTTTTATTCTCATACATCGCTTTATCTGCCTCATTCAGCATATCCTCGATTGAATCATGCTTAAGCGGTTCGTAATCAACAATGCCAAAAGAAAACGCGATGAAATAAGGTAAGCACTCCGAGGCACAACGCAACCTTAAAGATACCTCGAAACGTCCAATTAGCTGCTGAATTTGGTCTGTACTCGTATTGGTTAACAATGCGACAAACTCGTCGCCACCAAATCTAGCAAAAATATCCGAAGTGCGGAATGAATCCCTCATTTCGTCAGCAAAGATTTTGAGCGCTCTATCACCTTCAGCGTGTCCGTATGTATCGTTGATCTCTTTGAATTTGTCTAAATCAAAAAACACAAGCGAGGCCGGAAACAACTCACGTTTGCATACGTCAAGGCAGTATCGAGTAAGTGTAATAAAGCCAAGACGATTCGATATTTTCGTCAGCTCATCGGATATGGTGAGCTGCACCGCCATAATTTCGCGCTCCACCATACCCGCAAGATTAGCTAACATCGCGATGTCCTCATCACTGAAATCTCGCGGGGTCAGGTCAAGAATGCAGAGCGAACCTAATCCTTGACCGCTCAACGTATGCAGTGGCTGGCCCGCGTAAAAACGAATATGCGGTTCATCAATAACCAAAGGGTTATCAAAAAACCTCTCATCCTGAGTTGTGTCATTAATGACTAGCGCGCCTTTATTAAGAATTGCATGGCCGCAAAATGAAATTCTCCGTTCAGTTTCGGAAACATCTAATCCAAAACATGACTTAAACCATTGTCGATTTTCATCAACTAAGGACACAAGAGCAATAGGGACACCAAATAGACGTTTCGCCATACGTGTTACGCGATCAAATCGCTCTTCAGGAGGAGTATCAAGAATAGCTAAAGCGCGTAGCTGACTTAAACGAACTTTTTCATCGTCAGGTGTTTTAGGTGATTTCATATTGCACTCCAATTGACATCCTCCACCTTCACTAAACGGCAAGCGCTAGCAAATCCAGTGAAGAAGGCCACACTTTTTCATGGACGTAACGATATTATAGTCCATTCGCTACCTAGAGCGTTTCCATAAATAAGTAACATGCTAGCTCAGAACCATAAGGGAACGCGAGGCTCTGTGCGTGAACCTGACTAAACAGTCTCACCTAGAGTGGTTCATAAGCAAAATTTTGAGTTAAAGTACGTTACGATAGGGCTCAACACCCATAAGAAATATATGGTAAAGCAATAACCGTCTCACACTGATCAATATTGAATCGCTTCAGTTAGCAATCATACTGCTACAAATATGAGTATTCTCCTTATTTACGAAGCTATGATTTAAGCCGTAGGACAAAGTTGCGCTTTTAGTTCATCTTCACTGGTAAAGCCGCGATATCCCTTCACTAACTCCCCGTTTGCATTTAATAAAAGTAAGATCGGAGTCGCGGGTATACCTCCCATATCTTTGAGTAATTTAGGCGGTGCGCGGTAGGCTTCAAAGGGAAAATCAAGCCGAAATAATGCGCGCTTTAGTGTTAAGTTATCACCATTAACGCCCAAGGCGACGGGGTGAATAGATTGACTGCAATCGTTATGTATTTTTTTGAGCACCACAGATTGTTTGATACACCAAGGGCATTCAGGCTCAAAAAACATGATTGCAGTCAGTTGACCTTCAAGATGCGAGAGGTTGGTCAGTTTTTGGCTTCGCAGGGCTTGAAACTGATAGTCGCGAGTAAGCTGCGCCGCCTGTAGAGGCATAGCGCAGCAAACTAAAACTAATACGATTTGACGTAACATCAGAAGGTTAACTTCATGCCTGCGTAGATTTCTCTCCCACGCAGCGGACCGTAGATATAGCCTACGTCAAAGGCACCTTCAGCATCGTAAAACAGCGGTGTTTCTTCATCGCCAGCTTGAGTGTAATCAAATAAATTACTGACACCACTATAAAGAGACATATATTCGTTTATCTCATAGCTAACACGTAAGTCGAGGGTGAGGTAAGCAGGCGCATCAGTGGTCTTTTTAGAATCGAGATCGACTTGACCATTAGCATCTAAGCGGTTGTAACCATCGTAGCCATATTCAGATAAATCACGACTACCTACCCAGACGAGATTAGCGAAGAACTCCCAATCGTTTACATCCCAATCTAAAGAGAGTGTTACCCTTTCCTCAATTGGGGCAACGGCATACGATGATTTGAATACTGAGTCATAATCGAAATGTTCAGCCGTTAGACTTAATGTCATATCCTCGGTTAAGCGGTAACCAAATGCGATATCACTGGTGATTACTGTTGCTTTTTCGTCGAGCTGAGTCAGCAATGGAATACCATGGTCATTAGTCGTTAATGCCGCAAGATGATCCACTTCTGTCCATGCGATAGAGGCTGTAGAGGTGAGTTTCTCACCCTCATAACTTAACGCATAACTGGCTGAGTTAGAGCGTTCCAGTTCATCAATATCTATATCAAAACCAAGGGAACCGTCTAATATGCCATGATCGGTCTCAAAGAAGGAAAGCGGGGCTCGATAACCTCGCCCAGCTGAGACGCGTGATGTCCATTCATCATTGTGGCGCAGGCGTATATCCAGCCGTGGGGATAGAATAGATTCATCGAGTTCGGTACCCGGTTTTTTAGGATCGGTAAAATCGGCGGTGATCGTATCGTAACGAAGGGCCATGGCGACTTCGAGAACTGCAGTTGCTTGCCACGTATCCTGTAGATAAATGCCCTTCACATCATAATCAAAGGAGTCAGATGCATAATCTGGATTCGCACTGCCAGTTCGAGAATGGGAGCGCATTTCCTCTGTGCGTAAATCGGCACCAAAGGTAAGCAGTTGGTTTTCGCTTAATAGATAGTTAAAACGAGCATCAAAGAACCACATTTTGTCTTCAGCAGTATAGTCAAATCCTTCATAGAATGAATCTTGTTTATGTTCGGCATAGCTTGTAGCCAAATGCATATTCCAGTCATGACTAAATTCTTTAAGCCAAGCTAATGAGGCCTCGTTGCGCTCAGTTTTGATCCATTCGGTGGTTTCCCATGCTTTGCCAGTAAACGGTTTGCGAACATCGCCATCTTCAAACAGTTGTTGAGGCTCGCTAAATTGATCGTCAAAACCGGACAATACATTACCAATGCTTGATGCTGTGCCATCAGCAAAGGTGCTCCCTAACATAGGTCCCCCAAAAATCTCTGATTGAATATTGGCAAGACGTAGCACGAGATTGTCGGTATCTGTGACATCCTGCGACACTCTGGCAGTCAGGCTGCGGTTCTCCTGCAGTGGCGCTTCGTTGACCTTGTTATTATCGGCATCAAACTGATCCCTATCATCATATTGAGCAACTAAAGTGGCACGGGTACTGCCATCCTCACTGACTCCTTTGCCAAGAAAACCCAGTTTTCGGTAACCATTTTCACCCGCTGAAACATCAAGTTCTGCGCCGTTTTCCGTAGGTTCGTAACTGATAATATTGATAGTACCGCCAATAGCCTCAGGAGCAATTAATGATGCCCCCGCACCTCGGGCGACTTCAATACGTTCAATCCCTGTGGTAGGGATTGCATCGACTGCATAGTAGCCCGAGATCATGGTATGCACAGGTAAACCATCGACTAAAATCGTAGTTTGCTCCCCTTTCATGCCGTTAAGCATAATGCGTTTAACGCCACACATTGAGCATTCGTTAGAAACCTTGACGCCTGGTGAATTATCAATAGCTTCTGATAAATTAACAGCGTTTTTGTTTTCAATCGTGGTTGCGTTAATGACCTCGGTTTTCATTATCGTATTAGCTAATGTTCCCGCTTGTTCTAGCCGCTGCCTTACTCCGATAACACTCATACGTTCAATATTTACTGTTTCAGCGCTATCAACTTCTTCAGCGACCACCAGTTGTGGGCTGAGTAGCATGGCTAAAATGGTGGCCAAATAAGTAGGTTTCACTCTCGTTTCTCCGTAAATAGAAAGTGACGCCACAATACACTAATGAGAATGATTGCTATTTGACATTAATCATACTTTTAACACCTTTTTAAAACTTGTATTGACGAGATGATAAAAATTGGCAGTGACAGTACGAGAGTGATTAACAGTGGTTTGCTGCAGATAGAGCACAAAATAGAGCAAGTTCAGCCACGCTAACCCCACATGATATGATCCAATACAGAGTGGATATTGCCCATAATTACACAAAAATTTGTGTAAGCAGGCTACTTCGCGTACAGTAATTCTGTCTAATTACGGCAAAAGCACGCTACTTCGAAGTCAGAACACAATGGTGGAATTCGATACATGAACCAGACTAGGACAGAGTAATTCACACGCACGATTTAAGACTAAACAACCATGAAGAAATCTATGGTTAATGCAAAATTATTAAGATAATATAGTTTTTCATCAAGCTAGCAGCTTAATTGTTGAGCGTCGTACTTGAAATTAAATTCAAGGAAAAGTGACTTTTGGATAGAATTTTCCCTTTTCCCAACTTTGTTAGTTCATTAGGAATAGACACACATTTAATCGAGTTTTTATGACTAAGTATTGGATCACCATAGCACTGTTATTTTCACTTATCGCCCAATCGGCGATCGTGAATGCTATGCCAGCTTCAGCAATGAATGACTTATATGATATCCACTGTATGCAAATGACTGATAGCAAAATGAATTGTGCTATGTCAGATTGTCCTCCGGACGAATGCATGCAGCATTGCCAGTATTCCCTTACCAACCATTGTAAAACCCATTGTCTCGCACAACTTTATCTAACCGCAACACAGCTTCAACTTGCGTTAACAAATAATGTTAGTTGGCGTATTGCGACTCAAAGTTGGGCTATTCAAACAGCCGATCTTGAATTAACCACACCGCCTCCCAACTCCGATATTGCTGTAACCGATCTTTTTTAACCATCAAATCGATTCAATGTTCAGCGATAGTGCCACAACGATTGTGCTCTCTCGCTATGCAGCAAATTTTTGGAGTTTATTATGAAAACCACTTCATTTCATAACATTTTAGTTAGTGCTACTTTAATCATGAGCATTATCAGCATGACAGCAACTGCAGCAACCATAAAAGGCACTAATACCCTTAATGTAATCAGTATTAATGGTCAAGTAACGGAAGCTTTTAAACCTGCGCAATTACCCGAAGGTAAAGTGCTGATTGAAGTAAAATATCAAGATCTATTTAGCTATCGTGCTGATGACAGTGGATCTTGGGTGACGTCTAAACCCTTATTCTTCACCTTAGATGTAACGCCACAGTCAGATTACCAGATCAACACACCTAAATTACTCAGCGAAGCTGATGCTAAACATTTTTTAAAAAAACCTAGTATTCTGTTAAGTGTTGATGGCGCAGCACCGCAGCAACTACGACTGCAAAACCACAGCCAATTAATGGCGGATATGCTGGAAAGTCACTCTAAAATAATTACCCCTTAAGAGTTGCAAGCAGGGGCATTAACTGAAATGTGAATTAACGCATTGCAGCATAATGCCTCTATTATGCTAAATGTTCTCTCTTTGCTCGCTCTCGTCGGATAAGGTATTGTGTCTAATGCTTATCCATAGTGCCAAGACCATAATGCAGATGAACGCCGTAAACTGCTCTGACCCAACACAATACTATAATTTACAGACTAAGCAGCATCTATGATGGCACCGCATCATATATCAACGATTGTTGGCATTGTTTAACGATTTCAGTTGTCAGAATCTTTTAATGGCCAAGTGTGGGCATAAGTGTTGTAGCCAACTAAATTTAACCACTGCTTTAGAATCTAAACAGAATCCATAATATTGTAGTTTTCTGCTGACGCATGAATCAGACTAGACAAGAGTGATTCATCGCACGGGTATTGGTCTAAAGCATTAATTCAAATGGCCTCAGCTTCGAAACAAAAACTGGTAACCTTTGCTTTTGTAAGCAATTTAAAAACTCTGATACTATTATCAGAGGGAATTCTTTAAGCTACGTTTTTGCTGTTGAGCAACTTTGATACAAGAGCTTGGATCTAACTCGAATATATCGCACAAAAAACTCATCTGGATGGATAGCTGATAGTTCTAGCATATTGAGTTCTGATGCAGAAAAATCTTTAAGATTAAACGCTATGCTCGACCCTAGGGTACAGATTTATACTGCTGCGCATACTCTTGATGCTGAACGGCGTTTAGCTGGTGATGGAAAAATAACCTCCGTAATAATTGGAGACAAAGTATGGATTGGCGGCTGTGCTGTTGTCACTCGATATGTTGCGTCTAGAGTGCGGGGTTGTTAGTAACCCTGCACGCCCGACTTTTTCCATAAAAGATGACATAGAAACTTGAGCGCCAAGCTATTGTGCGTTAAATAATTCCGATATAACACTAAATGGTATTTAGTTGTTGAAGTGCTGGGCTTCATCCGGTTAGGTATGAAACTTTATTTATCGTCTTCAACTTGCATTTTTCAAAAAGAAAATTTAAATACGAAACTTCCTCACCACATCTTGTAACTGCGTGGCTAAATGATTGAGATCGTTACATGCCATCGCCATCTGTTTTGCACCTGTCGCCACTTCTTCAGAAGCTTCGTTAATGTTTGCCACATTACGGTTTAGCTCTTCGCTCACCGCTCCCTGCTCTTCCGTTGCGGTAGCTATCTGAATATTCATTTGAGAAATACAGTTCACTGAACTGCTGATTTTTGCAATCGATTCACCAGCTTCCCGAGCTTTGTAAACTGTTTCAATCATCATCGCTTGGCTTTGTTGCATAGTCACCCCAGCTTCATTAGCCCGGAGCTGTAATTCAGTAATAATGCTATTGATTTGAGAGGTTGAGTCCTGTGTCCGTTTGGCTAGCGTTCGTACCTCATCGGCAACAACAGCGAAACCTCTTCCTTGCTCGCCAGCCCTTGCAGCTTCAATGGCTGCATTCAGTGCTAATAAGTTGGTTTGTTCTGCGATACCTTGAATTACTTCCAACACCATCCCGATATTACGACTGTCATCTCCCAATTTGCGGATAACAACTGCGGTTGCTTCTATTGCTCCGGCAACTTTATCAATCCGTATAATCGAATCATTCACTGTCTCACTACCTTGTGTCGCTGTACCACTTGCTTGTGTCGCGGCATTGGCGGCATCGTTGGTATTGCGGGCCACGTCTAGCACTGTAGTCTGCATCTCATGCATAGCAGTTGCTAACTGGCTCAACTCATTTTGCTGAGTTTGCATATTATTGGATGATTGCAAAGCTACAGCACTGATCTCCTCAGCTGCAGAACTAAGTTGTATTACAGAGTTCGAAACCTCACTAACCAGCATACGTAAGTTACCTTGCATCTCATTAAAGCTCTCTGCCAGTTGACCGAACTCATCACGGGCAAATGCATTTATATCGAGCTTATTAGTCAAGTTACCAGCAGAGACCTGATGAGTTTGCGTTAATAACCACATTATAGGTTTTTGGATCTGACGGATAAGCAAAAATGCCATGGCCACTACAAAAAAGATTGTGCCAAGTCCCACTATAATGCTGAGCATTTTGGCTGCTTTGTAGGCATCCTTACTCTGTAAAGCCATTTCTTGTGCTGCGCGATCATTTTCACGTCGTAAATTTGTCGTTTCTTCACCAGCCAGTTCTAAAGTTTTTCTGGTCACGGTTTTGATCATCACATTTACACTTGCCATATCCCCTTTTTCAATCGCTGCCAGTAATGACAAGTGTGCAGAGAAGTATTTTTCGGCAGCGTCACCAAGTTCAATAAATTGTTGTTTGTCTTGCTCTGATACAAACTCCAGTTTGGCATATTGTTGTTTGGCAGCTTCAAATTCACGCTTGGCTGTCTCAAAGCGCTGTTCGCTAATTTCCATCGCTGCGGTGTCCTGTTTCATTACATCAATCACCAGATTCAGTTCGGCACGCCGTGCATCAAATAAAGCAACTTGCATTTGAGCAGATGAACGAATAGAAGGGATCAGGTTTTCAGTAATCTTGGTCGTATTATTATGCAAACTGGCCAACTGAACGACCGAAAACCAAGCTAACCCTAACACCAGTAAAGAAAGGATAAAAAATACTGCGGTTATTTTCTGTATTATTGTCATGTTTTTAAACATAGAAAGGCCCCTGTCTAATGTTCTGCAAGAACGGTGCAAACATAAGCATTTTATATCTTCTTTAAGAAGGATATTGCTGCTTTCTCTAAAGTATCAGTATGATCTGTATGTGTAGCAATAAACAATTAACTAACAACTATTTTTAATGTCAACATACCAAAAATTGTTGATTGATGAGTGTAACGATAAAATGAAGCTAGTGGTGAATGCAGAAAACAACTTATTTAAGCAGCAGATAACCTCTATGGAAGATAGATCTTAATAGGCAGCATTTCTAATTAAGCCGTCAAACACGCTACTTGTTGAATAGACTGATAAAAAATTCATATTATTGACTGAAATGGAGCCGTTGGAATCAATAGTGAATACACCAAAAGACATCATGGATAGATGGGATAAATGGTTCCTTAAATTGAAAGGAACTGGCAAGCAGGATCGAACAATATCTAAAGAGAACAATTAATTAGCCATAATTTAGCAAAAATTTACAAAATCCCGATAGTTCCTCAAATCGCTCTTCAGGAGAAATATCAAGAATGACTAAAGCGCGTAGCTGACTTAAACGAACCTGTTCATCGTCAGGTATTTTAGGTGATTTCATATTGCACTCCAATTGACATCTTTCCCCACTTTCATGCATAGCTAAACGGCGAGATTAGTAAAAGACCACGCTTTTTTGTGACCGTAACGATATAAAAGCGGCTTGTTAACCGTTCTTCACTAGCATATGTATATAAATCAGTAACTTGTTAGCTTAGAATCATACGAAAACGCGAAATTCTGCGCATGGATCAGACGAGGTAAGTCTGACTCTAATCAACTATCGTTTTCTTAAGACACTTAATGCTGCAACTGTATTAACTCTGGCACCTACAGATATAGAATTCAAATCAACAAAAAAATTGGGATTATGATTAGCATAGGGGAAGGGTAACCCTTTAGCACGTGCAGCAGTAAATTGTTCCATCGGAGCAACCCCCACTAACATGAATACATAGGGAACATTGAGAGTATTAAAAGCTTCTTGAAAATCTTCAGATCCCATTACGGGCGGAAATTGATCATAGACATTCTCAGCTCCCAATAATTGTTTTAATGCAGGATTAATCTTAGTGACTAGCTTATCGTTATTAACTAATGGCCCAGCATTGCCTTTCATTTTACGTATGGGCATTTGCTCTGGGCTCACTCCAGACGCAAATGCAATACCATTATTAATTTCGTCAATACGTAAAATTATTTTATTACGGACTTCTGGCGTAAACCACCTTAGATTAAGCTTCAATATCGCTTCTGTAGGAATAACATTATTGTCACGTCCGGCGTCTATGGCACCGACAGTGATAACGCCGGAATCTAGTGGATCCAGATTCCGACTAATGATTGTTTGATAAGAAAGAATAGCTTGAGCAGCCATAACAATAGGATCGATTGTCATTTGAGGTGTTGAGCCATGACCACCTTTGCCCACAAAGGTTATATCAAGCTGATCTGTACCTGCCATTCTCAACCCCGCAGAACTTGATACATGCCCTACAGGGATAGGTGCTGTATGCGATCCAAAGGCATAATCCGGTTTTGGGAAACCTCTTTCCCATAAGCCATCATTAACCATCGCCTGCGCCCCCAATCCCACTTCTTCTGCAGGTTGAGTATAAACAATAAGTGTTCCAGACCAACTCTCCCTAAGTTCAACCATCGCACTTGCCATGCCCAATAACCAAACCACATGTGCGTCATGTCCACAGGCATGCATTACGTCGATTTCAGAGCCATCAGAAAGTTTTTGTTTTCTATTAGGGCTATAGGAGAGACCCGTGTCTTCTTTTACTGATATACCATCCATATCAGCCCTAAACCAGATTGTTGGACCCGCTCCATTTTGGAGCACACCGACAACCCCAGTTTTTGCAATCCCTTCAGTGACGGTATATCCCAAGCGTTTAAGGTCATTAGCAACAATCTTAGCTGTCCGGACTTCAGTGAAAGCCAATTCAGGATGCATATGAAGATCTTTAAACATATCAACCAGACGACCCGTATCCTTTTTTACAACAGAATTTAATTGTTCCAGGAGACTGTCAGGCAGTTTAGTGTTCTCCTCACTAATCTGAGCAACAACATTAAAGTTAAACAAAAAAATTAAAATAAAAATGCGGGTTAAACGTAAGCTATATACTCGTTTCAACATAATAGTCTTCCTTTGCACTAAACAATGAATTAAGAGCAATAAACTCAGCGACCCATTTAAAAAAATAATGTATTTTCAGTTTACGCGGTATTGTTGACCAAGCCATCCGCGGCTAAGCCTGTCTCTATCATAGTTTACGATGTTAATTGCTCCAAGGCTCCTGCTGCGTTGCACAATGAATACCTCCTCCACCTGCTGCTATACCATCGATATTGATCTGTACAACATCACGCTCAGGAAACACGTTCTGCAATTGGCGCTTAGCTGCAGCGTCAGCCGCGGGGTCACCAAATTCAGGGACGATAACTGCACCATTACAGACGTAAAAATTAATGTAGCCTGCAGCAAAATCCTCATTATCGAATTTATCCCGAACAATGGAAGGAGCCTCAAGAACAATTACCTCAAGTTTTTGGTTTTTTGCATCTGTAGCTGTGCTTAGAATTTCTAGATGCTTTTTTGTTACTGCATGGTCGAAAGACGCTGGATCAGGATCATACCCAGCGACAACCACACCGGGCCGCGCAAAACGGGCATAAAAATCAGTATGGCCATCGGTGATATCTTTCCCCTTGATGCCAGGCAGCCAAATGATTTTCTCCAATCCAAGCAATCGCTTTAACTCATGTTCGCATTGACTCTTACTGAGGCCAGGGTTACGGTTTTCATTGAGCACACAACTTTCCGTTATAATTGCAGTGCCGTGACCATCAACCTCAATTCCTCCACCTTCTAGCACCAACTCAGTCTTAATGCGATGCAGGCCTACTTGCTGAGTGACAAACGAAGCGACTTCAGTATCATCGTCAAAGTCCTGCTTCTCACCCCATCCATTAAAATTGAAGTCAACCGTCCCTTTGTCACCCTTCTCAGTAACAACAAAAACAGGGCCAGTATCACGCATCCACAAATCATCCAGTGGACAGCTAATTAGCTCAATGTTGTCACCCATAAGTTGTTGAGCCAAAGGAAGGTCTGCTTGACGAACAAGCATTGAAACGGGTTCGTACTTTGCGATGGACAGTGCTATGGTCGCTAAGTTACGTTGAACTTCCGGCAGAAGCTTCTTACCCCAGATTTTCTGACTTGCTCCAAAGGCCATCCATGTGCGCAAGTGGGGCTCACTCTCATCAGGCATAAACCACAACTTATTATTAGACATTGCAAATATCTCTGTTGGGCCACACAACAATGTAGCGGAGGTAAGAACGCCAAATGACTTAATGAAATTGCGCCGATTGTTCATATTGACCCATCCTATAAAAAGCTGACAACGCAAACAGCAGTACTCAAGCCATCCACAATCTTAGAAGCATATTTATATCAGAAAAAAGACTATCCAACTTGCCGTAACCAATCGCTAGGCAAATAACGATATATCAAATTGCTCCTATTCGCATGACACTAACGGGCTGAAACCATAGCTCACCACTTAAATTCACGACTTTTAACCTATTTAGCTTTTGCCAATCCTTCCTCAGTGGCAAAAAGTCTTTTAATGGTCCAAAATCAGAACCTTACTATGGATGGATAATTAAGCACATATGAATTTGCTGACGAGTTATAAACCCGCCTATAAACTGGGCATCTGTTTTCTGATATTAGGATTGATACTCAGCGGCTTAATCACATGGCAGATAGGACGGATGAACGCCCACGTCATCGGACAAGCTTTGCAACAAAACGCTGAGCTTATCAGTGAGAACGTCATCAACCGTATTAAGTTATATCAATATGGCTTGCGTGGGGCTCAAGGGACAATCATCACCGCAGGTGAGCACAATATCAGCCGTGCGATATTCCATCGTTACAGCTTGACCCGTGATATTGATGCAGAGTTTCCAGGAGCCAGAGGATTTGGGTTTATTCGTCGAATATCCAGCGCAGATGAAGCCGCATTTTTAGCAAGAGCCAAAAATGACGATTGGCCTGACTTCAATATTCGACAACTGACCCCACACAGCGGCGAAAAGTATGTGATTGAATACATTGAGCCGCTAGACAGAAACCGTGCTGCCGTTGGGTTAGATATTGCATCCGAAGCCTATCGTAAAGAAGCAGCAGATGCCGCGTTATTATCTGGAGAAGTACGGTTATCGGCTCCCATCACGTTAGTACAAGCCACTGGTGAGCCTTCGCAGGCCTTTTTAATATTACGACCGATTTATCGTAGCGTTTGGATACCCAAAACCGTCGAAGAAAGGCTTTCTGCTGGTTATGGTTGGAGTTATGCCCCCCTCGTGACAAACGAAGTGCTAACGAATTTAGCGCTTAATCAAAAACAAACTAAATTGCTGCTCAGTGATGTTACCCAAGCACAGCACCCCATTCGATTTTTTGAGACGCATGCCAATGATGCCTCGCTACCATCAGCATATAGCCACACATTGACAAAAACTATTTTTGGCCGCAAATGGCAGGTCGAAGTCATTGCCTACCCCGCTTTTATTCAATCATTACACCTTAATCAACCGAGCTTAGTACTGCTCAGTGGCGGGTTATTCAGTCTACTGTTGGCCGCCTTTATCACGGTGTGGTCCTTAAGTTCGCAACGTAAGCAGCAAATGCAAGCTGAGCAGGCAAGGCGGGCCAGCATCTTAGAGCATTCCCTCGACGGCATAATCAGCTTTAACCTTGCAGGCCAAATTACGAGTTGGAACCAAGGCGCTGAGCAGCTATTTGGCTATAAAGAACATCAGGTATTAGGTCAATCAAATGCAGAATTGATTATTCCATCCAATAGCGTCTCGAAAGAACACGCTCTGTTTAGCGAAGTGCTCTCAGGAAAAACAGTATTAAATCGAATATCAAGCCATCAGCGCCAAGATGGTAGCCAGTTATCAACCTCTACGACAGCGCTACCTATCTATAATGAACACAATGAGATTGTGGGGGTAAGCCAAACTATCCGCGACATCACCGTCCAACAAGATGGCGAGCGGCATATTTTAAATTTGAATGCGCGTTTAGAACAAGAAGTCACCAAGCGTACCAATGCGCTCCAGCAAGCATTACTCGAAAACCAGACGTTGCTCGACACCATCAATCAACAGCTGCTCTACTCTGTCACCGACCCGAATGGCGTCATCTTAGAAGTGAATGATAATTTTTGTCACGTAAGTGGCTATTCACGTAAACAATTGTTAGGTAAAACCCATGCCATTTTGAACTCTGGTGAGCATGATGCCGCATTCTGGCGCACCATGTGGGCCCAAATAAAATCGGGCCTATCTTGGCATGGTGAGATTTGTAATCGTGACCGACACCAAATGCTGAAATGGTTTGATACTGTGATTGGCCCTGTCTTTAATGAAAACGGCGATATAGAACGTTTTGTCGCATTAAGAACCGACATCACAGAGCGCAAATTGGCGCAAATTGAGAAAAATAAGTTGGGTTCGTTATTAACGAACGTACTCGATGCCGCCTCCGAAATGTCCATCATTGCAACGGACAAAAAGGGCGTGATCACGATTTTCAATCGTGGGGCCGAGCAATTACTCGGTTACGCCGCAGTGGATATGATCGGGCTATCAACACCGGCACCGCTACATTTGCCCGAGGAAGTCGCGGTAAGAGCAACTGAATTGTCCAGTGAGTATGGTGAAGACATTCAAGGCTTTGATGTATTTGTCTATAAAGCGCGAACCTTTGGGCCAGAAACGCGCACTTGGACCTATGTGCGAAAAGACACCAGTCAATGCCAAGTCTCTCTCACTGTTACAGCCATGCAGGATAATCTCGGCGAGATTATTGGTTATTTAGGCATTGCGATTGATATTTCCCAAGTACTACAACAACAAAAAGCACTTGTCACTGCGAGTCATTATTTAAGTAAAGCCGCGGAAGTCGCCAAGCTCGGGATCTGGAGCTGGGATTTACGCGATAACTCCCTCGAATGGAATGAGCGGATGTTTGCTATTTACGATCATCCTCTAAGCTTACAGGATAACGGATTAACCTATGAGCATTGGCGTATGCGGATCCATTCAAATGATATTGACTTCGCCGAGGCGAAGCTAAAAGCGGCAGTAGAAGAAAAAGACCAATATGATCCCATTTTTAGAGTCGTCAGAACCGATGGCACTATTCGTTACGTGCAAGCTGCCGCCCAAATCGAACGCGATGCCACAGGTCAGGTTACAAAAGTCATCGGTATCAATTTAGATATTACCGAACAGCGGCAATTGGAAGAAACCTTGAGAGAGGCTAAATATGAGGCAGATGCGGCTAATGCGGCCAAGTCCGCATTTTTAGCCAATATGAGCCATGAGATCCGCACCCCAATGAATGCGGTCTTAGGTATGCTGCAATTAATGCAACATACCTCAATGTCAGTGCAACAACAGGATTATGTCTCCAAAACCCAAACTGCGGCGAAATCATTATTAGGGTTACTGAATGATATTCTCGATTTTTCAAAAATCGATGCCGGTAAATTAACACTCGATCTGCACCCTTGTTCAATCGAACTGCTTATGCGAGACCTTGCAATTGTGCTGTCGGGCAACCATGGCAACAAAAATGTCGAGGTCATGTTTGACCTTGATCCGGCTTTACCCGCCTGGCTCTTAGCTGACCAACTGAGGCTACAACAGATCTTGGTTAATTTAGCGGGTAATGCCCTTAAATTTACACGCCACGGTCAAGTCACCGTCGCCATGGAATGCTTACGTCATGAGGCCAATACCGTTACTGTGCAGATTTCAATTTCAGATACTGGTATTGGTATTAGTGAAGAGCAAATAGAGCGCATTTTTACGGGCTTTGAACAAGCCGAATCGTCAACATCAAGGCGATTTGGCGGTACAGGGCTAGGATTAGCGATAAGCAAAAAGTTAGTCGAACTCATGGGAGGCCAGTTAAACGTCACCAGCCGTGTAGGTGTGGGTAGCCGCTTCTGGTTTGATGTAACGTTCTGCGTCATGGAAGTTGAAGCTACTCACGCCATTGACCTCAGTGGGTATCATATTTTAATTGTCGATGATAACCCGCTTACCGTCGAAATTTTACATAAGATTTTGACTGACTTTGGCTGCAGTGCAGAAACCGCCTCGGGGGGATATCAAGCGCTTGAAAAAGTAAAGCAAGCCAATACAAACGCAAGACCATTTGATGTCGTGCTAATGGATTGGCGTATGCCAGATCTTGATGGGCTACAAACCGCTGATTTAATATGTAATTCTCACTCAGATAGCCCTATTCCGCTCATCGTTATGCTCACCGCCTACGGCCATGAGGTGATTAGCGAAAGTCAGCATATAAAAAATGTCCCCTTCGTGAATTTTTTAACTAAACCAGTCACATCACAGATTTTAGCCGAGGCGATAATCAACGCTATCGAAGGCAAAACGATGCCGGTGAATCCTACGCCACACTCGCAACGACGGTTATCTACACTCGCCATTTTAGTGGTTGAAGATAATCAACTCAACCGACAAGTGATTGATGAGCTGCTGAGTTATGAAGGGGCAAACGTGCAACTTGCCAACGGCGGCGTTGAAGGGGTGTTTCAAGTGTTAGAAAGTGGAAACGTATTCGATATCGTGATCATGGACATACAAATGCCCGATATGGACGGCCTAGCCGCAACACGGCTTATCCGCGCTGATAGCCGATTTGCGGATCTGCCTATTTTAGCGATGACAGCCAATGCATCCCAAAGCGATAAACAGGATTGCTTCGATGCTGGTATGAATGACCACGTAGGTAAGCCAATCGACATGCAGATATTGCTCCCCAGCATTTTGCGTTTAGTGGGACAGGAAGAAGTCCCCTCATTAGCGCAACAGCATCAGCCAGCGGAGTTACAGGCTCCACTCGACGATATGGACGATATGCCATTACTGGATGACATCAAGCTAATACTGCGTCGTTTTGGCGGTAATCAGGCATTTTTCCAGAAAATGGCGAAAGGTTTTGCACCTGAAATGTTGAAACAACTTAATCTATTCAAGCAGTCTACTAAAGTATTTGAGTATGCCACTGCGGCGGCCGTGGGACATGGTATCAAAGGTCTTGCCAGTAATTTTGGTGCACTGCGTTTAGCCGCTTATGCCGCATTTTTAGAGAAACAACTCAAACAAAAAGACCTTGAGTTTATTGAGATAAAAGCGTGGACCGAACAATTAGAATTATTAATCAATGAAAGTACTCAGCAACTTTCTACCTACATCCCTCAGCCTGAACAGACTGCATTAGCTCAAGATAAAATAGCACATGAAATCGATTCTCAAACGTTAATGCCGAGTGCTTGGACTGAACTGAACGCCCTCATGCTCCTCTTAAAAGCGAACAATTTAGAAGCCATGACTTTCGTTGACCGATTAATCAAAAAATTACCACACCATCCACAATGGATAACGCTACAGGGGCAAGTACAAGCACTCGAATTCGATAAGGCATCAGACACTTTACGCATCATCATGTTGGAGAATAAATAATGCATCCTACGGAAATCATCCCGCAAGCCAATCGCATGAAGGGAAAAATTCTTATCGTTGACGACCAACCCCTCAACATAAAAATATTACATCAGCTTTTTCATGAAGATTATGAAATGTTTATGGCCATAAACGGAGAGCAAGCCATCGCAGTCTGCCAGAATGAACTGCCTGATTTAGTGCTTTTAGATATAGAAATGCCCGGTATGACGGGCTATGAAGTGTGTCAACGGCTCAAAGCCGATCCCGCGACAGCCAATATCTGCATTATCTTTGTTACCGCGCATTTTGATGAACAAGAAGAGGTTAAAGGCTTTCAGCTTGGCGCCGCCGATTTTATTCATAAACCCATCAATCCGATTATCACGAACGCGAGGGTGAATAATCAGTTTATCCTCAAACAACAAGCCGATTTACTCCAATCGATTGCTTTACTGGACGGGCTCACAGGGGTTGCGAATCGGCACCTGTTTGAGCAACGGATCCCCGAAATATGGAAGTACTGCTGCAGAAATAGTGCACCTTTGTCAGTGGTGATGTTAGATGTCGATTCATTTAAACTTTTCAACGATCGCTATGGTCATCAGGAAGGAGATCAATGTTTACGTCTCGTTGCGAAAGCGCTACGCACAGCGATACACCGCCCGAACGATTTAGTGGCGCGCTATGGTGGTGAGGAATTTATTTGCCTATTACCGGACACTCAGCATTTAGGCGCGATGCACATCGCACAACTCATCGTTAACGCAGTGCAAGCCTTACACATCGAGCATTTAGGCTCCAGTTTTCAAGAGGTCACGATTAGTGCTGGCGTTGCGAGCATGCAGCCTCATCGGCATTTAAAATGGCAAACACTTATCGAATCGGCAGATAAGCAATTGTACCTTGCGAAAGAACATGGTCGTAATCAAGTCAGCGGGGTTAGCCTGTTACGGTAAACTGCATTATTGAGTACACATTGTAAGTTTTGATTTTTGAAATTATCAAAACTGAAATTTTACATTCATCGTGTTCAACTGAATTGGCTACAGCTTTAGAAACAAAAAAAGACATAATATTGTAAATGTTAGCGTGTGAATCAGTCTGGTGTAGAGTGATTCACGGGCTCATTTTTGTCGGATAGACGGCACCTGTTACCAAGTGCCGCCCTCCTAAGAACCGTACGTGCAACTTTCACTGCATACGGCTCAAGCCTCCACTAAGGCGTGTTCTGTTACACCTGAACATGTGCAAATAATCAAAAGATGGTCTTCAAAAATCCCTAAAGACCTACACGAGCTGCACATGTCTTATCTAAGTGATTACCTAGCAATGCAATGCTTGGAATCACTGTATAAACAAGGCAGTAAAAAAGATGAAATTGCTGATAAGATGATTGAAGCTTGGAAGTGCAATGGTGTTGAAAACTATCACACAGCACGAAAATGAAGTTCAAGAAACTCTAGTGGCGCTTGCAAATCGAAATTTATCTGTACTTGATAATGACGATAATATGATTAGGTTCATGCAATTCTTTGGTCAACAAATTGCGAGAACTAAAACTTCAAAGATACGATAAACAACACAGCAGCCAATCATATTAAGACGTTAACGCTAGAGTGTTGGTGGTTCATTGGTTACATGTTCGGTATGAATTTAGGTTGATCACTTTACTTAGACCGAAATGACGACACTCATTGCCTGCTGCTCAATGACACAGATACACCGTTCATTACTTCTGACCAACCCATTGTTAATGTTCATCAAGCATTAACCAACGAGATTAAACCACCAAAAAATCATGAATGTGATTTCTACTATCCGATATCACCAAATGTTACTTACATGATAAACAAATCAAATCGTTTTCCTCGCGGCAAGGTTCAAGTGTCATTTGATGTTGTAGAGGAAATGAATATCAATATAGCCAAACGTGCCAATTTTCATATCATTGGCAACAGTGAGGAGTCGCTTAAGCCTTATAAGAAGTTTGTTGGTTCAAATCTCAAGGCTGTTAAAACAGTCCATAAACCCCCTTACTTGCATGAGTAAAAGTAAGTCAAATAATGAAACAGGAAATTCGTCGCTATCAAAGGCTAACAGGCTTTGGGGCATAAACATGCCAGAACTGTTCGGCCTGACACGAGTTTGGATCAAAGCGCGTGAGCCCGAAACTCGCGCAAAATGCCAACGTGATGCGCGTAGTGATTCAGATAGGGAGAATTAAAAGGCCCAAGAAGGGCCTTTGAATAATTTTAGTGAGCGGCAAGGGCTGCGTAGATTTTAGGATCTTGCTGAATCGTCGCAAGCACTTTAGCTGCTAATCCTGCAGGATTGCGGCGTTTACCTTCCCAACTTTTAACAGTATCTACACTGACACCCATCGTGGCAGCAAATTCGGCCTGCGTCACTTTAAGCAAATCTTCACGGATTGACTTAACGTCGGCAACTTCATAACGAGTTACTCGAGCGGGCTTTTTGAGACCATGATGAATTTCTACCGCTTCTTCAAGGGAGGCTTGAAGTTCGTTAAATATACTCATTTGCTCTCTCCTTTAAGTGATTGAACGATTAGTTTTAATTTGGCCTTTTCTTCCGCAGTTAGGCTATCTTTAACTGCTTTTGGATAAGCGAGTACCAGGTAAATTTTATCGGCCAGAGCAAGGACATAGAGCACTCGTATACTGCCACTCTTCCCTTTGTTGCCTACAGCCATTCTAACCTTTCGTAGGCCACCTGTGCCTTTGATCATATCGCCTTTATCCGGCTGAGCAATAAGCTCTGCTTGCAAATCCTTTAGTTCGTCATCTGTTGCAAGTTCCTTGATCTGTCTTGTAAAGATCGAGGTTTCGACAAACTCAATAGCATGGCTCACTAATTAAAATCCTTATGCCACCTTTGAGGTGTACACTGTACACCTTACGTATGTGGTAATCAACACAGGGTCATTTGCCATTTTGTTGATACCACACACTCGTCAAGACTGCTTTAGTGTACTGGTCAACCCAAACTGGACACTTTTACTTGAGAATTTTCAAACTCTACAGGTGACAGATCGTCATTAGCAGAATGCAGCCGCTCCAAGTTGTAATATTTCATGTAAGCAGTCACATCTTGCTTCATAAACTCCCTTGTTGGTTGATTAACTTTAAAAATCCAATCGTGTTTTAAGCTGCCAAAGAATCGCTCGACAGACGCTTTAAGTATAAAGCAATTGCCAAATGAAGAGGATGGGCGTTATCAAACGCTAAATGGATTTTTGATGTATGAATTAGGCAAAATACCTCAAACCACAGATATTGTTGATGTGGCGGATTGGCGACTCGAAATTATGGACATGGATGGTAAAAGGGTTGATAAAGTCCTGGCCCAAAGTTACCTGAAGAGCCCGATGAATCAGTGTTAGTCGAGTAATAAGTTTTGAGTGATGTTACATTACTCACTCTCGACGAATATCAATATAATTCATAGATTCAAAACGTTAGTCTTTTTTATGGTTTACTCTAGAATCTCGGTAAACCCTAGATGTACAGGATCCGGATTGCTTTCCTGTACAGGCTAAACAAGTTGGTGTAGAGCAATCTACACATTTAAACTTTACTCTACACCATTATGAAGTGGATACTATTAATTTTATCCCTGCCTACCCAAAATGCGACTGTTCGCATGAGGTTGTGGCGATCTCTTAAATCCGCCGGTGCCGCCGTATTACGTGACGGCGTTTATCTACTTCCCCAACGACCAGAACATCAGCAGTTGTTTGATGGCTTTGCACAAGAAGTGGAAGCAAGTAAAGGCTCGGCTTATGTGCTCTTCGTGGATAGCAAAGACGGTAGCCAATTTAGTGATTTGTTTGACCGTCGCGATGAGTATGCCAACCTTTTACAGGAACTTCCCCAGATTCAAGAATTGGCAGTTAACTCCCTGCAAGAGGCAATACGACAGTTGCGCAAACTGCGTAAGAACTTCACTGCCATCACTGTTACGGATTTTTTCCCTGGCGAAGCGCAGGTGCAAACCCAGCAGGCGCTGCAACGTCTTGAACGTAAACTCAACCGGCAGTTATCACCCAATGAACCCCATGAACATGCCGGTGAAATTCCGAGATTGGATGTCGACCTCTATCGCGGACGGTTATGGGCAACCCGAAGCCGCCCCTGGGTAGATCGTCTTGCGAGTGCCTGGTTGATTAGCCGTTTTATCGACCCTGAAGCACGCTTTGTATGGTTGCAAGCCCCTCAGGATTGTCCCATCGATGCGCTGGGATTTGATTTTGATGGCGCCAGTTTTACTCACCTCAATGGCAAGGTGACCTTTGAAGTCCTGCTGGAAAGTTTTGGGCTCGAACACCCCAGTTTAGCGCGCATGGGGGCTTTGATACATTTTCTAGATGCAGGTGGGATCCAGCCTAGCGAGGCCAGTGGCCTGGAGCAAATCCTGTGGGGATTGCGCAACAGCATTCACGACGACGATCAACTCATCATCACTGCTAATGGTGTCTTCGATGCGTTATTGGCCGCTTTTACTGATAAGGAAACGGTATGAGTAACGCCACCAAATTATCGTCTGTTAAACAAGTAGAAGCACCAGTGCCAGTCGGTTTTTGGGAAGCCTTTCGTTTCTGGTTAAAGCTTGGGCTTATCAGTTTTGGCGGTCCTGCGGGGCAAATCGCTATCATGCATCAGGAACTGGTCGAGCGTAGACGCTGGATCAGTGAAAAGCGTTTTTTGCATGCCCTAAATTACTGTATGGTGTTGCCCGGCCCTGAGGCGCAACAACTCGCGACTTATATCGGCTGGTTAATGCATCGCACCTGGGGTGGTGTCGTGGCCGGAGGGTTGTTTGTGTTGCCATCACTGTTTATTTTGATTGCACTGTCGTGGGTGTATATCGCTTACGGTGAGATGAATTGGGTCGCTGGTTTGTTTTATGGAATTAAACCAGCGGTAACTGCTATCGTCGTACATGCTGCTCATCGGATTGGCTCGCGTGCATTAAAAAATAATGTCATGTGGATGATTGCCGCCGCGGCGTTTGTGGCGATATTTGCGCTCAATGTGCCATTCCCTTACATCGTGATTGCAGCGGCGCTGATGGGTTATTTAGGTGGGCGATTTTTGCCTGATTATTTCAACAGCAGCGGTGGTCACGGCAAAACCGATAAATCCTTCGGCACTGCTTTGATTGATGATCACACTCCAACCCCCACCCACGCGATTTTCCGCTGGTCGCGTTTCAGCCTAATCTTGATCACTGGTGCATTACTCTGGGCAATTCCACTGTTTGCGCTCTGGGCTTACTGGGGTTGGGATCACGCGCTCACCCAAATGGCTTGGTTCTTTACCAAAGCGGCATTACTCACCTTTGGTGGTGCCTATGCGGTATTACCTTATGTTTATCAGGGCGCGGTCGGCCATTACGGTTGGCTTACGCCTACGCAAATGATCGATGGGCTCGCACTCGGTGAAACCACACCTGGACCGCTCATTATGGTAGTGGCTTTTGTCGGTTTTGTGGGGGGATATGTGCAAGCCGTATTTGGACCCGATATGGTATTTCTGGCGGGCGCAGTTGCCGCCACGATTGTTACCTGGTTTACCTTTTTACCCTCCTTTATTTTTGCGGGTGCACCTTTTATTGAAACGACGCATAACGATTTGAAATTCACTGCGCCACTGACGGCGATCACTGCGGCTGTCGTGGGTGTGATTTTAAATCTCGCTCTGTTTTTTGGTTATCACATTTTATGGCCAACAGGTTTTGAGGGGTCGTTTGAATGGATATCAGCCATCATTGCTATTATTGCGGGCATTGCATTGTTTCGTTACAAAATGAATGTGATGAAAGTGATTGGTATATCGGCGCTTGTTGGGCTGATGGTTTCGTTAATGGGGAGTAGTTAACTCTCTCAATCGACTTGAAAACGCACTGCTGACGATTATAAATTGAGGCTACTGTAGTGGGGCACTTAATTTGCCCATTACAGTTGTGCAATGCCATGGGGTGGTTGAGAAAATCCCTTCACTCACATCTGCAAGTCGTCTTTGTGGAAAATTCATATCTATAGCTGCATCTCACATACGTCGCTAGAGACAGCACTAAACTGCGGATAGATAAAAATACTGCACTTAGAACATAACTACAGACACTCAAACCTTGAACTAAAGAGTTGCAATATTAAAAATCAAGGAGTTTCTATTGATAACAATTGCTTAATCTGATTTTGGCGGAAATTTCCAGAATCCCGGTGGACCCTCTATTAGATTAATCTCGGTTACCTCATGATGTTGTTAATGAATGGATTAGCGCCAGAGTATTTTTATCAATTGGCAGGTCACTTAAATCACACTCACCTAAGGGATCAAACGTTATTGGGATTGACTCATGACCTGAATTAAAAAACGCATTTAATTCATTCTGCCATGGTAGGGGTAAATCAAGTTGCCGTAGTGGCGCATTGATCGTATGAAACCGCCATAGATTGACTAAACCATGTGCATTAACACAGTAACATTTTTCCAGTGGCGAATACTCCTGTTGCGAGCGATTAGACTTGACCATAATGCGGATATTGTCGATAAACGAGTCCATGTCCTGATTGATTATAGCCGCGAGACTATGCAGCATCGCCATACTGTATTTCGAATCTTTTAGGCTTGTGAGTTTTTCTCGCAAATTATCTGCAACAGGTGTGGCACCTAGAATAGCATATACGGCATTGCAGGCTAAGACCGTCACCTTATGACCAGTTACAAAGGGTGGCACAAATTGCTTTTTATAGGCGGCGATAGTGGGTGAGTCATTAATGGCGAGTGCCGCTAGCAGCGGCCAAATGTGCAGACTATCAGTCCCCGAAAAATCTCCCCCTCGCACCAATCTCGTTAAACAACCAAAACGCCCCGCTAAAGTCAGGCAATTTGTAAACTCAGCGAAGTTATCAAAGGCCACGCGTTGTATTATGGCTAATTCGGTTAATTTATATTCTATGTAACGAAAGCGATCAATAAATTCGCTAGCAACGAGCTCACAATTTTTTATTAAATACTGATCTAGGAGAGCGAGTTTAACTGCTTGTGGCTGAGTTAACTGCTCGTCATTTTCTGCCAGTCTCTGTAATACGCTTAGTGCTTGATCTCTATCTTTTTTATGGTAACTTTTCACCCTATACCTTACTTACTTTGGGAAAGCTTGGACAAGTATAACATCAAGGTTGAAAGTAGTCCTCGCACATTAGTTTTTATATACCAAAACTTTATATCCCTTGTTTACTTTTTAGCCTTATAAACTGATTTTTTTTGGCAAAAACGCGTTAGTTTTTACTCTAATCAGTTGGTTTCAGATTAATATTCTATGACGTAACTCCGCGTTAAGTGATTAGCAACGCTATCACCAGACCTAACCCATTGTGCCGTAAACACTTAAGCTGAATTAAACTGAAAATGCCAAGCGTTGTAAATTCTCTTAAACGCTTTGTATGGATAATAAACTCACCTGATTACAAATAATTTCCAGTTTCGGGTAATGTGAGACCCAGGCTTTAGCTGCAACTAAAGCTTTCCTTGTCGTAGTTCGATTGAACGCTGGCTCCTCTATTGAGAGACCGATAACAAGAAAGAACGCGACAAAGGACTCCAAGCAAAATACTCGAATAGTCTACTGGGTCTCGAACCCGCATTTGCAAGCAAGAGTTAGCTTATTATGAAAACAACGTCTAATCAAAACATTAACGTAGGTGTGTAGTGGCATAGTGTTTATCTTGTAGGTCAACTGAATTTAGTAACTACTTTAAAATACTAAATTCCATATTATTGCTAGATTGTGAATCAGACTATCCTAGAATGATTCACGGGCTCACTTTGGGACAAAAAAAAGCCCCGAAGGAAGATAGTTACGGGGCAAAATCGGTATTAAGTATTAAATAAGAGGATGCTGGTCATTATTTATACTCCTTACAACATGAACAATACACTATCGCTAGTATTAAATTGTATTCATTATCAGACTGCCTTTTCGCCGCACATTAAGAAAATTAATCATCTGTTCATGTATTCAATAATCAGTATTCACCATTATGGAATAACCCTAATATCTACAAGGTGCAAAAATATCGAGTTGGCTCTGATAGACAGTGGTTTTTACATTCATAAGTCCTAGCAAACTGTCGAACAAATTGTCGTGGGAAAAGCCGCCCTGTTCTGCTCGCTGTGCAACACAAGTCATGTTCAACTGATTATCTTGGCTAAAGTCATTAGATACCCAAGCCAGCATTGGTACGCTAGTTTGTTCTTTTGGTGCAATACTATAGGGCGCACCATGTAAATACATGCCCTTTTCACCCAAAGACTCACCATGGTCAGAGAGATACAGCATTGCAGTATCGAACATATCCTGCTTACCTTTTAATTTATTCACCACTTCACTGAGAATAAAATCCGTATATAGAATAGTGTTGTCGTAGGTGTTAATCAGTTCTTCTTTACTGCAATTCTGGATATCACTGCGCGGACAATCCGGTATAAATTTACGATGCTCTGGCGGGTATCTAAGATAATAAGTTGGTCCATGACTACCAATGATATGCAAAAAAATTACAATATCTTGACTTGGTGCTACTGCCAGAATTTTATCTAATTTGTTGAGCAATACTTGGTCAAAACAATATTGGCCAGAACACAGCTTCGGATCACTCTTCAAATCTATCGTGAGATTTTCAACCTGATCACATACACCTTTACAGCCAGAATCATTATCAAACCACTGTACTTTTATACCACTATGACTTAACACATCAATCACTGTGTCTTGAGCATTAGCACGGCGAGGATCATAGTCTGCCCGCCCCATTCGTGAAAACATACAGGGTAGAGACACCGCTGTGGCCGTGCCGCATGAGCTAGTATCGTTAAACGCAATCAGCCCCTGATTTTGGGTATGAGCATTGGTTGGCTTGTTATATCCATAATATTGATAGCTCATTGAGCGCGCAGTTTCACCCACAACAAATACTAATAAGTTAGGTTTAGTGTTCGGGTTACGACTGGCATTCTTCGCATCTAGGCCAAGTTGTTGGTATTCCATGGGCGTCTGCAAATAGTGCTCATTGAGATATTTAGATGCACTACTAACAAAATAGGTAGGGACAATGTAACGCCTTAACTCACTGTTGTTTCGACCAAATGCAGCATAATCTTGATAGTAAAAAAAGGCGACTATCCCAATGCCAACGAACATTAGCAGCATAAAGGCTAATTTATGCAATAACTCCTTAAAAAAGGGCTGATAATGAATATCGGCCTTATAAATAAGATATGACGGTAATAGCCCTGTCAGCAGTAGATTGGTAATTGATGCAAGATTTACATACATCAATGCTTCGGCAGGATGTGTTTGAAACGTGTTTTCGATCATGCCGTAGTCAAACACGACATTGTATTGATAGGCGGCAAAAAATACACTTGAGGAAAGTAACGTCAATACAATGAAAAAGGGCTTCAGCAGGTATTTGACGGTAAAAATTGAAAACAAAAAACTCAGCGCAAATGTTAAAAATAGCGGCATAGATGCGATAAAAAGGGGATCGACTTCTGGTTGTTTTTCAATTCCTTTTCGTACTATACCAAAGAGAGGTAGATTGAAAATGGCAACATAAAACAACGCAGTGATGAAAGTGAGTTGGTTAACCGATAACGTCTTAAATCTAGAAATCACAAAAATCCCTTTTTGTTAAAAAAAATCAATACTACCTTGATCTGATTAAAATAACCTTATAATAACAAGGCTGTTTTAGTGAGTAATATTGATTTTTGAAGTCCATTAGCCAGTGAACCAGACTAGGCAAGTCTGTTTCACTGTAACGATTTTTGAAATCCCTCATGGGCAGGTCATACTTTTTGGTATTCATTACTTTATGTATCTCAAACTATCAGACTAAGTAAGAGCTAGCCTTCGATCTGTGACACGTTTTGGGGCATAAACGTGCCAGAACTGATCGGCCTGACACGAGTTTGGACCAAAGCGGTGAGCCAGAAGCTTGCGCAAAATGCCAGCGTGATGCGCGTGAAACAGACTAGGCAAGTCTGATTCACTAAGCTAAAAAAATAATGATACAGGCACACCAAAGCGCTGACTGAGTGCTTCTATGTGGTGTCTATTTAACTTTTTTCCTTCTACGGCATTGAGTAACTTACTCACATTACTTTTTGAACCTAATTCAGGAAGATCTGCAACACCCAGACGATACTGAGACATAAGCGTTTTCAATACAGCTATACCACTGTCCATTTCGGCAATGGCAGCATTAAATTCAGCAAATTCATCAGCCTGTTCTTCCCATCGCTCAATACTAAGTGACAACATCTCAATCAAAAATTTATTTGAGTCATAGTCATCAACGAGGTCGTCCATTAATGCCAATGCCTGCTCGTAGTCTTCCTGAGTTTCAATGTGAGCGAGGTATGGCACTTTGGCCAATGCTTCTCTAATTTCAATACATGCAGTAGGTAGCATATACATTACTCCTTTGTTCGACGGTACTTGTCAGTCAGCTTGCTATAGTCTGCATGGCTAACCACGTGCTTCACATACATCCTGTTATCTCGGAACTCGATAAAAGCGATAATTCGTAGATTATTGCCCCCCACATCAATCACCCACCATTTATCTCGATATTTAAAGTTATCCAAAGATGGAAATACTTGTCGTAAATCATCAGGATTGGTGAATGTGCCACTACGTAAGGTGCTGTATATCTGCACCAAAGCGTCCTTATCGTTAGGATACTTTTGGGCGGCATCATTAAATGGTTTTCTTGAAATAACGTGCACAGTCTTTTCCTGTTTTCATTTTGGAAACTATAGCACGGAAGTTTCCAAAATGGAAACTTCCGTGCATACACGAATAACAGACATGCCTAGTGTGGAATAAATTAATCACTCTGTCTTAGAGTGATTCACGGGCGCGATTCGAGGCTGAAATTTTCAATAAATAAGATCATATCATTTTCATTACGGATTTCATCACGTTAAAGTTATCTCTTTATTGAACAGATACTTCTTGTTCCATATATTAATATGTGAGGGACTTCCTCTTAAACATGTAAGGATAACTATTATGGCTCTTAAACCTGGCCCTAAACCAATCGCTGACTCAACTGGTAAACCTGATCAACGCAGACGTGATAACAAAAGTACTCCAGGGAATACCCCAGAACTGAAGCCAAGTAAATCCTCAAAGAAATAGGGGAGACTGTTGATAAAAGCTACCGTAAAGGTAGCTTTTTTTTGCCACGATTAAATCCACTGTATGAGTTTTTAACACTCTTTGGGGCAAATGCACGTTAGCCCGAAGCCTGCAAAAAAATGTCAGCTTTATACGCGTGAACCAGACGAAGCAAGTCTGATTCACGTTAATTTAGTTAGATTTTAGTTAATCACTCCGCAGGCCATTCGTGCGCCACCACCGCCCAAAGGGGCTGGGTGATCAGAATGATTGTCGCCACCCAAATGGATCATTAAGGCTTTACCTTTAATATCATTTACTTTAAGACGTGGCGCTAATACTGAATTGGTCACCTTACCATCAGCATCGGCATATAAAGGCGGTAAATCACCTTTATGATTATTCGTAGTCCACGGTGCGCCGTGTTGATTTGTTTTCTCTGGATCATAATGCCCACCTGCGGCTCCTCCTAATACTGTTTTACCGTCTTTCGTTGTCGGTTCACAGCTACCTGTTTGATGTACGTGAAAACCGTGTACACCGGGTGTTAGGGATGACAAATTTGGGGTCAGGACAAGACCAAACTCCGAATCCTGGAGGGAGATAGTACCAATAGCAGTGTTACCGTTAGCGCCTAGTAATTCCATGGTCACTTGAGGTTGTTGAGCTAATACTGCCCCACTAAACAACATCACTGAAAACGAGGCAAAGCATAACTTTTTCATTTATCGTACTCCGTTAAGAAAATCCCCCCCCACGATACATAACAACTGCTTACTTCTCAATTTGATCCTCCCTGCTTACCTTGTATGTGAGAATGGGCAAGTTAGAAACAAATGAATCTCAGAAAGCTAACACAGCATTCCACGTATCAACTTCAAGCAACATGAACCTAAACTTATTCTGTCAGTTATTTGAAGAACATCAGTTAAATTGAGGCATAATGCGCTCAAACTCAATTAATCAGAGAGTATAATGGCACGTTACATTATTGTTTATAAAGACAATGAACAGTTAGAATCGACACTACATATTGATAAATGCCCTAATATCCCAACAAGTCACATAATAGAAGTTGGTGAATATGCAGGGTGTTTCACCGCAATGCTCGCAGCTAAACAGTACTCAGTTAATACGTCACCATGTGCATATTGTTGTGGTGCTTTATTTTATTCGGAAGCACTCCCTTCCGAAATGCCACCCTATTAATCAACACTCAATTCAATAGCTTTCTCTCGCCCCAGTTCAGTCAACGTAAACGAAAGCCTTAACGTCTGCAGGGAGCGATGCATATGGACCAAACCATTCTCATTGAGTTTGTGGCAAGATACCCTAAAGTTTGTCCCAAAGACCTCTGTTGCTCGACTTTTATTCAACATAGTAAGGATATCTGTCGCAGGTATAGGTTTTAAAAAACCACGAAGCTCTAGCTGGTATAGCACAAATAGGATATCTTTTTGGACTGCTGAAATTCTCATCAAACATCACTCTTATTCATGTGTGATATGATTAAGATATCAAATTTAAGGGTAAAATAACATGAAGTTGGCTACCACCCTGGCATTATCAAGTCTGTTGTTTACGCCGTTCGCTCTTGCCCAGGACTTATTTGCAGAAAGCACTAAATCAACGTTCAATGATGCGTTAGCGAGCCCATTTACAGGATATGTGGTGGGCGCGTTTACCGCGATTATCATCATTGCTTTAATTGTGTACGCGCTCAAAGACTAATCACTCATTAAGCCGATGTTTACCCTTCAAATTACGCAAGCGCTGTAACCGATTGAATACCTGCAAAATAAGATTGACGCCCTTAGCCTCATTAAACGCTTTTAAATCATGATAACCCGGGTTCCTGTAATTATGCCTATCCGTGGTATTTATCACCCCCGTCGCCTGGCATGTAACGCACTTACCACTGACACTGTAACGCTTAGGCGTCTCACAATGACAGCCGTCGCAGCGATGAACAGATGTGTACATTCGCTGAAGTGCCAGCATTGCCTCAAGGCGTTCACCTTCAATTGAAGGAATATTTTCAGACATAGGAAATTTTATCTTAGAAATAAACGCGTAGAACCCAATCGACGAATGCCCTTTTCGTTGTTACAGGGCGTGAGGCATATTCAAGTACGTTGCGGCCTTCAAAACGGCCTGTAACCAACGTGGCACCTTTTTCAACATGCCAATAATGATTGTTATGCTTAGCTGTAAATATTCCGTTTTCTTCAATGGCAATAATGTCTAGTGAGTTCAATGTAGGTCCTGTTTTGGATTGGTGCCATGATGATGCGTACAACGATGTTCAATATCAAGCTCAATTAACCGCTTATTCATATGGTCTGGGTGTTCCCACTATTTTGCACGAGCCTGGACGAACTTAGCGCGGCGCTGGTAGTTCTCTTCATCATAGAGCGCTAAGGATTGCACCACCTCGCCGGCTACTAGCGCCTCTTTATATTTAATAAAAAAGAGTGGGGACTTCATACCCTCTAACCGGAAAGTGACTTTATCCGCAGTATTGGCATTAAGACCCCAAGGGTGCATTTTTAACACCTGAGCACGAATAACTGTCGCAAATTTCCGCTGGCCTTCGGTGCCACTTTTAAATACCGTCATAAATCATCAACCTAATCAATGTTTAAGATAGTATTTTTACGTTATGTGGAGTTTATTTGCAAATTTTAAGGGGAATACATCCGATAAATTGAAAAGTTGACCTCGGTCATTTTGGGTGGCGATTTGTTGTCCATCTTGCCAACCTTGAGACCAATATATGCCCTCCTCCCCAGAATAAGGGTTGACCAGCGCCTTATTTAAGTGAAAAGCTTGCAAGCCCGCTTGATATATACCATCAAACCGATGCTGAGCAATGATATCATCCTCGATACCACCCCAAACCTCTTTACCCTGCTGCACTTCATAAACATGCCTTTCCATGAGTGCTAGCCGATGTAACTGGAATTGTGATTGAAGTGGGGTTAACGCCTCTTTAGACGTTAATGCTTCAAGCCGTTCAATGACACTCTCTACCGCGTTGCGCGGTAGCGGAACGCTACCCAATGAAATAGTTAACTCACCAAGACCCATTGACTCAAGGGAAAGAACCTTACCAACAAAAAAGGGTTGTTTATCCAAATCAACTTGGGAACACTTCGGTATGGCCACCATGATGGGCGCCATATCCACATTAAATTTCTTGACGTAAGCCGTACAGCCCTTTAAGACCTCAGTAATTTCCCAGATGGACGTATGCGCTGCGATCACGGCGGAAAAATATAATCGTGCCATTGCACCTTCGCGCCAACCTCTCTTACGCAAAAAATATTCTCCGACCGTTTCAGACTCAGATATCGGGTAACAAAAAGCCAATTCATCCGTTAAATCATCTGAAAAATACCATTCAGCAAGGTGAGTAGAAGGAATATCAGGGGCTAATCCGTCGAGAACAGTGTTAATAAGGCATTTTTTATATTGATTGAAATAGAATCCTTCTAAGTGACTCAGAAATTTTTGAAAAAAATGGTCGTATTTACTTTTAACATGACTCATAGATACCTCTTTATACTCTTTAAAAACAGCACCTTAACAATAAACAGTATAACACATTAAGCACTGTATTTAAAAACAGTGTGATGTTTTTTTGCACGATAAAATAGGATGGATGACCGCCTTACAAGTCACAAATTGGTATGATTATTGCTCTTTTCCCTTCTGCTAGACCGCTTTTGTTTTTAACTGGTTTTCAGCACGTTTGTAGCTTAACGGTCGGATGACAAAATTCACTTTCAGCGGTGCTTTAAGTTCTCGCCCCTGCCAACGGCAGGAAATGGCGAGGCATTATTGCTCTTAGGTGGATTTATCCACCGTTGCTTGTGCCTTTTAATAAGTTATCTTTTACTAATACTTAATCTTTTTTAAAAAAGCTTTTGGACTCCCACTTCTTACTCCTTTTTCTTACTCCCATTAATGCTTTGATATACCGCCCTTATCCACAACCCACAGAGAAAGTAAAAAACGTACCTAGCTGTTTGGCAAAAAAAGGAGACGATATTATGTTTTACAGAAAGATTAGGCTGCTTTAACGTCTGATTTAAGCGACTAAAAACGTCTAGATGTGCAAAGTCCCCGCCAATCAAGACGGTTGCTTAAAATGCCGCTCAATGGGTTTGAGGTGGGTTCGTGCTTTGTGAGAAAAACATATCAGCGGTGAACCGCTGTTTTACTGGGAGCTGGCGCTTGAACACTCGCCAAGTAAATGACAGGCCGTTATTGATAGCCTTTTGATAAGCTTGCTTTATCTGTGCGCGAATTGTGTCGGTGTATGCACCTATCGCTTGCAAGAATCTCGCTGACAACCATTTATAGGCTGCAACTGAACGAATGGTTTTTTCCTCACCGGTTGCGTTATCTTCAATTGCCACCTTAACTTCTTGGACAGTGAAAACACCCGCTTGTTTTAGCATATCGATATAACGATACCAGGTAGAGCTCGGGATCGCTTCTCCCCAACGCTTCGCATGGGCTAACATCAGTGCGTCATGGCTAGTGGTATCCATACCTATATTTTTCGCTTTACCGACTTGGCCACTCATTAAATCGCATGTGGTAATCATCGTTACCACTATTTCAAAGAGTTTGCGCTTAGTCCGTTCTGACATCTTTCTTGATATACCACCCTCATCAATTTCAAGCTGACCACGATAGATAAGTTGACGAGCGTTATTGATCACTTCGTTGAAATAGCGAGGTAGACGAGCGTTTTTAACCTTGAAACCATCAAGGCTCGCTTTAAACGCATTAGCACCAACAGCGGTTTTATGGTTTTTTACATGCAACGCCGCAGCACGCTTTGCAGAGCGTAGCTTTTGCCGTTTAATGCGAGCTTTGTCAGTTGTTGTCTTTTGCACAATAATATCTAACGCTGTTTGATTTCAGGCGCAAATTCAGCACGAACCACCCCTTCCATCACTTCCATCGGAATACGACCGAACTTCTCCTTCGCACTCTGTGCCTTAGGGTTATTTGCACTTACATCATTACGGCTTATACCTGAATGCTGTGTAGTTTGACTCATTTCCAATACCTTACGAACACAATGAACCGCTTCATGGCGCTGTCGCTCAAATTCTTGTCTGCTCATACGTGCTTTAAATTGTGCATCCAACAGATCAACCATTAATAAATCAAACTCTTCAATCAGCGCGACCATACGCCAACCAAATCGACTAGTTACAAACAACGCCTTTTCAACCGGTTTTAATGAAGCGCACTCAGATGACGTCACACGGCGACGACGTTCATTTGCCATTAACCCTGTGCTTAACTGATTAATAGTTAAGAACGCTTCATTTAAACTGTTTTCAATCAAAATAAGCCCATAATCTGCGTATGGATCATCTTTCGCAGCAGAGGTTTCTAATACCGCAGTATGTGAAAAGAACCCGGGTAATCCCTGACTTTTGCCTTTGCGACCGTGCCACAACGACACAGAATCACTGGCATGAAGTGCAATAGACGCATCGCTACGCAATAAACCCGCTCTGTTTTTATTTTTTTTCATCATCATTTCCTTTTTTGATATCTGACCAAATAGCACCGATACTGACCGCATGCTGTTTGGCTAAGACGAGTAATTCTTCTGCAGTGGGGTAAAGCGGATTAGGCAATTTCTCGATGTCAGACCAAAGCGCCAAATGGCAATCAGCAGGGATAGAGCGCTGTCGATAGTTGGGATCAGTATCAACAAAGCGGCGCCAAGAAGCACATGTGTGTTTTGAAATATTAAGCATGTCTGTCATTAATTTGTTAGACGCGCCGTAAATGATTAGATCTTCACAAAATAATGGGATTTCAATACCTTCCATTTTTTTTAACAGGTAATTGCCGTTAATCTCGATAAATGCACAATCTAATTTCGCTGCCAATTCCTCTAACTGAGCCGATGACATATTCATTATTTGACACAGTTGCTCAGGAGGCAGCCCTAGCTGGTTCAATTCATGCGATTTACCATATTTTGCGTAAACACAAAGTTGATTTAAGAAAAAGAAATTGAAACTAATAGCAGCATTCATCACTCACCTCCTTCGCTAGAGAGTGCGCTATTGTCAGGGAGGGCCAATGCTGCAAGCGTCGTGGTTAACTTAATGAAAAAGCCATTCAAACGTTTGCCACTTGCTGTCACTTTAACCGAGTGAATATTCCTACCTTCTGTAGTTTTAAGATGAAGCCCTAAAGACTGAAAACCGGATTGAACCGCTAAATAACTGTCGGCATCACAACCCTGTTGGTACTTTTTACAAAAGACCTTCATAGCCGTGGGTGACACGATGAAGACCTGCCCATTCACCTTGTGAATAAAAGCCTCTGCTGTATTAATAGGCACTTCACCAGCTAATAGCCCAGCTTCAATCCAGTTCCAAAACAAGATCCCAATTTGATGTTCTGTTAGTTTGTTAAACGGCGTTACCAGTAGCTCTGGGCCCAGAACGTCTGCAGACTCATTTATGTCATTTGTTGATGGAGTTGCCTCAATTATTGGGGACATGAGCGCTTCCATTCCAGGGATCATGCTCATCAGTAAATCGTCTTGAACGATGACTTCTCGCGTCACATCGGTATCGTCTGTTTCAATAATTTCAGTATTAACAGACTCTGGGACAGGCTCCTGTTCTTCCACCGCAAATCCAACTGATGATATTGCTTCAGCTAAGGGCTTTTCATCTTCTGGCGGCAATATATCGATGAATCCAGGTAATGAGTTGAGCGCAAGCTCTGGTGCAAATGTTGGCAAGTGAATACACAAACACGTAAATTTTTGGTACCAGTTCACGTCAGTTAATGTCACTTTAATCGACCAAACCGCTAAACCCTGCTCGTTAGGGCGGATAATGTTGTGCTGCTGCAATTCATTAAACAGCTTTGTGTTTGAGGACGGTACGCCAGAGATCCCCCTGTCTAACAACGTGGCTCGGATGAGATCAGCAATCGGCTTACACACTAAATACAAGTGCTCACCGGCAACGAAGCCCTCCCCACCTTTTTTGTTAAGCAATACTTTTTTCTCTGTCAGCAAATAAGTCATCGTGACATGGAGCTGCTCAGCAAATGAGTTGTTCTCAAATCGCATACGCTTCGCTGCGGCATTGATGCCGTCTTTTGATGCTCCCAAATCTTGCGCAACGCTGGCTGCATCAGCTTGTTTCACGATAAGCTCAATCACATTGTCAGGATTTTTATGGCCGGTTAGGTACTCGGTAAGGCAAGAATAGAGCATGGTGTCACTGGTGATGGACAACATGGGATTCTTCGAAAGCATTCTCGTTAAAAAGGAGTGTGCGATCCGTTGATGGTTTAAATAGGCTCGATCATCTTTGTATTTGAACCTGTAAGGCTGGGTGAGTTTACCCACGGGCCCTAAAGCCGGTGTCCAAACCTCGTTATCTGCGTCAACATTGAATAGCTCAATTTGCATATCCATGATTTTGCCGCAATCATGGAAAAGTGCGGCCAAAAATACCCCGTACACCCAAACAATCTCGCGGTGCAAAACCTCTTCAGGTGGGGTGTTGGGTGGCATAATGTAATTACGACGAATGCGCACCGCATAAATTGCCACGTCTAACGAGTGGTAAAGCAGTCCTTTGCGGCCGTGGTGGTGATAACTCGCAGAAGCTGGCAGTTCTTGTACCCACAGCGCGAAATTAACAACAGTATCGATAACAAACTCAGTCCATATTTCATAGGGCAGCGCTAATCCGCTGCGTTGCAATACTCTGATTTTGTCTTTGATCGTCTCGTCTGCGCGTATTTGCGCTTCTGTCCACGGCATGAAATAACCGGCGGGAACAGTACCCTTTACTTGTAAAGGCACTGTTTTCGCCGGTTGCATCGCAAAGTTTTTAATTATTTTGAAGAGTTCCATCTATTACCACCTCGATAACTGTATATTTATACAGTGCTTTATAAGTACAGTTTTTAGCGCTTTGTTGTCAATAAATTTTGTATGGTTATTTTACTTTTCAAACAAATCCGGCCTTAAATCATGCTTAGATATCCCTGTAATTTCAGAAACTTGCTTTACTTTTGTTGGATCAAGTTTTCGTCGGCCGTTTTCTAAAAATGAGATCGTAGATTGATCTACTTCCAACATATCAGCGAGTTCATGCTGGGTGAGTTGATGTTTTCTTCTAAAATCTTTTAGGGCAACAAGCCCGCAATTACCAATAGTCATATTTTTTAACTACCTATAGAGATTGAGGGCAAGTTAAAGGCACTCATAATCACTAAAAAATTATGTATTTAAGGAGATTGGGTGTGTGGCAAGAAAGAATTCGAGATGCACTAAAAAAGCGTGAAATGACTCAAGAAGATTTAGCTATAGATACAGATTTATCGCAAAGTGCGATATCAGCATTTTTATCTGGCAGAAAAAATCCAAGCCTAGATAGCTTAATCAAAATTGTAACGGCACTAGATATGACAATGGCGGATTTATTCAGTCCGAGTGAATCGTCATTTAATGAGCAGAACCTAGATGATGAATTTCGTCGTGTAAAATACGAAATGCAACAATTAATCAGGTCTGCTGAACCATCACAGTTACATTCTTTGTCATTGCTTTTAGCAATCTCAAGAAAAATCTTGCGTTAACCCCTGCCGTTTCCAAACAGAAAACAACAAATGAGCATTACTGAAAGCAGTAATGACTTGGGAGTGGAGTCTTGGTCTTAAGTAAACCAAGCGTAATCAAACCGTTTAGGTCTAATCACATTAGTTGATACCAATAACGACGTTATCGGTGCTTCTGTCAAAGACAAGAGAAGCTAAGTTTAGGATACCTCAATCAGCGTAAGCTGAACGCGACACATCTCATGAGGCCATTTAAGGCGTACTGCCGTGTGCTTCACACTGTAAGTCAGTGAGCAACTATTTAACATGCTTAGGCTATCATTCAGATATAGAAATGCCAACAACATTTTTCTGTAAAATGCTGTTTCTGTTTGGGAACGGATTTTTAAAGAACTACCATTTAAGCAGTTGTTAGGCTACAGCTAACTAAAATGTTAGTCAACAACAGCGTTTAAGATTTAGCCTTATTTAACTAAACTAGCCAGACAACTTTTTTAGGTAACCATTGTGTCAAATCAAAACGTTATGGCGGGATTGCTGAATCAAGCAATTACAGAGAGCACTTATAGTAAATCTGAAATAGCCCGTTTATTAGGCGTAAGTAGACCTACTGTTCAAGGTTGGGTAAAGAATGGGACGATTAGTAAGGATAATCTAACTAAACTTTGTTCGTTACTTGGTAAGTCAGTATCAGATTTTATGCAATTAACAAACGTCGGAATAGAAAATAATGATTCGACAAAAATGCAACAACTAAAAATTCAGGCTAAGTATCTTGTTGATAATATAGAAGAAGATGATGTCTTTTTGCTTATGGCCGCAATAAAATTACTTCGGTGATAATTTATGCCGTTACTTTAATCGAGCTTCTGACATTGCAGAACTAAACTTTTGCATAAAATCTGACTCAAATGCATAGCCTGATTGCATTAATGAGCTGATGTTAACAGTAAGATTATTCAGTTCCTCTACTGTAGGGTTGCCATCTGAGTTAGCAACAAATCCATCCACTACAGCCCAGGTTTCTTTTGCTAGTTCTAATGGATTTCTTTCATCTCCGAGCTTTTTGCGCTCCTTCTTTTCAGCTGCATCGATCTGAACAGGATCAACCCAGTAAAATAAAAACTCAATATGAGTGATTTTCCGACCTTGTTTCTTATAACTCCAACCCAAATTTTGAGTCTTTTCGTCAATTAAAAACTTAATCCTGTGCTCTTTTGATTCGATCTCTCTGATAGCCGGCGAAATGATTCTCTCAATGAAGCTATTTGTTCTGGCATATGTTTTTTTGATCAATTTCCCCTTTTCATCAAGTAAACCAAAAAACGCGTGAAGCTCTTCGAGAGAAAATGGGTTCAGTTTTCCTTGTCCATACTTAAACCTACATAGAGCGGTATAAAGCCTTTTGGCATAATCCGTTTCTAATGCCGTAAACGTATCATTGTAGATCTGACTATGGCCCTGTGATAAGCAGAGATATTCATTCATTAACAAATCATTGGGCACGATAGTAAGAACACCATCTTCATAGGATACTTGTTTGAAAAGACTACGAAAAATGAATCGACGCTTGTTTGGTTCTTGCAATCCAATTGTTTTCTCGCTAAGTCGTTTTGCAGGATCTTTAATCACATTATAAAGCGACCGGTTATCAACTTTTAGCCATTCACATAAAACGTTTGAAGTGAAACTATAGTGCGGAGATGGAATAGTAGGTGGCGTCGAAACAGAGGAGTCTGAGATCACCCAGTGATCTTTATCGAGACGAGAAAGCAAAAGGGCAAATATATCATGTTCAACCGGAGACATTGATAACTGTGAAAAAACAAGACGATGAGCTTGCCTAAAAAAATCTGAAGTTAACTGCCCAATACGTTCTGTTTTAACTAAATTAGTATTTGCCACTTTTAGTACCTTAAATCAAATTTATAATGCTTAAGTCACGTTTTACTCTGCTTACCAGAAGAGTTAAATGTGTCTTAAGAACTTTGAGTGACCTTTCCACCAAATAGGCATTCTTTGAACAGCCAAGACAAGTTTAAACCGTCAGATCATGCGTTTTCATAAAATTGACCAGAGCAAACCGTGTCATATGGCTACATCCTATCAGAAACAAACAGAGCATCAAGTGTCTTTTAATCTAAAAACACTATTTACTCTGTTTAACGCATATGGAAATAAATCGATCTACATCTAGATGCATTCAGCGCAAAACCAAATGACTTCTGCGGTTTGGTTGATAGAGTGGCCAGGAACTTAGAAGCTAGATTACAATGCAAAAGAAGCATATTGTAAAATTCAATAAATAGTACGCCTGCTCTAAAATTGTCTTTGCTTGTAGAAACTTACCTAAGCGCCGTCACAAACTAGGTTTTACGCCCAAATGACGGTAAGAAGTTGCATTAACTGGATTCTTTTAAGTGTGCAATTTTTATTGAGTATACTTATCCAATTAAATTATCCACAGCTTTTCAATAAGCAACAGAGTTAAACGTGTTCAAATTCAGAGTCAGACGTGTTTTTTTACGGAGTAAACAGTGACATTTAACAGAGTGAACAGTGTTTAATAGCAGAGTAGACAGTGACATTTAACAGAGTAAAACGTGTCGTTAAGTTGTGCAAGTTACTGATTTTTATGTTTTTGCAAGACACCATAGATCTTTATAGATCTTCATAGATCTTTCATAGATATTTATAGATCTTATTATATAGGATGTGCATATGTGCATATGTAACCGCAAGCGGTTAACACATACACACATATACACAATCACAATAAATTTTTTTCTTTTTCTTTTTCTTTTTTTATAAAGCGTACCCTCCCCACCCGATAGGTGAAGAGGGATATTAAAAGATCAGTTCCTTTTCCCTTTATCGGATAGGGCTTTTCCCTTGTGGAAAACCCTTCCCTTGCCCCCTTTAACCCTTTTCCTTTTTCTGTAGTAGAATCATAAGAACTTGATAATTAAGTTAAAACTATAATTCACTAATTAGATTTCTTTATAAAAAATATCTACATCACATTCGTTCTGAATAGCTATAACAATTGATTCAATATCATCAGTGTTAATTATTGATGACCAACTGCATACCTGTTCCTCCTCTGTCTGAATTAATTCTTCATAATTATCAGCCTTACCACCATATGAGGATACTTTTGCTGGATTCCATATCAAATATTTATTCATATTTTCAACAGAAGCATCAAGTTGTTGTGGCAATAAACGTGTCAAAGCATCTAGTACGATTGCTGAATCAACTTTGCCTTCATTATCAAAGTGAATAACTGACTCTGTACTTAAGTTATCTTCAAGCCATAAGATTAATTGCTCAA